>JAJDNB010000095.1 GCA_022340905.1 Deltaproteobacteria bacterium | reverse complement strand
ATAATCAAACTTTCCTTCTGCTAGAAGGAACTGAAAGACACAAGGCATGTGGGTGTGTCCATAGAAAACGAGGGTTGCAGGCAGGTGTTCCAACTCCTCGAAAAAATCCCTTTCTTCAAATAAGTATTTGTCGGTATCGCTCCAGGCTCCGTGAACAATGCAGTACTCGTCTGTGACAATGCTCACGGGTAGTTTGGATAGATAGGTAAGATTTTCTTTAGTAAGGACTGATTTGGTCCAGTCGATTTTTTTAAGGGCAAATGGATTCCATCCTTTGGCTTCACCTTGTCCGCATACCAAGCGGTCGTGATTTCCAGAAATGGTGTGAATGCCCCGCACGCGAAAAAACTCGACCACCTCATTGGGTTCATGGCCGTAACCGACAAGGTCACCGCAACAGATTATTTGCTCTATCCCTAACGATTTTATTTTATTATAGGCGAGTTCAATGCCCCTGAGATTAGCATGGGGATCAGAGATGATTGCCACTCTCTCTGCCAATTGGATAGAGTGGCTGGGCTTTTCAGCAGGCATGCGATAAATTTCAGTTATAAGGCAAGGAGCGGTTACTCACCAGTGATGTTATACTACAATTTCCGGCTGGATTAAATTTTATCATTTTCCCTGGTCTTTGTGGAGGTTATCTTTAATGAGGGTGGCGAACCCGCGGACGCCCGGAAGGGGAGCCATACTATTCGCGCTCCCCACGCTCCACTCAGTCCCGCATCGCACCGTATGCGGTATCTTCGACAAGCGGGTTCCCAGTTTCGCGGTCGTAGCAAGTGATTCATGAAATATCCGGCTAGGGGGGCCAGAATGCAAATCCCGGAAGAAATGACTCCGTCGAGAAAGAACATCCTCATTCGGCTACTCTACACTCTCCTCTATCTTTTGGTTTTTGAAATTATTAAAATTATTGTCCAGATAGCCGTTGTGTTTCAGTACATCTTTCTTTTGATAACCCTGGATTACAGTAAGCCTGTTAGAAATTTCTCTAATAAACTATCAACTTACGCCTACGACGTTATCCGTTATCTTACTTTGAACAAAAACCAGCGTCCCTTTCCATTCAACGATTTCCCGGAACCTCTAGAGAAACCGGAGGAGAGGGTGGTTTTTCGGTAGACACCGCACGAAAATATCAACCATCTGGCCTGAGTGAAGGGCAGATAACCCAGGAAGAGCAAAGCAACGAAGAAAGGAACGGGAGCGATGGAAAAACGAAAATTAGGCAAAGAAGGGCTTGAAGTTTCGGCCATGGGGCTAGGCTGCATGGGAATGTCGGAGTTCTACGGCAGCCATAACGAAGAGGAATCCATCGAAACCATTGAGCGCGCCCTGGAATTGGGGATCAATTTTTTCGACACTGCGGATATGTATGGAAGGGGAACGAACGAAGAACTGCTGGGCAAAGCGATAAGAGGCTGTCGAGACAGAGTAATCGTGGCTACCAAATTTGGCATCGTTAGGACAGATGACGTTAGACAGCATCAGATAAATGGCAGGCCAGAATACGTTCGCTCAGCCTGCGAAGGGAGTTTACGCCGATTGGGAATTGAGACCATAGACCTCTATTACCAGCATCGGGTGGATCAGAACACGCCCATCGAAGAAACGGTTGGTGCCATGGCTGGTCTAGTTAAGGAGGGAAAAGTGAGATACCTCGGTCTCTCCGAAGCTGGCCCCCAAACCATCCGCCGCGCCTGCTCGGTTCATCCCATTACAGCTTTGCAGACGGAATACTCACTCTGGAGCCGTGACGTAGAGGATGAAATTCTCTCCACCTGCCGAGAACTTTCGGTTGGATTAGTTCCCTACAGTCCGCTGGGAAGAGGATTTCTCACAGGTGAAATTACTAAAGTGGCTGACCTGCAAGAGGATGATTGGCGGCGATATTCGCCCCGCTTTCAAGAGGAGAATTTCGAGCAAAATCTTGTTCTGGTCAAAAAAATTGAGGAGATGGCGGCGGAGAAGAACTGCACTTCCGCCCAGCTGGCCCTGGCTTGGGTATTAGCCCAGGGAAAGGACGTAGCTCCAATTCCTGGAACCAAACGGAAAACTTACCTTGAGGAGAATGTTGCCGCTCTGGGATTGGAACTGACTCCAGAGGACCTGAAACGGATTGAAGAGATCTGTCCGAGAGGTGTTGCCGCAGGGTCCCGCTATCCTGAAGCTGGCATGAAGCTGGTCAATGCCTAAGGTTTCAGTGTTCAGGTGTAGGGTTTTACCCTTAATTGTCTCTTTCCTGACACCTGAAACCTGACACCTGACACCTAAATCCCCGGGATTTGGTGCAATATGCGCCTTTTATATCACCCCAAGGAATTTGCAGTCGCCTTCTATGTCGTAAGCCAAAAGTTCATCTCCATACTCCACTGTTATCCTGTCCCCGTCCCATTCACCCCAGAGGTAATCGTCGCCAAAATCAATGACAGCATTGCGTTCGTCATAGCGGTTCTCCCACGCAATAATCCTGTATCCGTCGGCGCATTCTATTACTGAGATGACGTCGCCAACTTCTATCTCATCAGCATAGTCGAAATCACCAAGGTTGGTTTTTATTTCTTCTATATTTTTTGCGGTAACGAGTTCATCTATATACATAGTTTCCCCTCCCGGCTAGCACTTCTGGAAGCCAAAGGGTAAGCGTTCATTCTGCTCGTGTGACCCACCTTAAACTTTCTAAATGTAACCTCCCCCTTGAAGCAAAAAAACATTTTTAAGCAAATTTTTAAAAATCGACGAAATGGATTATCCGTATCCCTTTATCCTTGACAAAAGGCATCGATTTGCTAAGCAAAAGATGATCTTATACGATAGGCTGGATACTTTGGGTGTTGCTCCAAGCAGAAATCGAAGAGAGACGGGAATTCATGAAATACGGTGGCGACGGAAAAACAGGAGGGTTTGATGACCGTTACAAGGGATTGGCCAAAACTATTGGCATTGGTGATTTTTTTTATGCTTCTCGGTGGTTATTATGATCGTTTGACTGTAGAGACCAGGACCTTTATTCTACCTTTGCTGATATTTATTGCTGCAGGACTGGTTTTTGGTCGGGTCAAACAGCTTGAGCGTGAAGTGCGTTCAGCCAGAGTTACCGCTTTGGAAATCGTTACCCAACAACTGAGCCTCGCTGATACCAATGGAAATGAGCGGCTGTCCATGGCGACCACCTCAGACCGAACGGAAATCACTTTCTATGACAGCAATCAGATGTCCCGTCTGGTTCTGAATTTGACAGATGGCCAACCTGCACTGCAAATTATTGGACCAAAGGGGAGTGCCAAGTTGGCAGTAAACTACGATGGAACTGCGAACTTTTCAGTCTTGAATGATCAGGACGAGGTAATCTGGTCGGCGCCTTAGGAGAGGCTCATTACATGCCAACAAAAATGACTATACACCCTACTGCAGTTATAGATCCCAAGGCAGAGATTCATCAAGAGGCTGTGATCGGTCCTTACGTGATTATTGACGGCCGGGTACGGATCGGTCGAGGAACTCGGGTAATGGCACACGCTTATTTGACAGGGTGGACCGAGATTGGTGAAGACAATATTATTCACATGGGTGCTGTTATAGGCCATGAGCCTCAGGACAGGGAATTTAAAGGTGGCAAAACATACTTGAAAATAGGTCACCGTAACATAATAAGGGAGCATGTTCAGATCCACCGAGGTACCAAACCGGAAACTTCCACCATCATCGGCAATGAAAATTTCTTCATGAATCACTCACATATTGCCCACAACTGTGAAGTCGGTGATGGCGTGGTCATAGCTGGCGGAGCCCTTCTCGCGGGCTACGTCCAAGTGGGAGATGGTGCCTTTATTTCTGGAAATTGCGTGGTTCATCAATATGTTCGTATAGGTAAACTCGCAATGCTTCGTGGACTTTCACGAACCAGTCGCGATGTTCCTCCTTTCTGTATAATGGACGATACCCACACGGTCAAAGCTGTAAACCAAGTGGGCCTGGAACGGGCGGGTTACAGCGAGCGTGCCATACGGGAGATCAAAGAGGCATTTACCTTACTTTTTCGTCGCAAAGGCAATCTCGCCCAAGCAGTCCAAGAACTTGAAAAGAGAGACTTGCTGTCTAAAGAACTAGCTTATCTTGTGGATTTCATAAGAAGCTCTGAGAGGGGCGTCTGTTTCGGTCCCAGGGGCAAATAGAACCCGTTCACTTTTCTGTATCAAAACTCTGCAAATACCCAAAACTTACACCGACTTCATTCACAGCTGCAGGAGTGAGCAACGGTTGAAAAACAACCAATCACAGCAAACTCCGGAGAAAAAATAGTCTATCCGCGGCGAACCTTCCTAAATTGCCCGCATCTGCACGATTCTTGCATTTACACTAGAGTCGAACAGTTTTTCGCCAAGGCTTCAAAGTAAATTACATAACCCTGATACCGTACAAATCGAATCCGTCTAAAGCGGACTGCAGTAACTCGATCTCAGGACTTCGAGTGAACCGTTATCGGCAAGGAATAGGGGCAGTCGAACTCCTCCTAGAGAGGTTTCGTCGAGAAATGGTGCTGCAGGGAACTTCAAATTAGGCAAAGAGGAGGATCTAGGAGATGAAAAAACGCATTGTGCAGATTATAGCCAGACAGTTGGGAATCGAAGAAACACACGTCACCGCGCAGTCTAGTGTTGTCGAAGACCTTGGGGCAGATTCCCTAGATGTTGTGGAGCTCATAATGGCTCTAGAAGAAGAATTTAATCTCGAGATTCCAGATACGGAAGCAGAAAAGATCGTTAATGTTCAGAACATCTTCGATTACATGGAAAATGCCATGCAACCCGCGTAAGTTGGACACGCAAGGGACATGTTCTGGTAACTTTATATTTCATTCTTCCTCATTACAAAAACAAAAAGAATGGGAGAAAGGGGGAAGAAAATGCTTTTCAGGAAAAAATGGATAATCATCTCAGTCATCTCTTGGTTGTGTTTTCTGGTCATTTGGTCTGTAAACATAAGCCAAGCTGAGCCTTTTCCGACTCAGGAAAGTTTAACCCTACAGGTAGAATGGTTAGAGAATGACCTACGCAATTCCAGAAACCTACAAGTGGACATCTTGTCACCAAATCGCTTTGCCGAAGCCGAAGACCTACTACAAGACGCCAAGAAAGGGATTGAACGAGGAGATAAACAATCGAAGATTATTGAAAAGATAGCCGGCGCACAGGATCAACTCAGACAAGCAAAAGAAGTATCTCAACGGGCCAGAAAGGAGCTATCTCAGGTCATTAAGGCCAGAGACCTCGCTCGCGCCGCAGGCGCAACCAATTACGAAGAGGAATATCTGGACGTAGAAGAAGATTTTCTTGATCTCACCGAAGCAATCGAGAAAGGCAAGATAGAAAAAGCAAAGAAGAACGCGCCCGAAGTAGTGGAGCAATATCGAGAGCTTGAGTTACGTGCTATTAAGGAGCAGACTCTAGGTGAGGCCCGCAAGCTTATTAGACAAGCAGAAAAGGAAGGGGCCAAGAGATTGGCGCCCAATACCTATGCAGAGGCACAAAGAAAATTACTGGCAGTTGATGATTTTATAAGCAAAAACCCTTACCAGAAGGTGAAGATCCACGCCATGGCTGGTGAAGCCCTTTTGCAGGCGGGACGTCTTGTTCAAGTAACTCGCCAGACTAAGACCATTAAGACAATGAAGCCGGAAATGATCACCCTTTGGGTGGAAGAAATACTTTTCGAAACTTCTAACAAGCTCGCTACAGTTGATATGCGAGATCAACCCTTGGCTACTCAAAAAGAAAATATTTTGGGTGCCATTGACGCATTGCAGCAGGACCATCGTTTTCTCATGGACAAGGTTAAGACCCAGCAAGGAGAGATAGAGTCCAAAGACAAGCAGATTGCTCATCTGGAACAGCAAAGCCAGAAGGAGCTAGCGGCAAAAAAACAGATAGCTGCCGAAAGAGAGAAAGTTGAAAAGAAATTGGCAGCAGAGAGGCGATTCAATCAACTTTTTAGCGAGGTCCGATCTTACTTCAAGCCAGAGGAGGCAGAAGTTTATAAACAAGGATCCGAACTGGTTATCAGGTTGAAGGCTATCACCTTCCCTGTGGGTAAAGACGTCATAATGCCAAACAACTACTCACTGTTGAGCAAGGCACAGAGAGCGATTCGCACCTTCGGCGAGCCGAATCTTGTCATTGAAGGGCATACTGACAGTACAGGGTCAGAGGAAAAAAACCAGCATTTATCCCAGAGAAGAGCGGAATCTGTCCGCGCCTACCTGGTGGCCAATGGAACTTTACCAGAGGAAAAAATTATTGCCGTCGGCTATGGATCCAAACGCCCATTGGCGTCTAATAAGACGGCTGAGGGAAGGGCGATCAACCGAAGGATTGATGTGATTATTAGGCCTCAGGCCGAATCCGGATAGCAATATGTAAGTATGAACGGGGAAGTCGGAACGCGGAAAAGGGAGAAAGGGCCTTCTTTCTTAATCCGCCTTCCCCCTTCCGAAATCCCACTTCAATCTCACTCCATCATTCAAATTCCAACCAAAAAATTCCTCAACATGTAGTAGGAGAAAGATTCCTGTCTAAGTTTAGATTAAGGGATGGAATCCACAGTTTATCCCTAGTCGTCCACCTGTTGAAAAAATCCACTATTTATGTCGAAAAATCTCTCTCGAAAGCTGTTTTTCGTATTGACTTTCTGGTTTTCAGAATTACTTTTCTGCTACCAAGCTAAGGTTGATTCAGTAAGGACGCAGCAGAATCTTCGGAGTCTTAGAAGACAAGGAGAACACGCCAATGACTGAGCAAACAGCAGAAAAAAGAGAGCAAATTCTTAACGGTGTAAATGTTGACGCCGTCAAAGAGTTGGTAGGTACGCTAAGTGAACAACCTCACCTCGCTAAATCCAAATTCAGAATTACCAACAAGTGGATTAATGGCGGGCACAATCGCTCCACCATCACTGACTTCTATGGTGGAGGAGAGGATATTTCCCATACACAACCATTCGTCCTGGATGCGGACGAGCCTCCCATCTTGGCGGGAGAAGATAAGGGAGCAAATCCTGTGGAGCATCTTCTTAATGCTTTGGCGGCTTGCGTAACCACTACCATGGTTTATCATGCTGCCGTTCGCGGCATTAAACTGGAGGAAGTTGAATCAGAGTTGGAGGGAGATCTCGATCTTCGAGGATTTCTGGCAATCTCAGATGAAGTAAGAAACGGCTATCAGAACATTCGGGTAAAATTCAAAGTTAAGACCGATGCTGAAAATGTGGCCAGACTTAAGGCGCTGGCCAAGTTATCACCTGTATTCGACGTTGTCTCAAATGGCACGCGAGTCGACGTTGAAATAGAGAAGAAATGATCACCAAGGTTGAAGTCAACTGGTCCGCTGCTTGCTCTTCCACCGGTTGAGTGAGCTGTCCTTCTGTCACTTAAGCAACCAGGAGGACAGCCCATTTTTTTGTTTGACGGAGAGAGAACTGGATTTTGCGGTTCTGTGATTTGGAGTTATCTTGCTAGGCTAACCGACTCCGCGAAAGATAAACTCCCAAAAGAGGAGAGACGCTGCTTGACCACTTAGTTTATCAGGCGAACAGCTTGGCTTAAATCATGACTTCCCTGAGGGTGTCAATGCTGTCCAGGGCCATTCCAGAGCCCAGCACCACAGTGGTCAGAGGATTTTCGGTGATAGTTATTGGGAGCCCTGTTTCTTCACGAAGAAGCGCATCAAGACCCTTGAGAAGGGCGCCGCCACCGGTGATAACAATACCGTTATCCACAATGTCGGCAGCCAACTCCGGAGGCGTCTGCTCAAGTGCACTTTTCACCGCCTCGACAATGGCCTTAACTTGTTCGCTTATAGCTTGACGCACCTCATCCGAGTCAATCACGACTATTTTTGGAATACCAGTGGTCAGATCACGGCCTTTAATTTCCATCTGTTCAAGTTTATCACCCCGATGGGCATTGCCAATGGTGGTCTTAATCAATTCGGCGGTAGGTTCGCCAATAAGCAGGTTGTACTTGTTTTTAATGTATTGAAGTATAGCCTCATCCATCTTGTCACCGCCGACGCGCACTGATTTACTGTAGACAACGCCAGCCAGAGAAATCACCGCAACTTCGGTGGTGCCACCCCCAATATCCACTACCATGTTGCTTGTGGGTTCGGTAATGGGCAGTCCAGCTCCAATGGCCGCAGCCATGGGTTCTTCTATTAAGAAAACCTCTCTGGCCCCGGCTGACTCTGCAGATTCGCGCACTGCACGTTTCTCCACTTGGGTAATGCCTGAGGGTACGCACGTAATTACCCTAGGTCTGACCAGGGTACGGTTGTGGTTGGCTTTTTTGATAAAGTAGCGAAGCATCGCCTCAGCAACTTCAAAATCAGCAATAACTCCTTCTTTCATGGGTCGGATTGCCTCAATGTGGCCGGGAGTACGTCCCAACATCATCTTGGCCTCCTTCCCTACAGCCAGTACCTTATTGGCTCCTCGGCCATTCCTTCGCACCGCTACAACAGAAGGTTCGTCCAGTACGATACCATTGCCTCTTACGTAAACCAATGTATTGGCCGTACCGAGATCAATGGCCAAGTCGTTGGAAAACCATCCCAAGAAAGGTTTTAGAACCATGATCGGACTCCTCGTTGTTGCAGGGGACGTCATCTCTTTAATTCAGCCTTGGCAGTGTCTTCCCACTGGCTCAGTGTTGAATTCACCTCATCTGCGGATAGCCTCCCGCAGTTTATTTCTCCTCAGTCAGTGGGAAGGGGGTAACTGCCTCGAGCAAAAGATCACTAGTCTAGACAGCAAGATACATGCCTAAACAGTCACAAAGATTCTTCACTCAAAAAAACATGACCTTTTGGTCTCACAAGTTCCTCTGTTGGTTTTGATATATAAATCACTTGACAATTATTGGTATTTCTTATAAAAAAACCGCTTGTACCTTTAGTTACATATCAATATTAGCTGTTACTAAAAACCCACCTCATCAAGCCGAAATTACTTTACGGCCATTTTTCAAGAGATCACATGAAAACATTGAACTCAATCAGATACGAAGTTGCTCCGGTGTGTGGAGGGTACACAGATCAAGTTTTAGAGTTAGATCTTAGCTCTTTGGCGATATCGACAATCGACGTAGAGCCTGTTTACAGGCGCACGTATGTAGGCGGTCGCGGCTACGCCATTAAGATGATCTGGGATCAGACAAATAAAGAAACACGTTACGATAGTCCAGAAAATATCCTGGTGATGGCCAGCGGGCCTCTGGGTAATGAACCAAGATTCCCAGGAACAGGTAAGTTTGTCGTGGCAACCATTTCACCTCTTACGGACACATTTATCGATTCGAACATTGGCGGTCACTTTGCACCCCTGCTGAAAATGTGCGGCTTTGACGCCTTGGCCATAAAAGGCATTTCCCGCGAAGAGGTGGTGCTCATTGTAGATGGCGACGAGGGGACCATTGCTATAACTGAGGCTCCGTCATTCGGTAAGGATATTGACGCAGGAGGACTACGCTACGGCGAAGCACTCATCAGAGAGTTTACTGGGGGTCAGTTTACAGAAAATGTAGCTGCAGTTACTACCGGCAACGGAGCCCTGAACGCCAGGTTCGGTATCATAAACAGCCTATTCTATGACCGGCGCAGAAGGCGAATGCGCAGCAAACAGGCCGGTCGCGGTGGTACGGGCACGGTTATGAGATTCAAGGGTTTGAGGGCGGTGCTCGTTCGCTCGAGTCTGCCTCGGGTGCAAGCAAATAATCCTATTGACAAACAATCTGTCCAAGAGGCGGGGGCAAAACTAAAAAAGGTGATTAGCCAACAAGATCCTCAGCAGCTTAACCTTGGAGCCTGGGGGACCCCTGTTTTGGTTGAATACATGAACAAATTCCACTTACTACCAATAAATAACTATCAGTACGGCAACCATACTGACGCCGCCAGAATATTTGCCGATGTGTTTTTGGAACGGTACTTTGAGAGAAAAGTCCCCGATGGCTGCTACATGGGGTGCAATCTGGCTTGCGCCAAAGGAGCTGAAAATGTGATCCTGACCAGAGGTCCCCGGGCTGGAGAAAAAGTCGGTATTGATGGGCCTGAGTATGAGACCCTTGCAGCCGTTACTTGCCAAGGTATATTCGACCCGCCTTATATAATGGAATACAATTGGTACTGTGACGAATATGGCCTGGACACGATTTCCATGGGCGTCACCGCAGGCTTTCTCATGGAGTGTTTTCAGCGGGGGTATCTATCTGCCCAGGACATTGGTTATGAGCTAGCCTGGGGCAACATTGACGCTGCCGACCGTCTTCTTCACGAGACAGCAGAGGGAAGGGGAATTGGCAAAATTTGCGGTCAAGGTGTTTACAGGGCCAAGCACTGGGTGGCGGAAAGATACACAGCCAGAACAAAAGCATCCATGGCTGAAACTATGACCGAGTTGAACAAGTTTGGTATGGAGGTCAAGGGGCTAGAGTTTTCTATGTACATTTGCAAAGAGTCGCTGGCACAACAAGGCGGTTACGGTTTTTCCCTCAAAGGCCCTCAGCACGACGAGGCTTGGCTTATTTTTATCGACCAGGTTCATAACGAGATACCAACTTTTGAAATGAAAGCGCAAGCCCTCAAATGGTTTCCTCTCGTTCGAACCTGGTTTAACGCCGTTGGCCTGTGTAAATTACCGTGGATAGACGTGAGACATCCAGCAGCTGCCGACACAGACAATCCCTCTCAGAATCAACCAACCCTTCAATATTATGCCCAATACTATGGTGCCACTATAGGTGAAAAGAAGAGTGTCCAGGATATTCTCGATGATTCTGAGAGATTGCATCTGTTACAAAAAATGATCAATCTACGTCAAGGCAAGGGAACCAGAGCCTTCGATCGAATTCCCCTACGGGCCATGGGTCCTGCTTATTTTAATGAATACCAATCACGAAGCGACTATTATGACGAGTGGTTAAAAGAGCATCTCGAAGAAGAGAAAGACTTCCCTCTCAGCCCTGAGGAGAGGCATCAAGCCCTGCTGAAGCTCAGGCAGGATGCTTACCAAAGGCTCTGCGATGAGGTCTACAAAGCCAAAGGATATAATTCGATGGCAGTGCCTTTGCGGAAAACTTTGGAAAGATTTGACCTCCTTGACGAGAAAGCCGAAGCGCTGCTTCAGGCATACGGTGTTTGAGAACTTTGCTGCACTCACCCAGGGTTGCAGCGACCTTACGAAGTTATCTTAAATTGGTAACAACAAGGCCATGCCGATGTACGTATCAGTGACATTTCTTGGATTGCAGAGGGCTCGTGCTCAAACAGACCAGATTCAGGTCCCTCTCGCAAGAGAAACTCGAGTCGTCGACCTTTTATCCTATATAAGGGAAAGTTATCCTCATTTGCCATTTCTGGATGATGGCGTTCTCGTGGCAGTAAACAACAAGCTTTCCTCCATGGAAAGGGTACTCAAGAACAAAGACAATGTTACCTTCCTTCCCTTTCTCGGAGGAGGCTAGGCTTTCATCCTCTACTTTTCTCTTGACATTGGGCGAAGCTGTGATGTAGATATCTCAGTCCAATTAAGGAGGGTGATCCCCTCCACTGGAAGTGGCCCCTAAGCACCAAGCTCTTATACTATCTAAATTGCTAAGGGGCCTTTTTTTATATAAAAAGAAGCCGAGGTAGCCACACCATACCTGGGTTCAGTGATCTTTTCCTCATGCGACGGCATGCCCATACTCCAGGACCTCACTACTCCAAAACCGCTCGTAATCTTTAGTGGCAAAGCTATGTAACCTTAACCTGATGAAGGGATCAGGTTTTCTCTGATTTCATAAAGGTGTTGTTTGATTTTTCCAGTTGTTGTACAAGGTATAGGAACAATAAAGGGGAAATACGACAGGTATTAGATGGTGCTACTCTAGACTTGCAAGAGAAACACTTTCGAGATCTAGGGGGTGAGTAGATGATTCCCGTTGAAGACAGGCGTACTTACCCAAGAGCAGAGATCAGATGGCCTGTTACCATCGAAAGCGCGGGGGGTATAATTGAAGCCAAGCTGAGAAATCTCGGGATTGGCGGTGCCTATATCCACTGCGATGAGACACCGGAACCAGGAGAGCGAGTCTCTTTGACCATTAGACCTCCCGAATCGGCCGTTTTAAAGATCACAGCGGAGGTGATATGGGCAGGTAAGGTTTTGGCTCTCGGGATGGGAGTCCGTTTCGTTGAGATGTCTGACGAGGATCGCCAGTTTATATCGGATGCTGTTTCCCGACTCCTAAATGATACCGATTTTAAATGACACCGCTGGCTGAAAGGTCGCTATCAGTGATCACAGAGAAGTGCAAAGGTTGCTTCATTCCCGGGGAAGGCGAAACACTAAAATCTGCTAACCCTCAAAGAATCTTGGTATTTCAACAGAATGGCAGCGGTGAAAAGAAAATACGGGGCATAAAAAAATACGGAAAGGATTTTTTTATCATTGAGACAATATCTATCGACGAGCCCTTGCCTCCGATCCTCGATAATACTTCGGAGTATTTACCCGAAGATATTCAGGCAGACCTGGTTTTGGACTTTTTGAAACATCCTGACCTCTCGCACGATCTCGCCGCTGCCTGCGCCAGGAGTAAAATCCCAGTAGTTGCCTCGGGCAAAAAAGTGAAAGGCCAGAGGATTTTTGTCCCCCCAACTTGATGCGGTCTTTCCAGGCAGGTCGGCCTGGGTCAATACGGGGAATTATTCGGTTCTCCAGAGTTTGAAGTAGAAACCGCGGAGGAGAAGGTGACCAGCGTCGAGGTGATCCGAGGTGCCCCTTGTGGAGCAACGTGGGATGCAGCTAAACGGGTAGAGGGTTTACCAGTCGAGGATGCCATATTCCGCATTGGACTTGAAACCCAGTTCTTCTGCTCAGCAGATCCTTCTGGTTGGGATCCCATCCACGGAAAGAGCCCAGTTCATTTCGCTGGTGACGTCCACATCGCCGCATTGAAAAAAGCACTCAGAAGACTCAGCACCCCCGACTAGAATACTCAAGCCACAATAAGAAATCCTGAATCCGAAATCTGTCCTCCGCCTTCTGCCCTCCGTCGTCTGTCATCGGACTCTATGCCCTATGCTCTATGCCTTTTGAAATCTTCAATCATGAATCCTCACCTTGGGCACACCATTTGCAATTGTCTAGTGAGAAAAATCAGCCGGCACCACTAGGAAAGCGTGAGTATGTACGCGCTTCCAGCTGGGAAATTTTGAGGTCAGGGACAGCCTTGAATTGAGGTGATAAAAATGTCTCGCTGTGAAATATACGGAGATTGTTGGTTTTATAAGAATACAATAGATCCACAATCTCAAGCATTTGAGCTGCTGCAAAAATATTGTCACGGAGATTATTCGGCTTGTGCCCGTTACCAATTCTCGCAATCTCTTGGGAATTTTTACGTACCCAAAGGCTTACTGCCAAATGATGTCAGAAGAATTAAACCGGTCCTTCGAAGTCTGATCTAACGCACCCCCCACTCCGTATCCTGCCCGTAACTTGTGGTGAACAAATTTATACTTTACTTGGATCTAGTTATCTGACCGCTCATGTGACCAATCCCACCATTCAATTAATTTTCCTAGCGAGAAATCAATTTTTATTTGCCATATGCTAAATTCCCCTATTGACTGAGATTTGTCATTTCACTATGTTATCGACAATAAAGGTATCTCGATCCGTCTTCAGTCTTGTGTTTAAAAGGGAAAGTGGACAAGCTTGCGCTGCTCGTGATGAAAAACTCATCAGATGGAGATCGGGTAAAAACCTGTTGGGGGTTTACCGTACTAAAGGGGGAGAGGCTATGTTTAACAAACGACTATTATTGATTTCTTGTTCAGTAGTATTTTTGCTTTCCGCCTGTGTTTCTAAATCGAAGTACGTACAACTCGAATCCGATCTTGCCCGAACTAATGAGCAGCTTGCCTATACTAATAGTAGGCTTTCCTATACTGACGAAAGCAAGGAAAAGTGCATGGACAGCTTGGCAGACTGTCAAGGAAGAATGAAAGAGAGAGAAGGCGAGAAGACTCAACTTTCCAGAAGGATGGAAGACCTGAGAAACGACATTGAAAAAAAAGAATCAATTATTGAAGAGCAAACAAGGCTTATCAGAGAGCTTCACGCAACAAAGGTGAAAATAGAGAGCAGCTTGAAAGAGCAGATAGAAGCCCAGGAAGTCAAGATTGAGGAAATAGAGGGAAAACTAAAGGTAACTTTTGTGGATAAAATTCTATTTGACACCGGAAAAGTGAAAATTGGCAAGAGAGGTCAAGAGGCACTTCTGGAGTTGGCTGACTCACTGAGGGAAAACAAAAACCAGAACATAGTAGTCGAAGGCCACACTGACGATGTTCCCATAGGACTGGCCTTGATGGACAAATATCCCACCAATTGGGAATTATCAGCAGCTCGGGCCATAGGAGTTGCTCGTTTTCTCCAGGAGAAAGGATGGTTGGAGCCAGAAAGGCTTTCGGTAGCGGCCTACAGCTACTATAGACCGGTAGCCTCGAACGACACTCCAGAGGGTAGGCGTCAAAATCGCCGCATAGAGATAATTCTGGTGCCGAAGAAATAAGCCCCAGTCTATTTTTTGGTTGATCCAACTATTGACAGTATAATGCCAGCTGCCTTATCGATAGAAATAAATCCTGTGTTTACTGTCAGGTGAAACAGCAGTGGGTCGTCGTAATTGTCCCCACAGACTGAGCGGTGAAACCACTGGTGGTTTCTATCTCTCCTTTCTACGACACTTTGGGCTTGGTCCGGTGAAACGCCATGTTTGTCCACCGCGTATCTTAGACGGAACTCCATCGGAGCAATTAGCCGAAATCGAAAACAGTTCTCCTTGTCTCTCAAAAAGTAGTGAGATGCCCTGCCAATAATCACAGCGTTATCTTCTTCTGCTACGGAGAGAACCAACCTCTCTAGACTACTCTGATACGCTTTCTCCTCCACTACTGATTTGTCGTATCCCACAATTCGTTGAATGTAACTTCTACTGAAAAGATTTGAAAAAACATTCGATATCCGGTACTGCCGGCTTTTCTCAAATGATTCCAGAGTTCCTTCCGATACATGCAGTGCTTCGGCAACTTCTTGAAAAAGAGACTTGTCAACATATTGATAACCGAGCTTTTTCGCAAGAACTCGGCCCAGTTCTCGGCCTCCGGTAGCAAAACTCTTGTAAACCGAGATTACAGCCATATCCTCCCCCTCCCAGTCCATGGGTTCAATTTTCTCTAAACTCTACCACAATTTTTTTTTCGGAATGACAGAAAAATCTGTACCAACATGCCCATCACCCTGTGCAACTGAACATCAAAATGGGCAAGGGAAGGACCCGGGCGCACAGGGACTGGATGCAAATCGAGGTATATAGCTCTTCATGTTTTGTTTGGTAAGTGGGCATAAAAATTGCAGATTTTCTAAATTTAAGAATGGCGAGCTGTGCTCGCTCTAACCTAAAAGCGCACCAAGGGAAGACAGTATCTACATGACCTCTCGTGAACGGAGAAAACACGTTCGCATGCAACGTCAGTTTGAAGCCAGGCTGTTCAACGCCAAAGTTAAATACGAAATTGAGGGTTTAACTGAGAATATCAGCCAAGGCGGTGTCTATATAAGAACAAGAGACTGGCGCTCCTTCCAGACTGGTGATCAAGCAATTGTCACTCTATTCTTGCCTCCCAGCTTCACTAATAGAGAAAAGATGTTCGGCTTGCGCGGCAATGCAATTGTCAGGCGAGTGGATAATAAGAAAGAAGGTGTCGCTCTGGAATTCGCCAGGGAATTACAAGAATTCCAAAAAGTCGAACACTCGGAGATCGCTATAAAATTCAGATACAAGGAAATTTCCTATTATCTTCGTTCTGTATCCGATCTAGAATTCGTTGACCTAATAAGAGCTAACCCACATGGCTTTCTCGTAGAGAAGTCTGCAGGTGAGAGAACTAACAATGCAGTTTTTCAGTTCAACACCTTAGCGCTCGATGAGGATCAGTCCATGCGAGTAATCAAGCGAGATTTCTCAATGGGCAACATTTATGATGCAAAAGTTATAGAAGTGAGGAAAAGGAAATTTGACACGGCGAAAAACACTGTTGCCATTGGACGCGCAGCAACTAACGACATAGTGATCTATGACAATTTGGTGTCCAAGACACATGCTTACTTTTACCTCCATCCCTCCTCCCAAGACTGTTACATCGTCGACTGCGGCTCCAAGAATGGAACACTGCTGAACGGAAAGGTTCTCAAGCCTTTTGAACAATACAAAGTTGCTGATTGCGATGAAATCTGCTTCGGACCACAGACAAAAACAGTGTATTTCTCCTCAATATCATTCGCTAACTTCATCAGCGAACTTAAAGACGCCCATCCTGTCTGAGATTCCAGGTTTGAGTTTCAGGCATAACTATTCAAAATTTTAGTTTAGCATTTTTGTTTATTTTTCCTGAAACCTGACATCTGGTACCTGAGTAACCCCTGAAAACTGGAACCTTATTTTCAGAAGAGCCTCTTATCTTGTCTTGCTTTCACGTTCAAGAGCACTTACATTAAGTTGGTTACTTCTCGAGGAGTATCTTCAGCCGAAATAGCAATGGTCAGAGACGACATACACCATCTAACCTTTGAGGGTAAAGACATCCACCTCGTGGGCACAGCTCATGTCTCGAGGGAAAGCGTCGATTTGGTCAATCAGGTACTGAATGAGAAAAAACCAGATACAGTCTGTGTGGAACTTTGTAAGTCAAGATATGAATCTCTAACACAAAAGAAAACCTGGCAAGAGGCAAATATCTTCAAGGTGATCAAGGATAAAAAATCTTTTCTTTTGCTGTCAAATCTCATTCTTGCCTATTTCCAGAAGAAGATTGGCCATAAACTTGGTATCAAACCCGGTGAAGAAATGATACGCGCCATTGAGGCGGCCGAGAGGATGGACGCCGAGGTTCATCTCGCAGACAGGGATATACGTATCACATTAGCGAGAACCTGGCGACTAATGGGTCTTTGGACCAAGATTAAACTTTTGGCCCAACTTATTACCTCAGCAGGTGCACTGGAGTCCATAACTGAAGAACAAATTGAAGAAATGAAGAAGAGAGATGTACTTGAAACGTTGCTTTCAGAAATAGGTGAAGAGCTGCCCGAAGTAAAACACATTCTCATTGACGAAAGAGATCAGTACCTTACTCACAAAATTAGAACTGCTCCAGGGAAGAACATTGTTGCCGTGGTTGGTGCCGGGCACGTTCCTGGAATAAAGCATTATTGGGACCTTCCCATAGATATCGCGCCGCTGAACCATATTCCGCCAAGGAATAAAATTGTCAGTGCACTAAAGTGGATTATTCCCTTGCTGATACTGGCATTATTTGTCCTTGGCTTTTTCACTGCAGGAAGCGCCACAACCACCACCATGCTCAAGTGGTGGATCTTGGCTAACAGTATACTGGCCGGTCTTGGTGCCACCCTGGCATTTGCTCATCCTTTGACCATTCTTTCCGCTGTTGTCTCCGCGCCGCTAACTTCACTTAATCCCATGATTGCCGCTGGGTGGGTTTCCGGCTTTGTCGAGGCTTTTGTGGGAAAGCCAAAGGTTAAGGATTTCGAGAGCTTGCCTGAGGATATTTCCTCGCTAAAAGGATTTTGGAGGAACAAGATAACCCGAATTCTTCTGGTCGTGGTATTTACCAATATAGGAAGTTCACTGGGAACTTTTGTTGCTATTCCCCTCATGGTCAGGGTTTTTACCTGATAGATAATCTCCTAAAACTCCCACATTACCGGATCATCTCCCAAGTGATCGGTGACACTCCTCCCGATGAGATCGATTTCTTCTAAATCGGTTGGAGTAAGACTAATTTCACCGGCCTTGGCATTTTGCCTCACTTGCTCAGCATTCCGTGCTCCGGCAATTGCACTCGTCCCCGGCTGGGCAATGAGCCACGCTAGGGCCAGTTGCCCCATGCTAATTCCATTACGCGCAGCGATGGGACGTAGTCTTTCCAGTGCCAGCTGCACGCGCTCATAGTTCTCAAGCTTGAACAGTTTGTTTTTTGAGCGATGATCGCCCTTGGGAAATGTATGGTCGGGTCCAAATTTCCCCGTCAAAAGACCCTGAGCCATGGAAGAATAAGCCAAAATGGTGATATCGTTTGCCAGACAATAGGGTATACCATCTTCTTCTACCTGACGCCAGAAAAGAGAGTAGGGTGGCTGCAGACTGTCAATCCTACCGTAATCGGTTGCTTCTTCTAGTTGAACTCCCGAGAAATTAGACACCCCAATGGCCCGTATTTTGCCCTGTTCTTTAAGATTATTCAGTGCCCCCATGGTTTCCTCAATGGGCACATACTCCGTTCCCCATGAACCAGCAGGCCAGTGAATCTGGTAGAGATCAAGGTAGTCGGTCCTGAGGTTTTTGAGTGAATTGTGGCACGCTTCCATAACCTGGTCATACTTCAGATGGTTAGGGAAAACCTTGGTGGCGTATACCACCTGATCTCGAACGTCAGCAAGAGCTTCGCCTATAACTCGTTCTGAATGGCCATGGCCATAGTACTCCGCGGTGTCTATGGTGGTTATGCCCGCCTCAACTGCAGCGCGCAAGGCCTTGATTGTCTCAGCGTCATTTATTCCTACCCACATATCTTTACCTGCCTGCCAGGTTCCCATTATGATCGGAGAAATTTTTACTTCAGAAGTTCCAAGAGTGCGTAATTTCATTTTTACCTCCTAACGTTGACCGCAGTTACTCCTTTATGATTTATTAAACACTCAGGAAGAAAAAGACAAGAAAGAGATTCAGTATTTGGGATTTCGGATTGCGGATTTCGGATTTGAGATGTGGGATGTGAAACGCGGTTTCCCGTTTACGATTAGACAATTTGACCAATCGACTATTTGCCTAATTGACCAAGAAACACTGTGCGCCATGCGCTTTGCACTATGCGATGAGAGGGGAGAGATAGATGACTTAAGGAATGTCGACTACTTTTCGCCATTATCTACAAGAACCCACACATCATCAGATCGTACCAAAACGGCAGGCTTTAGGCCGTACGGTTGCGGCAGAATACCGCTACCAAAACTCATGATTTCAATCCGGAAGGGCGTGAATTTGACAAGCACGTAGTCCTCTCCCTCGGGGCCTTGCGGGATGAAGCCGACCCATTCTTCCCGCCAGTACTTGCGCTTCTTGTTGATATCGCTCTCTATCTCGGCTGACCCCAGGAGGGTGACATAGGCGGTATCCTCTTTGTCATGGAAAGCCAGAGTAACCCGCCTATCATTGAGAATTTCCCGCACCTTTCGGGATTTTGACCAGGTGCCGACCCATATTGTCATATCCCCTTCAGGTTCGAATGGCTGCACCAGTCTAGCATTGGCTTCCCCTCGCTCACCTAAGGTAATAAGCATACAATATTCTGCAGACCTCATGTTAGACTTGGCAGTCTCGAGAAAGACTTCTGCGGTTATCGGTCGAACCATAGGTTTTTTCCTACGTCGCTTGACTGTGGACAAGACACAACTGTGACACGAAGCAGTGGGGTTGTCAAGGTCGGTAAATTCAAGACTTTCCCCGGAAATATTCCAACAAGTTGGATGAAGGAAAGACTATTCCTCCACGATGATAGCCTTGGGTGCACATTCGTCTGCTGCTCTTCTTACCAGTCCTTCAAGATGATCGGGGACTTCATCTACGAGAACTCTGGAAATCATCTGGTCCTCATCGTACTCAAAAACCTCAGGACAAACCTTGTTACAATTCCTGTCACCCATACACAAATCGTAATCAATCTTGACTCTCATCTGCATCTCCTCATTGACTAAGGTTTCAGTGTTCAGGTTTCAGTTTTCAGCCATCGTATTTTTTTCCCTGACATCTGAAACCTGACACCTAGATTGAAGGAAGGACAGGAGATTACCCTTTTGGGGAAGCTTAATGGCACGTACCTAATGGTCTGAATCTTTCATTAGAACATCACCTGGCTGTCCCCAATAAATTAGGGTTTTACATCCCATCCCCATGATCATAACAATTCGAGAAGCCTTCATTCAACTCGGATATTTTCTTTATCCATCTCAGAAAATTTCTATCTGACTGTTGATATGCTGGCAGAACAAGCTTGCTAAATGGAAAACTCTTCTGTTCAGAGTCTCGTATGGAGAAAATCTGCTATCGCGGTGAAGACATGCTGTGAGCTTTCACCTCTGAGGATTCCGTGCCGGTCGGAATTGAACATGATCAACTCCTTATCCTTGGCACCGAGATTTTCATAGATCTCTCTACTGCCTTCAGGGTGGACAACGGGGTCCCCTGACGATTGTATTAAGAGCGTCGGAACTGGTATGCGATCAAGGCGGGATGAGAGCTGCTCCATGAGCTCCATGAGCTCTTTTACCCCACTTATGGGATTACGAAAATAGTTGATATGAGGGTTTTCTGGCTCATTAGGCACGAAGTGCCTCCGTCCCTCATCTTTAATGAGTTTGTCCACCAGCTTGTTCCAGAGAACGACGGCCGGAGCAAGTCTGGCGGTTCGTGTCCTCAGTCTCATGGCACAGTTGATAGCAAAAATGGCTTTGATCTTATAGAGCTTGTTTGTCGCTGCAAAGAGGGCCAAGCCTGCTCCCATACTGAACCCTCCCAAAACAACATCCTGAGCACTATTCGCCAGGATCATGTACCCACGTTCCACTGACTGCAACCAATCCTCCCAGGTTCTATGAGCTAAATCTTCTGGACTGGTGCCATGTCCACGAAGGCGCGGAGCAAAGACAGTATAGCCCTGGTGGTGTAGATATTCAGCAAGGGCTCTTACCTCCTCGGGAGCCGCCAAATACCCATGAACAAGCAATATTCCAGCCTTAGGGCGAAACCTGCGGTAAAAAATAGGAGCACCTATATTTTTAGGCTTCGACTCGCCCTTTCGCCAATACTTTTCATAGTCGAGTTCGAACTCCTTTTTAGCTATTCGGAGGAATTTGCGCCGCAGACGCCTGCGCACTAGCCAAGGGGAGTGCTCAGCAATTAGCCGCACTTTTCTGGTCAGTGGCCGAAGATACTCCACCTCGTTGAGAATGACTTGGTAAGTATTCTCTCGCCGGATACTGTGAAAGTCGAAAAGAGTTTTCATCGCTGGCCTTTTCAAACGGATGAGATCGCCTTCTACTTCCACCGCACCGCTTCGTTCCGCCACCTCGAGGAAGTCTGTCATAACTGTGTGATAGTTGCGACAGAGTTGTACACATTGGTCCTGGAGCAACCCGGCGTGCAGCCGTATGGACTTGAGCTTAGTGACTGCTTCCGCAGCAAGGTACAGTCGCTGCGCTAAGCTGAAGAAACTCAACTTTTGCCTGGGATAATATTTCAAAATATAGGCAATGAGATGGTCATAATTGACCATAGTATTCTGGTAAATTGAGGCCATAACCTTTCTGGTAAGCTTACTAGCAACTCGCCGCATTGTCGGCCTCGAGGGCAGCAGATCGTCTGGCATTATGGGGTGCAGGGTGCGTATGTCTTTTTGGATAACCCGTTTTCTAAGCAATGGCCGTATGGCCAAAGGCTTGTCGATCGTTATGTCAATGTCCACTCCAGAGAGAAGCATTGTTCCCTCGGTTTGCAATTCTTCAACAATACGGTCAGGCATATCTTTTACGAGGTATAAAGCCAGCCTCTCAATGGCGTTTTCCCGAGACCGAATGGGATAGTAGCTAATGTTAACTGGCACCAGAAAGGTCTCGCAGTTCTTCACTTGTTCCATGGAAGAAAGGTCAAAAACCTCCAACTGCTGATTGAGTAAATCCACGTCGGTGGCCTGTAAATGCTGAAGCCTCAGTCGGTAGAACTCCGTGCGCAAGGCGAGCGCTGCAGCGCCGGTGTGAGGTGGGCGACGGGTGCCCGTGGTGCTGTATATGAGAAATTTCCCGCTCTCAATAATCTTTTTGTCCTTGATCATCGAGCCTTCTGGAAAAATTAACCAAGGATTGTTTCCCATCAGTAAAGAGCGAATAATAATTTTGTCACGGTTGGGATCCTTTGTAGAAACAGCACCTATGTTATCCAAATAGGTGCCTAGTGCTCCAGTGAATAGTCCGTGATAGGCAAGGGACATGATTGGTTTGCCGGTGAGTCTGTAAAATTCGTAGGGCAAAATCAGGGTTTCGAGACGAGTGAAGTGGTTTACTAAGAAAATAATCACGCCATCTGGAATGTTTTCGGCACCGCAAACCTGCACTGATGCCTTAAACCAACGGGCCAGGGCCTGTATCCCTAGTTTGCTGAGCGACAAAGCCAAGCGGCTGATTTCAGCCATCACACCTCTCGTCTAAAAAAAGCCGCTATTGTGCTGGCAACGGTATGAGAAAAACCCGGACTAGATACATTTTCCCACCACACAGGTTTGCCTGTAAAGAGTGTATGTTCACTGCGATCCTCTGCACTTTGCATGCCCACTAAGAGGATTGCAGATAAGAGATAGGAAATTTTAGATTACAGGTTGGCGATTGCAGATCGACGATTGCAGACTTATGGTTCCTTGATAGTCTTTTCCCACTTCTCCACTGCTAAATCAACAATCTTAAATCTGCAACCTCAAATCTCCAGCCAGCTTCAAACCCGCTCTACATATTCACCCGTGCGTGTGTCTATCTTTACCCTGTCGCCTTCATTTATGAAAAGAGGAACCTGGATAACATACCCGGTTTCAAGGGTGGCTGGCTTGGTGGAACCCGTGGCTGTGTCCCCTCGCAGTCCAGGCTCGGTCTGAGCGATTGATAGTTCCACGAAAATAGGGAGATCGATACCGATAGGCTTGTTGTTGAAAAGAAGCACTTTAACGTCCACGTTCTCCTTGAGAAAATTTTTGCTCTCGCCCAAATGCTCATCATCGATAAAAATCTGCTCGTAATTGTTGTTATCCATGAAGCAATAACCTTCGGCATCTTGGTAAAGATACTGCATATCTCGCTCTACAAGATCAGGGCGATCGACTTTTTCACCGGAGCGGAAGGTTCTTTCCAGTACCTGACCGGTCTCCATATTTTTCAGACGAGTTCGGACAAAGGCTCCACCTTTACCCGGTTTGACGTGGAGGAAATCAACCATGATGAAGGGCTTGCCCTCCAATTCGATCTTTAAACCTTTACGAAAGTCAGCCGTAGAATACATGCACTCTTCTCTCTTTAATCTTTCCCCACAAAATACACCCCATTTAAAAGGGTGTAATGGTCCATACAGTGGTAGTGACGCAAATTTCCACAATAATGTTAAACTTTTCGTGCTTTCTTTGTACCCCGAAGCAGAGGAGAAATCCGATCAGACTCTTGTTGGAAAGTAAGTTGGTGATCTCTGCTGAGGGGCATTGTAAGTCCGGGTAGGTTAGGATGGGTGTAACTCTTTAAAATATTTCCTTATAAAGGCGACCACTTCTTTGGGGTCGATCCCTGATGATCCAGGGGAGGGCGATGGTTTATCTTCACCGATTTTTTCCTGCACACTCTGGTGCCACAATTCTAGCTTTGACAGAAGCTTACGCTTAACGTCACCCTCGCCGACAGGTCTCTCAAAATCATCAAGCTGATCTTCCACATCCTCAGTTTCGGGGGAAGGTTCGGAAATTTCGCCATACACTTCAGCAGTCTCTTTTAGGTGCACTTGCTCTTCATGGAGTTTAGCCATGGTAATAGTGGACATCTCTGTCTTTCCGCTCGGAACCCCTGCAGGCGCCGTCTCTAATTCTGTTTCCTCTTTCCCGCTTCCGATCCCCTCCGCTTGAGTTGGCTGAATAGCTTCAAAAAGCCGTTGGTAGCGTTCAGCCGACTCGGAATCACCCTTTTTTTCATAGAGTTCAGCTAGGGCACGATACGTAACCGCATTTATCTCGAGCATCTCTTTAGCCTTGTGCAGTTCGCTTTCGGCTCGGTCCAACTCACCGGTCCGTAGCAAGGCCACCCCGAGTATTACTCTAGCTCGAAGATCATGAGGGCGGAGGCGTAAGCCATTTGCACACGTCTCAATGGCCTCTTTGTACATCTCATGTTCCAAGAGTGCCTCGGCGAGATAAACGAAAACCTGCGATGAGGGGTCCTTACTCATCATTTGCTGATACAATTCCAACTCATCCATGGTCAACTTTCCTGGCGTCAGGTTTTTAATTCAGCCATCAGTTGGAAAAGACTATAGATGTTTTGCTCAACAAAAGCAATACTTACTAGTAACCAGAACCTCCTGTCATTCAAGCTGTGGTTTGAATTCTGGCCATCAGGCCAGCGAGTAACATCCAGGCTAATCAAACAAAAAAATCCCCACCCCTGCATAGGTTGAGGCAGGGGTGGGGCGTGGAAGGAGGTTTCAGGCTTTGGCGTAGGGTCGACATAATCAAACCCTATCCGCTTCATAGTATAACCTCGAAGTTTCTAAGGGGCAAGCAAGGCAAAGGATGGGGCATAGAAAGCTTATCAGGGGGGTGAGAGGGGCTCGGGCTATCTACTCCTCTGGTTGAGGTTGGACAAACTGAAAAATAAGTTCACCCTCTCTAACGAGACCCAGTTCTTCACGGGCTAAGCTCTCTATGGCATCAGAATCCTTTTGCAGGCGACTGATTTCCTCATAGAGAAGGTGGTTTTCTTTCTCCAAAATTTGATTTTTGTGAAGAAGTTCTTGATGTTCAACATGCAGCTGACGAAGATGAAGCAATCCATTGGGGCTCCAGATAATGAGCAGCACTGAGCCCAGAACCAAGAGAGGCCATATGAGAAAATACCACTTGGTTTTCGCTGGCTTAATTTTTCTGTTCATGGCTGAGCCTATTGAGCAAAGCCCGTTTGCTCTTCCAACTTATCTGATTGTTTATCACAAATTGAATAGACTTGTAAATGACAAGTGAGAGATGGTGTGCTTTTGCCTTGGCGCCTGGTAAAATGACTTCGAGTTCTGTTGATCTGCGGGCGCTTTTCTTCAAAGAAGACCGGCAGAATGCATGCCTGTGCCAGTACGATGGAGATGGTTGTCCATTGCTTTAGTTAATGGGCTTAAGTAAACGATCAAATCACGCAGAACAAGGAGACAATGGCATGAAAAAACTCGCTATTTTCCTGATATCATTCTTTGCTCTGATTGGGTGTGCCACCAACGGGAAAACACCTTCCCATGTCATTGAGCAAAAACCCGATTCCTTTTGCCAAGTAATCAAAGAACCAGCTCCCCTGCTGATGGGAGCATGGGAGTGCAGTTTTGCGAGATATGTCGGCAGATCCCTTCCCGACGAAAACTATGTCATGTATAAACTGATAAAATACGACGATAAATACGCTCTTTATTTTTATCGGACTTGGAAGAAGGGCAGAAAAAAGAAAGATGAATGGAAAAACTGGACTATTAATGGAGAGGAAATACTGGGAGAAGCCCGATATGGGGTAAAGATATTCGTACGGGGAGGAGATGTCTATTTTACCATTAGAGGTCTGGTAAGCCCTGCGAAGATGTCTCCAGTGAAAGATCAATAAGCTTTCTTGGCGTAGTGAAAATATCAGTCGAAATGGGGAAACTCCGCATGGAGAAAAGCCTTGACAAAAGGGGGGGAGGGGATAGAATGACCTGATTTTAAAGGAAATGTCTTATCTATCTCTCCAGGTAAGACAGGGAGAAAACAGGAGAAAAATACATGGGAATCGTATCAGACAAAATTAAGGATTTGAAGGAAAAGGAAGCTAAGCTCTTTGAAATGGGCGGCACAGAGGCAGTAGAGAAGCAACATGAACGTGGCAAACTCACTGCTAGGGAGAGAATAAACCTGCTCTTCGACGCAGGGACTTTCAGGGAAACTGATATCTTCATGAGGCACCGTGGGACTCTGTTTGGCTTGCAAAAAATGGAAATTCCAGCGGATGGGGTGATAACCGGCTACGGCAAGGTCAATGGGCGTCCCGTTTGCGCCTTTTCTCAAGATTTTACCGCCAGAGCTGGCACACTTGGCGAAATGCACTCCAAAAAAATCTGCAAGATCCTTGATCTGGCAATGAAATCGGGAATTCCCGTTGTGGGCTTCAATGACTCGGGGGGTGCGCGCATTCAGGAGGGGGTGGACTCTCTATCCGGCTACGGGCAGATTTTCTATCGCAATGCCATTGCCTCAGGCGTGGTGCCGCAGATATCTGCAATTATGGGCCCCTGTGCAGGTGGCGCAGTTTATTCCCCGGCCATGACAGATTTTGTCTTCATGGTCAAGAACACCAGCCATATGTTTATAACCGGTCCCGACGTGATCAAGGCCGTGTTGGGAGAGGTGATTACCTTTGAAGATCTTGGTGGTGCCATGGCTCACAATAGCAAGAGTGGAGTTGCTCATTTCGCCTGCGAGGACGATGCCAGCGCAATTGAACAAATCAAAGGCCTCCTTGCTTTTCTTCCCAGCAATAATATGGAGGAGCCACCCAGAATCGACACCGGTGACAGTCCCTTACGCACTGACCCAGCCCTGGACTCCATCATTCCTGACAACCCCATGGCCTCCTACGACATGAAAGATGTTATTTACTCCATTGTTGACAACGGTAATTTCTACGAAATTCATGAGTTCTACGCCCAGAATATCATTGTGGGCTTTGCCCGATTGGACGGCCGGACAATTGGAATCATTGCCAACCAACCCAAAGTTCTAGCTGGCTGTCTGGATGTGAACTCATCAGATAAGGCGACCCGATTCATTCGCTTTTGCGACTGTTTCAACATCCCACTCCTTACCATTGCTGACGTCCCTGGATACTTGCCTGGCAGCGACCAGGAGTGGAGCGGGGTTATTCGCCACGGTGCCAAGCTGCTCTGGTGTTACTCCGAGGCCACCGTGCCTAAAATCACCCTGATTACCAGAAAGGATTATGGCGGCTCCTACCTGGCCATGTGCTCACGTGACCTTGGTTGCGACATGGCTTTGGCCTGGCCAAACGCCGAAATTGCGGTAATGGGGGCCGATGGAGCAGCTAACATTATTTTTCGTCGAGAGATCCAGGCAGCCGAAGATAAGGAGGCCAAGCGAAAGGAGAAAATTGCAGAATACAAAGAACTGCTCTACAATCCTTACATTGCCGCCTCCCGAGGATACATCGATGGAGTGATCGTCCCCAGCGAGACCCGACCACGTCTTATTGACGCTCTTGAAGTGCTGAGCACTAAGAGAGAAACCCTACCTCCGAAGAAGCACGGCAATATACCCACGTGAGTATGCCTCTGGCGTAAAGTAAAAAAAAGCCCCTACCTGATTCCGGTAGAGGTTTTTTCACTAAGCCCTATGCACTAAGGACTTGCATTTTGATTTGTTAGATATAATTATCTAAAATTATTAGTTAAAAAATTGATTATTTAAGAATAAACTTTAAATAATAAATATTACATTTTGACATGGTGACTAACGTCCTGTAGTACTGCTTGCTCCCTAGTGCATAGCATGCCATGCGCCAAGCGCATCGCTCAACTCGTCTTGCCGAGTTAATCTTCCCTTTCACTCAGTTCAATGAGTACTCCATGGGTTGATTTCGGATGGAGGAATGCGATTTTGGCCCCACCTGCTCCCTGGCGTGGCTTTTCATCTATGAGTCTTATCCCTTTGTCCTTGAGTTCAGTCAGCGCTTCTTCTAGGTTATCGACCCTGAAAGCGATATGTTGTATGCCTTCACCTCTTTTCTCCAGATATTTGGCGATAGGCCCGTCAGGAGCGGTTGACTCCAATAGTTCAACCTCACTATCTCCCACAGGAAAAAAAGCGGTGGTAACCTTTTGCTCTTGAACTGTCTCACTGCCTTCAAAAGTTAGTCCCAGTATGTCGTGAAACAGCCTTTTTGCTTCCTCTATACTGTTGACGGCAATGCCCAGATGGTCGATCTTCAGTACCTTCATCTATCTCTCCTCTCTCATCGCGCAGCCCAATAGGTTAATTAGTCAATTTGTCGAATAGTCAAATGGTTGTGAAATGGCCTCAGTGACGAATTAACGATTTGCCTAATTTCCCATTTGACCGATCGACAATTTGACCATTTGACTCGCTGGCAGCTGTATTTCTCTATGCCCTATGCTCTATGCTCGATGGTTATTCCTCTGGGAAAATCGTACGAACAATCTCCTGAACACTCGTGTAGGGGTCCTTCTTGTGTGCAACGATGTCGTCGATCAGAGCATCAAAGCGCCCATTCCCGAGAACTCTTTCCAAAACATTTCGGGAAATCTCTTCTCTCAGAAGGGCTAGGGTCTCTTGTCTCGTTTTCTCCCTGCGGTTTTTTCTCAACTTGCCACTTTGCCGGAGGAAGCTCCTGTGCTCTTCAATGGCCTCCATCAGGGAATTCGTCCCTTGATTTTCTAGGGCTATGGTCTTAACAACCGGTGGTTTCCAGACCGCTTTTCTGATGTGAGCATCCTGTTCCACCCGGAAGGTCACTTCGTTCACCAATTCATCAGCACCCGAACGGTCAGCCTTGTTCACCACGTAGAGATCGGCAATCTCCATCACCCCAGCTTTCATGCTCTGGATGGTATCACCCAGGCCCGGAGCCAAAACTACAATAGTGGTATCTGCAGTCTTAGCTATCTCCACTTCATCCTGGCCAACACCCACTGTTTCGACAATCACCCAATTTTTACCAAAGGCATCCATAATTTTAACTACGTCATTCGTGGTCCGGGCAAGCCCACCGAGGGTTCCACGAGTTGCCATTGAACGAATAAAAACTTCCGCGTCACCTGAAGAGCGTTGCATACGAATTCGGTCTCCCAAAAGAGCACCACCAGTGAAAGGACTGGAGGGATCCACTGCGATAACCCCCACTGTCTGCTCCCGCTCACGCAAGATTGAAGTGATTTTATCTGTCAGGGTACTCTTGCCTGTCCCCGGGGAGCCAGTAATACCCAAGACGTAAGCATTTCCCGTATGAGGGTATATTGCTCCCATGATTTGCAAGGCCCTGGCATCCTCATTTTCTACCAGAGTGATGAGCCTGGCCATGGCCTTTACTGATCCTTGCAAAACTGCCGCAACTAAATCGTCCATGCACTCCTCTTAATTAACTCCTGGAGACATTATCCTCGATGAATTTGATGATATCATCCGTTCTGGTACCCGGTCCAAAGATGGCAGCTACCCCGGCTTTCTTTAACTCTGCGACATCTTCTTCGGGTATGATGCCGCCACCAACAACCAGAACATCATCGAGGCCTTTCTCTTTGAGTAATTGCACGACTCGGGGAAAGAAATAGTTGTGCACTCCACTCAGACTGCTCAATCCCACCACGTCTGCGTCTTCCTGTAACGCCGCATCAACTATCATCTCCGGAGTTTGGCGCAGGCCAGTATATACTACCTCCATCCCAGCTTCAGCAAAAACGCGCGCCAAGAGCTTTGCCCCCCGGTCATGGCCGTCCAGGCCAGGCTTAGCCATGATGATTTTAACCCTCTTCTTAGCTGTCATCCTCAACCTCCCTATCCAGCTAGCAGCAGGCAGGATGCAGCAGGCAGCCGTAATCAGGAAAATATGCCTTTTTGCTGCCTGCTGACAGCTGTAGGCTGCCCGCTGAATTTGCGTTTACACAAATTCTTTTGGCCGATACTCGCCCCAAATATTTCGCCACACATCGCAAACCTCACCAACGGTAGCTTTGGCCTTAACCGCTTCAATCACTGCAGGCATGACATTCTCGTCAGTTCTCGAAACCTCATCTAGTCTGTCCAACGCCGACTTCCAGACCTCTTGATCTCTTGCAGCCCGAAACTTCTTCAACTTCTCCGTCTCAATTTCTTGTTGCTTGGGGTCTACCTTGAGCAGGTTTTTGAGTGGAGGTTCCTCCATGGTGTATTTATTGATCCCCACATATATACGCTCATTTGCTTCGATCTCTTTCTGAAAACGGTAGGCACTGTCCTGGATTTCTCTCTGAATGTATCCTTCTTCTATGGCTTTAAGGGTACCTCCCATAGCGTCAATCTTCTTAATATACTCATCGATTTCTTCCTCAATTCGATCGGTCATGGCCTCAACATAGTAGGAGCCTGCCAGCGGGTCTATGCTATCCGCAGCTCCACTTTCTTCAGCAACTATCTGCTGAGTTCTCAAGGCTACAGTTACTGCTTCCTCAGTGGGCAGGCATAGGGCCTCATCGAATGAGTTAGTGTGCAGTGATTGAGCCCCGCCATAGGCAGTTGCCAGAGTCTGTAAAGCAACCCTGACTACGTTGTTAAGTGGCTGTTGGGCAGTGAGGGTAACACCCCCGGTCTGCACATGATAACGCATCATCATCGATCTGGGGTTTTTGGCGCCAAACCGCTCCTTCATAATTTTAGCCCAGTAGCGTCTGCCGGCTCTGAACTTGGCGACCTCTTCCAAAACATTGGTGAAGGCATTATAGAAAAAGGAAAGACGTGGTCCGAAAGAGTCAATCTCCATACCTGCATCCATGCAGGCCTGCACATAGGAAATGCCGTTGGCGATGGTAAATGCCATCTCCTGAGCCGCAGTGGAACCGGCCTCGCGAATATGATAGCCGCTAATGCTGATGGTATTCCACCTGGGGACATACTCGTAACAATACTTTATGAGATCTACAGTGAGACGCATGGACGGCAGGGGCGGATAGATGTACTGGCCTCGACAGATAATTTCCTTGAGGATGTCGTTTTGTACAGTACCGCCCACCTTGTCGTAAGGGACGTCTTGTGCTTCTGCGAGAGCCAAATACATAGCCAGTAATACAGTTGCCGGAGCATTAATGGTCATAGAGGTGGTGACTTTATCGAGAGGAATCTGGTCGAAAAGCACCCGCATATCATCGATGGAATCAATGGCAACCCCCACCTTGCCCACCTCGCCCATGGATAGGGGGTGGTCGGAGTCGTAGCCTGATTGAGTTGGCAGGTCGAAAGCTACGCTGAGGCCTGTCTGACCTTGTTTCAACAAATATCGATAGCGTGCATTGGTCTCGCGGGCGGTACCAAAACCGGCATACTGACGCATAGTCCACAAACGGCCCCTGTACATGGTGGGTTGTACTCCGCGGGTAAAAGGATATTCTCCCGGAAAGCCCAGTTTATTCTCGTAATCCAAATCGGCAACATCGGCCGGCGTGTAGAGACGATCAACCTCTTCACCTGAAATAGTGGTAAATACGGATCTTCGTTCCGGAAACTTGGCACAAACTTTTTCTACTGGGCCGCAGTCCCATTCCTCTTTTTTTGCTTTGATAGACTTTAGTTGTTCCTTGTCAAACATGATTCCTCCTCTCTGAATCACCTTACTGGCTCAGCGAAACGTGTATCTTTATCAGATCGTCTATGTCAATCCAACAATATAGAGTCAGTCTCGAACGGAGCATTCTACCTTGAGCATCCAGTATTCACTATGGATTTCAAACTTTGAAGCGAAAAAAGATGACATCACCGTCTTGAACTATATAGTCCTTTCCTTCCAAGCGCACAAGCCCCTGTTTTTGCGCTTGAGCGTAGTTGCCGCTATTTTTGAGATCATCATAGGCGACCACCTCGGCCCGAATGAAACCGCGCTCCATGTCTGTATGTACAACGCCCGCTGCTCTTAGGGCAGAGCTGCCCTGCTTAATGGTCCAGGCCCGCGCTTCCTGTTCATTGGCAGTGAAGAAAGATATCAGGCCGAGAAGTCGAAAGGAGGCCTGTATGACCTGCTCCCTGGCGAGCGCCTCCAGTCCGAGTTCCTCCATAAACTCACCTGCCTCTTCCGGGGTGAGTTGCGCCAATTCCATTTCCAGCTTACCCGTTATTTCTAGGTAAGGCCCCATGGTGCCATCAGGTATTCCTTTTGGCAGGGGCTGCAAATTTTCCTCCGCCTGGTTGACCAGTATGAGCACGGGTTTCGCTGAAAGGAAACTAAATCCCCTCATAACGGGCACATCAAGTATATCCGCCAGGGGTCTAAGAGCATTACTGGCCTCCAAGGTTTCCAGACATTGTTCCAACACCCGCACCTCTTCAGGGCTCTCCTTCTTCCCTTTCTTTCTCTCGGTGGCGATGCGTTCAAGCCTTTTCTCCACAACCAGCAGGTCCGCCAAAATAAGTTCCGTCTCCACCCGCGACAGGTCACCCATAGGATCCGGAGCGCCGTGCAGGGGATGTCGGAAGTTGCGCACAACGTGAATTAGTGCGTCCACAGGTCTTATGTGATTGAGAAAAGCCTCTCCCAGTTCTTCACCTTTCTGTGCGGCGCCGGTCAAACCACCCACATCCACATATTCAACCGTGGTTTCTGAAACTTTCTTGGGATTGTACAGCTTTGCGAGAAAGGGCAGCCGAGGCTCCGGCACCTTTACCACCGCCAGATTGGGACCCCGTTCTACCGTGGAAAAATCTGAGACCTGGGCGGAACTACTGGTGAGAGCATTGAAAACTGTAGTCTTCCCGCACCCAGGAAGTCCAATGATTCCCAGTCGCATAGCCTGGCCTTAGAAACGGTGATTGACACATTATTGAGAAAACACAGATGGAAATGGAGATTTGGGTCACCTACCATATAGAAGTATGTTTTAAGGGTTTTCGCTGGTGAATTCTGCAGCGGGAGTCCGTATCCGGAGCATCGAAAACCTTTGCTGACCCTCGTCTTTTGTGCTAAGGACTTTACAATAGTGGTGCCTTGGTGTCAACGAAATCAGACCCCGCAAAGCACAGAGCGCCAGGCGCATAGCGTTTATCGCTATAGCATTTACTTTATACTTTATACTCTATGCTCTCTGCCAATAAGGAGTTCATTCAGATGACGTTACAGGATATGCTGGATGCTATCAGGAGAAGCCCTGACTTCGACAAGGCCGGTATGGTTGCCTGCCATATCGGTGTGGTCAGGGCAACTTCCAAAGATGGTCGGACTGTCAAGGGGTTGGAGATCGAAGTAGACCGCAACCGCCTCGAGACGATTCTCCTGGAAATGAAGGGATGCGAGGGAATAATCGAAGTGGCAGTCCATTTGTTTGAGGGATATCGAAAGGTTAGTGAAGATGTGATGTTTGTGGCTGTGGCCGGGGATATACGTGAACACGTATTTCCAGTACTGGAAGACACTGTGAACAGGATTAAGCAAGAGGTTACGCGAAAAAAAGAGTTCTTCGCTCAATAGAGGTTTCCGGTGTCAGGTTTCAGCTTTTTCGCTATGTGCTTTGCGCTCCGCGAACTTTTATCGGATATCTTCACTCTTTGTTGACCACCGCCTTTTAGCCGTTGTATGATTTTATCTTGGGATATTTCACTAGGCTGTGCTGATGAAACTTCTTCTTTTCTACGCCCCCTCTTTTTGGTTCAAGACTTACCAAAAAGTTCTGGAACACGTGGCCGACCAGGAATTAGAGGCCAGTTGTCAAAACGCTGTGGTAGTCTTTTATCAGGTTGAGACTGATGACCTTGAGAGGCGGGGCAAGGTCCTAACAAAGTTTTTGAAAAATATCAAATGGCTCGCTGGAAAATTTGATTCCAAGAACATAGTCTTACATTCGTTTAATCATCTCTCGACAAGCAAAGCTCCTGCAGATTTCGCCGAGGAATTGGTTCAAAACGCCCGTGATCGGCTGGAGAGGTCAGGATATTTAGTTACAGTGACGCCCTTTGGCTACCTCAATGAATGGAAGCTGCATGTGGCTGGCGAGTCATTGGCCAAAGTCTTTAAGGAAATATGACTAGAGGGGCTTCGCCCCTCGCAGAGGGCATAGAGCATAGAGCATAGAGGGAAGACTAAGGTTTCAGCTTTTATAATTTTTCCTTCCTGAAGCCTGAAACCTCACACCGTGAGCCTTGGTGCTCAGTTTCTAGTCCTTCTTTGACATACTGAAATGATATGGCCATTAGAAGGGTTATATTTAAGGTTCTGCGAGTCGGGGCCTTTTTCGTGGGGGTGTTGATCTTGGGTTTTCTTACCGGTTGCTGGAACTGGTTTGTGGAAAGGCAGGTCTTTTTCCCTGAGACCACGATAGAACAGACGCCGCTGGACTTGGACCTCCCATTTGAGGATGTATGGTTTACCAGTGGAGATTCAGTTCGCCTGCACGGTTGGTTGATTCCAGCATCTTCTCCCAAACACCTGCTCCTTTTCTGTCATGGCAACGCCGGCAATATTTCACACCGTTTGGACAATGTGCGTTTGCTCCACCACATGGGTATCAGCGTTTTTATCTTTGATTACCGCGGTTACGGTCGCAGTCAAGGCCACATCAGTGAAAAAGGTTTTTATCAAGATTCAGAGGCGGCCTACGTGGTGGCAAGGAAATGGGCTGGACAAAATGGGGCCAAGCTTGTTGTTTTTGGAAGATCTTTGGGCGGCATTGCAGCTACTCATTTGGGGGCTACGAAAAAGTGCGATGGTTTAATTCTGGAGTCGACTTTTACCAACATGGGCGCCATGGCCAGGGCTCACTATCCTCTTCCCTTCGCTGAGACTTTATTAAAACATCGGTTGAATGCACTGGATGAGATTGTCCAGGTGCGAGTTCCCATACTTTTTTTCCACGGCGACCGAGATAGGATTGTACCTATCAAACTTGGTCGGAAACTCTTCAAAGCAGCTCCCAACCCAAAAGAATTTGTAGTTTTACCAGGAGCAGGGCATAACGACACCTACGTCGTGGGAGGACAGGATTACTTCAACAAAATTGAAAGTTTTTTTGTGAGGCTGTAATGGAGTAACGGAGTAATGGAGTGATGGGGCACAATCCAATACCCCAATACTCCCTAAATCTTGGTTTGCTAAGATCACGGGAAAGCCAAGAGTCATACAAGGAGAGCCCTCATGCTTCACAATGTACTCATTGCCGTAGATGGCAGTCAAAATTCACGGCGAGCGGTTGAATATGCCGGGAAAGTATTCTCACCAAATCCGGAGGCTCGGCTGGTGCTCTTTCAGATTCTCCCGGCAATCTCCCGGATGAATCTCGATAAAAAGGAGATAAAAGAAATTGATGCTCGCAAGGTGGAACGTCCCGACTTGGCCGGCCTATATTGGCGAGCGGAGGACGAGGACAAGATGAATAAGTTCTTTGCCGAGGCCGAGGATATCCTCGGCAAGGGGGGAGCGAAGCCGGAACAGATCAAGTCTAAATTCGGAGTGAAGAAGCTCGAGATTGCCGACGCTATTCTAGAGGAAGCAGAACTCGGCAAATACGATACCCTGATCTTGGGCAGACGTGGACTCTCCCGCGTCCGAGAGTTTTTCATGGGGAGCATTTCTACAAAAGTGGTTCGGGAAGCACGAGGGTGTGCTGTGTGTGTCGTCGGGTAGGTGACCGGAGATTGAGTATCGGAGATGCAAATAATCGACAGTCATATTCATTGTGGCATACAAAACGTGGACTTACCCTTTGAGGTAATTTCGCCCCTGCTAGAGGACTCTGGCATCGATGGGGCCTGTTTGTACGCTCCGGTAGAAGATATCTACGATCGACACAATCCTAATTTCCAAGACAACCGGGAGTGGATAGGAACCAGACATGCTGCAAATCGTTATCTCCTTGACCTGGCAACCCGAACCAAGTCGATTTTTCCGTATCTGTTTGTTTGGAACGACTTTGCTATTGAGGAACTCGACCAGAAATATTGTGGGATCAAATGGCATCGTCACAGCAACGAGCCCGTCTATCACTACCAAGATCCCCGCTGTGGGAAAATAATTCATGAGATAACTGAGCGTCGCCTGCCCGTGGTTTTGGAAGAAAGCTTTGCCAATACCTGCTGGTTTATTGAGCAACTGGCTCCCGAGGCAGTGATTATCATACCACACCTTGGGGCCTTGAATGGGTCCTATCCTGCCTTGGAGAAGTCAGGAATCTGGCAGCGCAGTAACACTTACGCAGATACCGCTTTGGCACCCATGGATCACATGCGCCACTTTATCCAGCACTACGGTCCGGAAAGGTTATTGTTTGGGAGCGATTTTCCCTTTGGTGCACCAGGACACGAGCTACGCAAGGTTGAAGCTCTCAATCTAGCAGGGACTGATCTCGACAAAGTCCTCGGTGGGAATATTTTGGAGTTGATACACAATATAGAACGAAAAGAATAGGTGAAGTCTTTTTCCTCTTTGTGGAATATATTGCCTACTTTTGTTGAAGCTATTTTTTGTTACCTAAGTATAAGTCTATGAAATCTTATTTAATCGTCGTCTCAATCATTCTGGCATAACCTTTGCTCCCCCTGCTTTGCGCTTTTGCCCTCTTTTAGCAGACGTGAGGATTACAATATGGTGAATCGCAAGGAAAGACGCAAGCACCCAAGAGCTAAGATTAAACTGCCTGTTGTAAAGACGGCTGGAAATGGTCTTGTGAACGGGGAAACACGAGATCTCAGCATGGGAGGCGCATTTATCCGCTGCCGGGAGATGTTAAACACCAATGACGAGTTCCATATGGTTATAAGCGCAAGGGGTCGGCTCATCTCAATTATTGGTGAAGTTGTGTGGCAAGACATCCAAGAGATCAAGGATAAGAGCATAATACGCGGAATGGGGGTGCGGTTTAGGAATATAGTCAGTGGAGACCGTTGGTTTCTTCGAGAGTTGATTGCCAGTCACCACGCCAACAAGCTTACCGCATGGCTTCCAAGATTACCCAAGACTAACCGCTGAGCAGATTCAGGCGATCGGTCCTGCCCATTTTACTTCAAAAATCTCAATAAATTGTGATACGTTAGGTTTCAGTGTTCAGGTTTCAGCCATTATTTGTTTTTTTTCTGACACCTGAAACCTGACACCCGAAACCTTAGTGCCTGCCACCTGAAACCGGAGGGGGACGGAGGATGTCGAGTCTAGAGCCAGGGTTTGCAGTTGCTATAGGTATTGACATTGGCGGAACAAACATAAAGGTTGTCTTTATTGATCTCCGGAAAGGAAATGTTATTGATCGGACCATTCTCAAGACGTCCACAAAGTCGGGAGCTGATATCATAGTTACTGAAATTGCTACAACTTTGGCCACAATGATCCGTAAAGCAAAGGAGGATGGTATCCAAGTTGGAGTAGTCGGGGTGGGATGTGCAGGTGCCATTGATGTAAAAAAGGGATCGGTTCTGGTCTCACCCAATCTTCCCGGTTGGGAAGGGTTTCCCTTGCAGGAAAAATTAATCGAAATACTGGAGACACCAGTCCGGGTCTTCAACGATGTTGATTGCATCGGCTATGCTGAATACCGTTTAGGTAGTGGTCGTGAACTGGGCGATTTTTTGTGTATAGCCCTTGGCACAGGAGTTGGTGGTTCCCTCATTATTGGGGGGAGAGTTTGGACAACGGGCAACACTACCGCCGGCGAAATAGGTCACATGACCATTCAGCCCGAAGGGGAACAATGTCTTTGTGGCAACAGAGGATGTCTGGAAACGCTCGCCTCGGCAGGTTGGTTGATCCGACGGGCTGAGAAACACTTACAACAAGGGGTTTCGAGCACCCTAAAGAGTTGTCTGGAAAGGACAGGAAGGTTGGAAGCTGAGTCCATTCAGCAAGCAGCACAGGAAGGTGACTCCTTGGCTCGTGAACTGTTCAATGTAGTTGGGACTTCCCTGGCCATAGCCATCGCTAATGTAACCCAATTGCTAGGTATTCAAAGTGTGGTCATTGCTGGCGGTTTAGCAAATGCCTGGGACTTTTTTATAGGACCACTAAAAAAGGAATTAAACCCGCGTTTGACCATGGTTCGGCCCCCTGAAGTGAAAGTGATCAGAAGTGCTCTAGGGCAGTATGCCGGAGCTTTGGGCGCAGCCTACCTAGCCTCCGAAACTGAAGAGATGTGATAATTACGCATCAACCAAGTCAGAGGATCAATCTTGGATAATCTTGTCACTGTAGCAGATCAATTTAAAGCACAGGGTAAGGTGGTTACCGTTGAAGAATATGGCAATGGCAATGTCAATGATACTTTTATCGTAACCCTTGCTTCTGCAGAAGAGAAATACTTCATCCTTCAACGAATCAACACCCGTGTGTTTCGCCAGCCAGAGCTTATCATGCTGAACATGCGTACCTTTACTGAGCATGTTCACCAGCGGCTCCGACATGTCCCTGTCAGTCCAGATCGACGTTGGGAAGTGGTGCGGGTGCTCCGGACAGAGGACGATCAGGACCACTGGATTGCCCCCGGTGGTTCATTCTGGCGTGCCATCAGCTTTATTGACCGTTCCCAGTCCTTCGACACCATCAAAGACATTGAGCACGCCAGAGAAGTGGGTATTGCCCTCGGAATGTTCCACAATCTCCTCAGCGACCTGCCAAGTGAAAAACTGGTAGATACTCTGGAAGGTTTTCACATCACGCCCCGTTACCTTAATCATTACCATGAAGTCATGGCAGAAAACCGCCCCAAGAAAACCCCGGAAATAAATTATGGTTTGCAGTTTATTGAGAAACGTAGGGAATGGGCACACATCCTCGAAAAAGCCAAAGGGGAGGGCAGACTGGACCTCCGCCCGATTCACGGCGATCCAAAGGTCAATAACGTAATGATTGACAACACCACTGGTCAGGCTATCAGTATTGTCGACCTAGACACCGTAAAGCCCGGACTGGTTCATTACGATATCGGCGACTGTCTCCGCTCCGGCTGCAATCCCCTCGGTGAAGATATCGACCAGTGGGAACGGGTTCGCTTCGATCCCGAACTTTGCCAGGCCATTCTTCAAGGCTATCTCTCTTTGGCAAGAGACTTCCTCACCGAAAACGATTACGAATATCTGTACGACGCCATCCGGTTAATCTCTTTTGAGCTGGGACTGAGATTTTTTACCGACTACTTGGAAGGCAATGTCTACTTCAAGGCCGACCACCAAGAGCACAATCTTGCCAGAGCACTCATCCAATTCAGGCTCACCGAAAGTATCGAATCCCAGAAAAAAGCCATCCGCTCCATCATTAGGGACATGACTCAATAGTCGCCTTTAAGCCATCTGACGTCCATTGACTTGATCTTAAGAAAAAAGAGAAAACGATTGAGAGGTATTACAATTATTCTGTCAGATAGCAGACTGGAGCAGAGAAAAAGGTTTGCTGGTCAAAGATCCACCATCTGCTCCACGAGTTCAAATAGGGGCTCGGGAGAGACAACGGAAGATCACTTGATTTTGGCACGATAAAGCCGCAAACTATTTGAGACAACAGTTATACTGCTCAATGCCATAGCCAGGGCTGCTAGGATGGGATGGAGCTGCCTGAGAAGGGAAGGTAAGAATTCGAGGGGGTAGAGCACACCTGCAGCGACAGGTATGAGTATCATGTTGTAAATAAAGGCCCAGAAGAGGTTTTCTTTCACCGTTCTCATGGTGGCTCGACTCAACTGGATTGACCGCGATATTCCTGCAAGGTTCCCACTGGCTAAAATGACATCAGCGGTCTCAATGGCCACATCAGTACCGGTACCAATGGCAATACCAACATCTGCCTGGGCGAGGGCAGGGGCGTCATTGATGCCGTCGCCTACCATGCCAACCATTTGACCTCTATCCTGGAGTTCTTTGATCTTCATTGATTTTTCTTCAGGGCGAACTTCAGCGATAATTTCATCCACCTGTACTTCTTCTCCAATGGATCGAGCAGTCTCAATATTATCTCCCGTGAGCATGACCACTTTCAGGCCTTCACTGCGAAGCTCTGCAACAGCCTCTTTTGACTCAGCTTTAAGAGAATCGGCAACTGCAATCAGCCCTGCCAGTTCTTCTTCCACCACTACTGCCATCAAGGTTTTCCCTTGCCGTTGAAGGGTGTGGACATATTCGTTCCCACCCGTCATATCTAGCCCCATTTCCTTGAACCATCCCGGCTTGCCAACGTAAACCAACTGCCCATTTATCCTGGCTTGAACCCCCAGACCACCGGAGGCTTTAAATTCTTGAGGCTCTAACAGCTCCAAGCCTTGCTTTTCCGCCTCCTTGAGTATTGCCCGGCCCACTGGATGTTCGGAACCCTTTTCAACGGATGCGGCAATTCGCAACAGTTCCTTTTTATGCTGAACTGGAGATGAAGTGTTGAAGGCAATCACATCAGCCACCGCTGGTTTGCCGAGGGTAAGCGTTCCAGTCTTGTCGAGGACAATAGTTTCCAGCTTGGTGGCTTTTTCGAGGGCTTCACTGTCTTTGAACAGGATACCTTTTTCTGCTCCTTTACCGGTTCCAGCCATAATGGCGGTAGGCGTTGCCAGACCGAGAGCACAAGGGCAGGCAATGATGAGAACCGCCACCAGCCTGATCATGGCAGGAACGAACTCACCGCCGAGGCTCCACCAGAGGATAAAGGTAATCGTGGCAATTCCGATAACACCGGGAACGAAAACAGCTGCCACTCGATCGGCGAGAGCTTGAATTGGGGCTTTGCTCCCCTGGGCGTCCTGGACCAGCTTTATAATCTGAGCCAGGGCGGTATCCTTTCCCACCCTAGTTGCCCGAAACTTGAGCAGACCCTCCGAGTTTATGGTAGCACCGACAACCGTGTCTCCGGTGCTCTTATCCACTGGAATAGGTTCACCGGTTAACATGGACTCATCTACTGCCGAGTTCCCTTCCAAAACTATACCGTCAACTGGGATCTTTTCACCGGGACGGACGACTACCACGTCACTCACCTTTACCTCTTTGAGAGAAACTTCCACTTCCTTGCCGTCTCTTATTATGGTAGCAGTTTTCGGGCGCAAGCCCATGAGCTTGCGAATGGCGTTCCCCGTCCTCCCCTTTGCTCGCGCCTCCAGCATTTTACCCAGTTTTATTAAAGTGATGATCACCGCTGAAGTCTCGAAATAGACGTGGCTACCTAGGGAAGGGTGCAGGATAACGGCAACTGAATAGAAATAGGCAACCGAAGACCCCATAGCTACCAACACGTCCATGTTGGCGCTGCGGTTCTTCAGGCTCTTCCAACCGCCGGTGTAGTAGTCCCAGCCTGTATAGAACTGGACGGGCGTCGCCAGGGCCCAAAACGCCCAGTTCACCCAAAGAGCATGGCTCCAACCACCCAAAAGTCCGAAATCTCTCCCCATGCTCCAAAGAAATAAAGGTAGGGTGAAGAGAATACCGACAATAAACTTTCTGGTTTGATCGGCAATTTCGGCCCGCCGCGCTCTCTGTTCAATGTCTTCGGCCTCTCCGGTCTCATCAGGAGGAATAGCGTCATATCCCGCCTGCCTAATGGCGGCAATCATCTCTTCGACACTTGTCAGATTGGGAAGGTATTGGACGGCGGCTCTCTCGCTGGCAAAATTGACCGAGGCCTTCACCACCCCTGGAACCTTTTTGTTCAAGGTCCTTTCAATGCTCAGAGCGCAATTGGCGCAAGTCATTCCGGTTATGGGAAGTTCAACCTTGGCAGTGGCAATGCCATAACCAACGTCTTCAACCTTTTTTATGAGTTCATCAATGTTAATCAGTTCAGGATCAAAAGATACCGATGCCTGTTCCGAGGCGAAATTGACATTTGTCTCCTCCACCCCCTGAAGCTTCTTCAGATTCCTTTCAATGCTCAGAGCGCAATTGGCGCAAGTCATTCCGATTATGGGTAATGTTACATCTTTACTAGCCATTATCAGTCACTACCTTCGACGCTAAGCGCAGAGCGCATGGCTTCATAGGGTCATTAGAATCTTTGCCACCTAGGCCATACGCTTTGCCCTGTACGCCGGGCGAGATTACTCTACTGCCGGGTAGTTTATCTCTGCGAGCACCTCTTTGATCTTTTTTAGAGTAGCCGGCGTGTCCCACTCCAAAGTAATATTTTTGCCCGCTGGATCTCCTTCTACTTTGCTAACACCTGCGACCTCCCCAAGCTCTCTCTTAATAGTCATTACACAGTGGCCGCAAGAGATATTCGGTATCGACAGTTTTGTTGTTTCCATGTCTTCTCCTTTTTAAAACGCCCAGCGCTAAGCGCACAGCGTTAATTGGTCAGTTAGTTAATTAGTCAATTAGAGAATTAGTGGATTAGTAAACGGAAGAGGTAAACCATTAATGACTTAATTGTTAAATCAATTACCTAATTCTCCAATTTTCTAACTAGTTCCATACCTGCTGTCTTCTGTCCTCTGTCATCTGATCTCTGACTTCCGACCTCCGACCTCTTTGACCTAATTTTCTGACTCCCTAATTCCCTAAATAACTACCTGCTGCCTGTTGTTGGCTGTCGGCTGTTTCCTGAACCAGTCCCGAAAAATGGCCCAGGCACACCCGACTCCAGCCCGAACCGTCACTGCCTCAGCCGGACAATTCATGGCGCAAGCGCCACACTCCATACAAGCATCTCTTTCCAGAATGTGAATACCATTGTCATCGACTGCTAAAACCCCGTGAACGCACACGTTAGTACACATCCCACAGAGGGTACACTTGTCACGATCAAGCTCCAGGGTGACAACATCTCTTAAATATTGCAAACCCATCTCGTTTCTCACAAAAACTTGCCCAGCACCAGTGTTACTCCGCCTGTGACTATAGATAAGATAATCACTGGCACTGCAATCCGCATCTCTTTTTGGACACCGGAGAGTGAAGTAAAGGTACTGCACCCGGTGAAGTTCATAGCAAAATATGCGGCTATAGCAGGAACAATAAGAAAGAGGGCAATGATACTGCCCACACTCCAGGCAGAAGCCAAAGTGATACTGGCTGCAAAGGCCCACAGCAAACCAAGTTGGGCTCCCTTCAGGGAAAAGGCTCTCCCAGGAATCCAGGGCAGAAGAATAGGGGTAATAAAGGACCCCACGAGGAGGGCGCCAAGATATATCAATCCAGGAGATAAGCTGCGGGACAACACCCCTTGCAGACTAAATTCTTGTTCGCTCAATCCTCCCAAAATAAAGAGGAGAAGCAGGACCACCAATGAAATTTTCCAGGCACCCACTAACTCCATGGGAGTTAAAACCAATCGATCTCTAAAGGTAAACTTTATCCGCCTGTTTTCCTCACTGGTTTTCAGACCATTCTTTAAAAACAAGGGTAAATCGCAGGCCCTAATAGGACCGTACTTAACCCTAAATCCGGTGGCCTTTCTTACTCGGTGTGCGGCCACACCGCTAGCTCCCAGTTGAGGCAGGACTATGGTCCTGTGGTTGACAACTTTATCCAACTCTACTTTCTGGATGCGGCTCACGAGTTCAGCAGTGCCAAAGGTCCCCTTTCCGGCAGCACACCAGACATTGATACCAAAGGTCTCCAGGACCAACAACCAGAGGTCCTTTCCCGAAAGCTCACGTCTCAGTAAGTCGAAGCTTAGCTTGTAGTTTGCAGTAACCAAAACCGGAGATTCATGTGTGGGCTGCCCGATAGCATAGAGTCCGGCTGGAACACTGTAATGCATCCGCCGGATTCCCCATCTCACCCTGCAACCTCCCAGTCTGTCCCTGAAGCCCATATGAGTTGAAATTCGTGCTACCCTGCCAACAGCGGTCTCCAGCCAACCCCTGAACCATGATGCCCTTTCATCCACTACTTCCCCACCGGGGACGGTTTTCGGTCCTCAGCAGGGTTCCACTTGTTTGGCCTCAACCGCGGAGGTGGAGCAGTCTGAGGTCAAAAACTCACTCTCTTGTATGGTCTTTTGTTCCATGTCCTCTATCCGCCGGATCCCTCAATGGAAATAAATACTGCCAGTTTTCTTTTAACCACACATTATTATAACAGATAATTCCTATTTACAACGTGGGATTAAGCTGATGCGAGATTTTAGATTGCTGAGTGCTCATTTGTGGAGGCGAGGAGCATAGAGCAGAAGCCAGATTGCGGATTTGAGTACTTAGATGTCAGGAAGAAGAATAAAGAGTTAAAGCTATCGAAGATCTTGTTGGAGGAGAAGCAGCAACGGAGACCACTAAAAACTGGGAACCTTTACATAACAGATCGTATATCACTTGTCTCCGTATCTTCATCAAGAATCTCTCGGATTGTCTCGAGCAGATTGCTTACATCAAAAGGCTTACCAACAAAAGCCTTGGCTCCCGCTTCTATGGCATCCTTTCCGGGTCCGTTGGCAGAATAACCGCTAACGATGAGAATTTTAGCTCTAGGATTTACTTTGAGTATCTCTTCATAACATTTCTTACCGCCCATTCCAGGTATCACCAGATCCAGAATGATCAAATCAATATTTCTCTGCTTCTTGCCATAGAGTTTCAGCGCCCCTTCTCCATCAGTTGCTGTAAGTACCTTGTAGCCTGCATCCGTGAGCAACTCTACAACCAACTCCCTGATGTACTCTTCATCGTCCACTACCAAAATGGTCTCGTCTCCGCCCTTGAAAAGATCTTCTGCCTCAACAGGTTTCTCACTCTGTCCGCTTTGTTCCATTGCAGGGAGATAGATTTTGAATGTGGTTCCCGTACTGACTTCGCTATAGCAGAGAATGTAGCCTTCGTGATTTTTGACGATGCCATACACCATGGCCAACCCCAATCCTGTGCCTCGTCCTACATCTTTGGTTGTATAGAAAGGTTCGAAAACATGATCCAGGATTTCTTGGTCAATGCCATGCCCAGTGTCCGAAATGCTCAAAAGAACATACTCCCCAGGCTGTGCTCCCAAGTGGCTTTTGCAGAATTGCTGGTCGAGCCTAACTCTTTCTGTCTCAATAACGATTTTTCCTCCCTCGGGCATGGCGTCTTTGGCATTTACCGCCAGGTTCATAATCGCTTGTTCTATCTGAATTGGATCGGCGCTCACTACTGCAGGGCTTTCACTCAAGTAGAGTTCAATCTCAATCATTTTGGGAATAGTGCGCTCCAAGAGCCTCTTTACTTGCTCCACCTCCCGGTTAAGATCCAGAGGCCTCCTTTCGCTTTGCACCTTGCGACTAAAGGTGAGCAACTGTCTGGTTAGGTCAGCCCCTCTTTTGGCAGAGCGATGGATTTTTCGCAATGCTTCTGTACGTGACTTATTGCGACCTACTTCGTTCTGCAATACCTCGGTATAGCCCTGAATAACCTGAAGTAGATTGTTGAAATCGTGAGCAATCCCTCCAGCCAAAGTACCTACGGCTTCCATCTTCTGAGCTTGGAAAAGTTGGGCCTCTAGGGCGACTTCCTGAGTCACATCTCGATTGACCGAAACAAAGTTAGCAATGACACCGTTTTTGTCTCTTATGGGAGAAATCGTTGTCTCAAAATGGCGCAGGGATCCATCCTTCATCCTGTTACATATCCTGCCGGCCCAACCGGTCCCGCTGGAGATCGTTTTCCACATTGTTCGATAAAAGTTCTCGTCGTGTCTGTCACTTTTCAGAATGCGGAAATTTTTTCCTACTATGTCCTCTGTGCTAAAGCCACTAAGACGTTCAAAGGCAGGATTGACGTAGTGGATGGTTCCCTTTCTGTCTGCGATGATTACACTCTCAGCCGCTTGCTCTACCGCTGTTGCCAAACGAATGCGTTCTTCTGCTGCCTGCTTGCGGTCAGTGATGTCAAGAATCATGCCGGATATAACATCCCCTTCCAGCACTCCGGTCTTTATTACATTTTTTACACCGCCGCTCTTGGTTAGGAGATCTACTTCGAAGTCATTAATTTTCCCTCTTTCTTTAATGGTTTTGATAAAGCTGTCTCGATCCTTGAGGTTGCTGTACCGGGCAAGGACACTGACCGATTTCATATCCTTGTAAGACTCGAATTCCATCATCTTTATGAGGGCTTCATTGGCGTAGAGGATTTTGCCTTCAAGATTGGTTTTATAAATGCCCACGAGGGCATTATCCACCAGATTCCTGTATTGTTTCTCCGATGCTCTCAGTGCCTCTTCTCTCCCTTCTTCGGCACTCTTACTTTCGTCGATCTCACGAACGATGGCTTTTTGCCCGATTCTGTAAAGCAAAATGACCGTGACCACAATCAGGAGGCTCACACATAAACTCGAGGTTGACCCCAGAAGGGAGAAGCAGAGGTATCCCCCAGCCAAAACGGAGAGTAATGCCAATAAACTCAGAACCAACAAAACCGTCTTACTTTTCATCTCAAACTTTCATCCCTGGAAAAAGCCAAGAGTACCTCTTCGTAGTCCTAGTGATAATCATGGGATGCTTTAGCTTTATCGCAGTGATTGTTGATATCTCAGGAAGAGACTTGCCAAAGATGAGAGCATAAATCATGCCAAAGAGGGGATTGGAGATTGCGGATTTGGTAGGGCATAGAGTAAGGAGCCAGGAGTCAGAAGTCAGAATTCAGGAGAAAGCCAATCCTGACACCTGAAACCTTCTAGAATGAAAAACCCCGCCTCCCTTTAAGGAAGAGCGGGGTATTCTTTCAACTACGGGTTATTGTTTCTCTGGAACCGTTACTTGTACTTGTCAAAGACCTCGGCAGGCCTAGTGGTATTCCCTGTGGCATTGGGATAGTCGGTAGCCTTATACGCTTTTTTGTTGTGCTCTATGAGATCGCGAGCTTTTTCCATAAAGCTATTGTAGCGCTTTTTGCACTCATAAAAACCATGCCACCAGGCATAGTCCGGAGCCATCATGGCCGCGCCAAATCGAGCTCTACGGCCCTCGTGGTGCCAGAGCTCATAGTACTCCACTTCGAGTTCCTCATCAAAAAACTTGCTCTTGTCAAGCAGGCCCTTTTCATAGAGTTCGCCGAGCATCTTCTTCGCGGGTTTGAAGTATACCTCGTTGTATTCCTCGTTTACCTTGTCGTACATGGCGAATTGGCCGTCCACCCATTCGTCGCCGTGACACTGCTCGCAGATCTGTTTCATCTTCTCTCGTTCAACCTCATGGTTGACCTTGGCGGGGAATGGTTTGAAATCCTCCGGCCTAATGGACAAGGGGGCTTGAGACTCCCAGGCCAGCCTCTCGGTCACATCGTGGCTGGTTAGAACGGTTCCTCCACCAGACATGTGGCAAGCAGCGCAGGTCGGTCCTCGAAAATCAACACCAGCAGACCAGGTGCCCGGTGCAGCATTCCAGTTGTACTGGTCACCGAAGGCTGTATAGATGTCTCCGTGTTTGGATTCCATGTAAATTTCTATCTGCGGATGATCGGGGCCAAGGTGACATTGGCCACAGGCCTCCGGTTTCCTGGCCTCCATCACCGAAAACCGGTGTCGGGTATGACAGCTAGTGCAGCTCCCCAAGCTGCCGTCCATATTTACCCGTCCCACCCCCACATTAGGCCACGTCAGTGGGTCCAACCCACCGTCTTTGGTTTTTTTGACCACTGTGCCGTGGCAGTGGAAACAGCCGCTGGCTCGTTCGAAATCGCTATTCATTCCCTTGTTGAGCCAGGGATCTATCTGCCAAATGATGTACAAGGTGTTGGAGTGCTTGCTCCTGGCATACTGCTTGGCCTCATCAGGGTGGCAACGGGAACAATCTTTGGGTGTCACCACCGCAGTCACCGGCACCCGGTAATCTTTACTGCCGTATTTCATGTCGCTCCGCTCGTACTGCTTGTAATGTTCCTTGCTCACGTCCGGATCGAACGATTCTGCTTTGTGGCAGTCGTAGCAAGTAACATTGGCGCTGGCATGTCTGCTGTTGGCCCAATCACCAAAAATGCCGGGATGTACAATTTTGTGGCACTCGATGCAGGCCACTGCTTCTTTGGGCATACTGCGCTCCAGCCTGAATTCCTTGACCTTTGGAACATTTTGGCCCTGAGCCACCGCATTGCCCGCTAAAAAAAGGCCCATTACCCCTGCAACCAAAGTCGAAGCAATCAGGTACCTTCTCACTTCTTCACCCCCTTTCTAGATTAACCTCAGGCACCCAGAGTGCCACTGTGCACTCCAGGCAACTTCGGTGATGTTAATTACTCTGGTTACGAACCTAAACCGCGGTATGTTTCTCCGTATTGTTTGTAATCGTAATACTCTCTGGGGTTGTGAACCAGGTTTTTATGACAATCAACGCATTTCTTCTCGTAGCCGGGCCTGGCATAGACCACGTCACGGTGAGCAAGCATAGCACCACGTTTATTGGGAATATAAAGGAGATTGCGATGGCATTTCTGACACTGGTCATTCTTAAAGGAAGCATAGGCTTCACGTCGCTGTTCTTCGTGGTCATACTCGCTCTGGAAAAAGTGGAGGAGGACGTCTTTAGCACCGTGCCAGGTTTTGGCATAGAAAAAATTAAAGGTGTCGTGCGGAGCCGGCAGATGGCAATCCATGCAGTCGGCCACAAAGCCCTGTTCATTGTTCACATGGGTGGAGGTCTTCCAAGTGTTGTAGGCAAATTGAATTTCGTGGCAGGTGGCGCAGAATTGGGGCGTGGTTGTGCGCACCATGGTGTAGTAGGTGAGACTGAACAATGGAAAGGCGATAATTATACCAATGACGATGAAAATAGCGGGCTTGACGAACTTTTTCATGGTTCCGTTCCTCAATAGGATTTTAGGTTAGGTCCTTTGAGTTTTGTCTACCACCAATTAGTTCAAGCTCACAAACGGCGCCTCATGATCTTGCGAAACATGTATTTGAATTGTTACTAGACGTTGTGGTGCGGGTGTTTATGAAAAGATAGAAAATCGCTATGATTTAATAACTAAAGCCGACTTTGAAGAAATTGTCAAGATACCTATCACAATAATATGAGAAATTTCAAATTCCTTCCGAACCCAAATAGACCACGCGGCTAGCCCTCCAACAGGTTCATTTTCCGCCTTAGCCGTCGGGAAAGTTGCCTGGTCGTCCCAAAAGCCTTTTCCACAGTTTTCTCGCCGTCAGGATTTACCAGACAACAGGTCGCGGGGGAGAGCATGCTTCGCGAGAGAAGAAATTCCCGATCTATCCCCTTCTTATCCAGGGCAGTCCAGATACCTACTAGACGTTGTTCCAGAGTATCCAGGTTCTCCTCTTCGAATGGTTCCACGTTGCTTGGCACAATACCCCAGACCAGCCTTCCTCCCCGGTCCAAAAATTTCTTGATGGATGGTCCGTACTGAGTAAAAACCTCGCCGTTGCTGTAAACATCCATTGAAAGCACATCCATGTCCAGGCCGAGCAGAAAGTCCCAGTCCGGATTGCCGCAGAGGTGTACCCCCCGGGGTCTTTCTATCATGGCAAAGAAGTTTTCCATGTCACCTCGCGCCGCCAGGTCACTGTAACCGGCCAAGGCACTAAAGAGAAACTGCAAACCAGGTTCGTCAACAAACATGAAAGCGTTAGGATTAAGCTCCTTTAACCTTTGCAGTTGCACATTGACCCGTTTCGCCATAAATTCCATGAGGAACGGTCGAACGGTATCATTAAACAGGATAGGCCGGTCGTCCTGGTCCACCACGTTGAAGCCGAAACTGATGGGCCCTTCTATTTGCCCCCTTATCGCCGGTCGCCGGGAGAAATCTTTCTGGAGGAACCTGTGGTACACCACTGAGTAGTGTTCACTGATATCAAAATATTCCGGTTCATCAAAATGGGCCATGGTCTCTTCAAATTCAGCCACGAACTTGTCCATAGAAAAACGCAGCTTTCGTTTTTCCAGATCAAGGACAATCCCGGGAAAGTGTTCCGATGCCTGCACATACATATCCTCGTAGTAGCTCACGAGCGGTAATTGCGGCCAGAATGGTATATCCAAGGAAAGAGCCACCTCGAGGGCCCGCTCTACGTCCCTGTGGGGCATTACTGCCATGGCAGTAGTTAGGAGGTTTCCCGGTATGGGCACTGTTCATTCCCTGTCAAATTTAGGTTTCGGGTGTCAGTGTTCCCGTCTGAAGCGAAGCGGCAGCGGGGAACACTGAAACCCGAAACCTAAAATCCCACACCCCAGATCTCCCACGTCAACTCTTTTTTTCTCGCTGCTCCAGTTCAGCTAGCCGCTTCCTGAGTTCCTTCTGTTTCAGAAAGCGTTCAGTGACATCGCGAATAATGGCGGCTGTGCCCAGGGGTTCACCTGAGTCATTGGTCACCAATACTATGGTAAATTCAATGGAAATTCGGTTTCCGCCCTTGGTAATTGCCGGTACCGCCAGGGTTTCCTTGCCGTATTTTGTCCTTCCCGTTGCCATCACCTTGCGGTAGCCCTCCCAATGCCTATTCCGCAACTTCTCCGGCACAATGAGATCAAGGCTCTGATCTAAGGCCTCTTCCGCAGTGTAACCCAAAATGGCCTTAGCACCAGCATTCCACAGCCGAATGATGCCATCATGATCCGCAAAAATGATCGCATCTGCTGATTTTTCCACAATTTGTTGGCACAGCCACTCATACTCCCACATATTTGCAATCCCTCCTTCTTAGGCAAAAAGCACGGCGCCAGTCGCTTTGCCAGAAAGTATCTCCCCGCCTTTACCAAACCCACGATGGGGGTAGTTGTGGTGAGCCGGGAAGGGCGGCGGCACCATAGCGAACCTCAGTGGCCTCTGCCATCGCCATGCCATGATGGCTTACATTATCGGGGATAGCCCTCACTGCTTCCAGCCTTAGTTTCACCTGGTTGCTGGGGAGAGACCGGCGCCCAGTCCATACCAGGCCAGGTAGTTTCACGGGGTTCTCGGAAGTAAGCACCCTCAGCACACGGCCGGCAGAGAGCCTTTCCATCAACGACCACTTCACGGCAGTCCCGCACCACTTGACCGCAACGGTTGCAAGCAACTTTTCGGCGGGTAGGTCCAGGCAAGTCAAACTCGCTGACAGAAACCTGTACCTGCTGAACCCGAAAAAGGACACAGTTCTCCATCCTCTTGTAAGCCTCCACCTGCTGTTGCGAATTCCCGAGAATTTCCGAAGCGTAGTGAGGAGCAAGATCACGGGCTTCCTCGGTGGAAAGTACCCGGTAGGCCCTGCCGGTTTCAAGGTTGACAAAGGTTGCGGCCATAATACCATAGTCCACAACCTTCAGCGAACGCCGCCCCAATCGGGCCCCCGTTACATGAGCAACCGCATCTCCTGCACACCGGTCCATCTCCAGGTAAACAATCAGCTTCTTGATCTGCTCGAGCCCAGTTGGATCATCCAAACCGATGAGACTGCAGCCCAACATGGCCATGCGCACGCCCACCACCTGGCCTGGGCACAGATGACCATGGGCGGAGGCTGAGGAAGCCAGTAGTTCTTCAAAGGCCTTCATAGCATTCTTTTCCTAGGTTCGCGGTTGCCATTTCAAACTATAACAGACGTTATGTTTAACCCAACTTCTCTCCTTTTCCCCCTGACCCCCTCCCGCCAAGCCGAAGCGAACCGCTGCACTAATACCCGACAGCTCTACGAGGGCATAGATTCTGTGTTTACGTCGTGGCCGTCGCCTCATGTCCGGAAGCATAATGGTTTAGAATGGCAAAGAGACCCAGAGATACCAGGGAGAGTGCCAAAAAGACCGTAAATCCAAGAGAATATCCGTCACTACCAGACACCTTGACGAAAAGACCCATCACAGGCGGTATGACAAAACCTCCAAAGGCTCCCAAGCCTCCCACAATCCCTGCGGACCCGCCAACCGTCTCCGGCGTGTATTTGGGTACCAGCTTGAACACAGCAGCATTGGCGAATCCCATTCCCAGAGCAAGAAACACCTCGCCGGCTACAGCAAGCCCCATAGACTCTGAAGCGATGATAAGAAGAAAAGCACCTACTGTGACGATCACAAAAGAAATAAACACCGTCTTTTCGCCACCAATTCGATCCGAAGTGAGTCCGCCGAAAACTCTGAGCAAGGAAGTGGCAAGTGAGTACAAAGCAGTAAGTGAACCAGCCACCACCAGGCTTGTGCCGAAGTGTTCGGTCCAATAGGTTGGAAACCAGACAGTAAGAGCAATAAAACCACCAAAAGAGACAAAGTAAAAGGCGGTCAATATCCACGTTCGCCAGTCGGACCCCGCTTTCTTGACCGACTCGAAAGCGGCTCCTGAGGGGAATAGTTCCTCACCACAGGCAATAAGCAGGGCGTCTTTGTCGATTTCTATGCCCATCTGTCTATATTGAAAATAGGGGGCATCGTGCATAAAAAACCAGAATACTCCAAGGAGAATGACAAGCATGGCCAGCCACAGCACATAAGAAATTGGTAGCCCAAGAGATACAACCAGATAAGGGAGGATCACGGCGAACATTCCAGGCGCCATGTTTCCCAGACCCGCATAAATAGCGAGCGCGGTTCCCTGTCTCTTCTGAGGATACCAATAAGAAACAGTAGGAATCCCAACGGAGAACACCGCAATACCACAACCGCAGAGAATTCCGGACAAGAGGAACACTGGATAATGAACCGGCTGAGGGGGTCTGAAGAGGCCGAACATCAGGGTTATGCAACCGATGCCTGCAACTGCGAGCACTAAAAGGATCATAATGGGCTTTTTGCCACCCATACGGTCAACCATAGCTCCAAAAGGAATCCGCAGCAAGGAGCCGGTGAGGGCAGGGCAGGCCGCCAACAAACCCATGAAGAAGGGATCCAAGGCCATAGACTCTTTAAGCTTGGGAACGATTGGACCGAAAGCAGAAACCCCCGCAAAGCCAGCAAAAAATGCCAAGGTAGTCCAAGTCAGGGCAGCACCTCGACTGGATTGGGCGTAACACACGGCTTCTTCATTCATGGAGCTTCACCTCCTTCCCGATAAGGTTACAGGTTTCAGCCTTTGTTTGTCATCCTGACACCCGAAACCTGACACCTGAAACCTTTGATCTCTAAACCCTGCCTTATAAAACAGCCTCTCTCTTTCTAAATATGATCCATCTGCGGAAAATATAAGTGAGTGGTATGCTCCACACATGCACTAAGCGACTAAAAGGCCAAAATCCTGTTAGGGTCAACACTCCGAGAATGTGAAGCTTGAATCTCAGGGGCACCCTGAGCATGAGAGTCGGATCTGGAGTGAAGGTGACGATTCCGCGAAGCCATGGGGCAACAGTGGTAAGAATGTCAAAGTGTTCGTACAGACTAATGACAACATTGGCAGTCCCTGTGGCGACAACAAAAAACAGCAGTCCTATGGTGACAAAATCGTTCAGCGTTGTGGTGGCCAGTATTCGATCCTTGGTGAGTCGGCGAAAAAGTAACAGGGTAAGGCCCAATAGAGCCGCAGACCCAACAACGAGACCGCTATAGGTGGCAAACACCGTGTGAGTCTGGCTGTCCATGCCCATCGCATCCCAAAACTTTTGGGGGACCAGCAATCCAGCTCCGTGTCCCAGTAGGGTAAAAATAATTCCCCAGTGGAAAATCGTGGCCGCAAACTTTAACCCCTTCTTTTCGAGAAGTTCGCTCGACCTCGTATTCCAGCCGTAGGGATCGCTAAGGTAACGGTATAGATGACCGACTACACAGGTAGTGATCGCCAAGTATGGGAAAACTAAAAATGCGAGCGTGTTTAACGTGTTCATTTCCTCAGTCTCCGTTACCTCGTAAATCTCTAAAAATATCCAGGACAATCTCAAAAAGACCGGCATATGGACTGCCTTTCTCTCTGAGGCGCGAACCCACAGCTTCCACCTGGTCACAGTACTGTCCAAGAAACAAAAAACTGTCTGCTAATGTAGTTATGGAGAGAAACTCCAATATTAACGGGAGATAATCAGGCAGGTCGTCATCGGAGCTATCGTAGCCGGCTGTGTGATAAAGGTAATTTAAATCGGAGAGAGCACTTCCCCTTTCCCGGGCATCTCCCCACTTGTGGTAAGTAAGATTAAGGCTGGTTGCGGGGTTTAAGTCAAAGGTCGCTGTGTACTCCTCCTGTAAGTGGATCAACGAATTATTCTCCAGATAGTCTAAGCAATTCACGCACTTTTCTCGGTGCTCCTCTTGGGGAATTTCTCCAACCGCTTCCTTCAACTCATCGAGCAAAAGAACAAGTTCCTCGTCGGGATACTGAAGCAGAGCCGATAGCACCTTTAACAGATGTCGATTTTCCTCGTTTATAACCACCACCAACTCCTTCTCCTATACAACCAAACCCATGTCCCCGCTTCTTTCTCAGTAGCCAGCTCTCTTGTACTCTCTACTCTCTGATTTCCGACCTCTTACTCTCTGGCTGCCTGCTGCAATCTGCCCGCTGCCTGCTGGACATTGCGCTATGCTCAATGCGAATCAAACCCCGCGGCCCCTTGGCCGCGATAGAGATCGACCTCCGTTTCTTTCTTTGTGGTAGGAATGACGAAACGATCTTTGTATTTGGCGATGGCAAGCAATCGGTAAATCCCCTGTGCCATCTCCTCGGTCATTCCCACTTTTTCAAGAACATGAGCATCTGCTTTACCTTCCAGCCGCCTGGAACGCATGTAGCTTCTCAGGGCCATGAGTCGACGCAATGCCATCCGGACCGGTTCCCTATCGCCGGCAGTGAGAAGATTGGCAAGATAGGTCAATGGAATTCTCATCACCTCAGGATCGTGGACATCAGCAACAGATTCGTCGAAAAACTGCACCAGAGGGCTCAGTGGCGGAATGTACCAGACCATGGGCAGGGTTCTGAATTCAGGATGGAGTGGGAAGGCCAATTGCCAGTCTACCGCCAACTTATAGACCGGAGACTGTTGGGCTGCTTCGATATAGCTCTGCGGTATTCCTTGAGAAATAGCTTCGGCAACAACTGCCGGGTCCGTGGGATCCAGGAACATCCTGGCTTGGGCGGGATACAGTTCTTGCTCTTTCTCAGTGGAGGCTGTCATGGCAATTTTATCTGCATCGTAGAGAATGACACCCACATAGCGTATCTTGCCAACACAGGTCTCAGCGCAGAGACTGGTCATTCCTGCTTCAATTCTGGGATAACAGAAAATACATTTTTCGGATCTACCGGTCTCCCAGTTGAAATAGACCTTTTTGTATGGACAACCTGAAACACAATATCGCCACCCACGGCATCTCTCCTGATCCACCAAGACGATTCCATCCTCCTCCCGCTTGTAGAGAGCACCTGAGGGACAAGAGGCCACGCAGGCTGGATTAAGGCAGTGTTCACAAAGGCGGGGGAGGTAAAACATAAACACTTTTTTGAACTGCAGGTAAACCTGGTAGTCCAGGTTGTTGAAATTAACATCTCCCGTGCCCGTTTCACTGACCCCGGCTAGATCGTCCTCCCAGTTTGGGCCCCATCTGAGCCGTATGGGCTTGCCAGTGATCAGGGATTGGGGCCTGGTTGAAGGCTGATGTTTTTTCTGGGCAGTGGAAATCAACTTGTCATAGTTGTAGGTCCAAGGCTCGTAATATTCATCAATGGCTGGTAAATCAGGGTTGTGAAAGATCTTCAACAGCTTGCTCGGTTGACCGCCAGCACGAAGGCGAAGTTTTGCATCCATCTTCCAGCCACCCTTGTGGATCGTCTGATTCTCCCATTTCTTAGGGTAGCCGATCCCCGGCTTGGTCTCCACGTTGTTGAACCAGATGTATTCGGCTCCAGTCCTATTGGTCCAGACATTCTTGCAGGGAATGCTGCAGGTATGGCAACCGATACACTTGTCCAAATTTAGAACCATCCCAATCTGCGCTTTAATCTTCATACCAATCAACCTTTCCTGCCTTCCGGACCACAATAACTTCATCCCTTTGGGCACCTGTGGGGCCATAATAGTTGAAGCCGTAACTCAGTTGAGCATATCCGCCAATCATTTGGGTTGGCTTCACCAGGATACGAGTAACGCTGTTGTGGGTTCCCCCTCGTTTACCTGACAGCTGCGACCCGGGAGTGTTGATCATTCTCTCTTGAGCGTGATACATGAAAGCTTTCCCTCTGGGGATTCGGTGACTTACAACAGCCTTTGCCATCACCACTCCATTGACATTGAAGCACTCGAGCCAATCATTGTCTTCGACGCCAATGGAGGACGCATCCTCGTCATTGATCCAGATAGCCTCTCCTCCCCGGAAGAGAGTTAACATGATCAGAGTATCGGAATAGGTGCTATGAATGGACCATTTGGAATGGGGGGTGAGATAGTTTAAGATAATTTCTTTGCTATCACTGCGACCAATCTCGGTGGAGCCCAGGGCCTGCATGTCCAAAGGTGGCCGGAAAACCGGCAACCCCTCACCAAAGGCCAACATCCACTCGTGATCCTGGTAGAACTGGGCCCGACCAGTGAGGGTGCGAAAGGGAACTTTTTCCTCTATGTTAATCACAAAGGGCGAATAAAAACGGTCTTCGGACTCTATGCCACTCCAGATGGGGCTGGTGATGATCTTGCGCGGTTGTCCATCAAGATCTGCAAAACTCATCTTTTCCCCTTTTCTCTCAACACTCAAATGGGCCAGATTGAGTCCTGTCTTTTTCTCTAGGGTCTGCCACGCCTTTACCGCTGTGTTTCCATTGGTCTCCGGGGCCAGAGCCAGGATCGCTTCCGCCACTTGCTTACCTGTCTGCAACTGAGGCATCCCCTCAGTTACTCCGCCAGTTGAGACCGTTCCCAATTTTGCCTTCAGGTCCTCGTATTCTTGATCCGCCTTCCAGGTCACCCCCTTGGAACCGATCCCCACACTAGCCACCAGTGGCCCCAATGAGGTCATCATCTTGTAAGTATTCGGGTAGTCCCGAGTCACCACGGTGAGGTTCGACATGGTTTTTCCGGGTACAGGCTCCACCTCACCCCTTTTCCAGTCTTTCACCTTAGGTTGGGCGATCTCTCCAGGAGAATCGTGGAGCAAGGGAGTGGCAACTAAATCCTTTTCTTCACCGAGATGACCAACCGCCAGTTCAGAAAATTTCTCGGCAATGGTTTTGAACTGATCCCAATTTGTCCTGCTCTCCCAGGGAGGATCAATTGCGGGGTTAAAAGGGTGGATAAAAGAGTGCAGATCCGTGGTGCTGAGATCATGCATCTCGTACCAAGATGCCGCGGGTAAGGCCACGTCAGCGTAAAGAGCACTGGTAGACATTCGGAGCTCTGAGGTGACCAAGAGATCCAGCTTGCCTTCGGGGGCAGGATCCCTCCACAGAACCTCCTCTGTCTTTTTCTCACTTTCACGATTTAACACCGAATGCTCTGTTCCCAGAAGATGTTTGAGAAAGTACTCATGCCCCTTGCCGCTGGCACCCAGCAGATTTGCTCGCCACAGAAAAAGTAGGCGAGGCCAATTTTCCGGACTGTCCGGGTCTTCCAGGGCAAACTTTATTTCTCCTTTCTTCAGCCTCTCCACCACGTAAGAGATGATTTCTTCATCGGAGGTAGCTCCATTTTCTACCGCCTCTTTGCACAGCTGCAAAGGGTTCCGGTTGAACTGAGGATAGGAGGGCAGCCAGCCGAGCCTCGCGGCAATCACGTTATAATCAGCCAAGTGTTTATCCACCCACTTCTCGGCCAAGGGGGAACGTAGGTGACTGGCGTCAAAGGTCTCGTAGCGGTACTGATCAGTGGCAAAATAGTAAAAGGAAGTGCCATTCTGCTGTCTCGGCGGCCGGCGCCAATCCAGGCCGAATGCAATTGCAGACCAGGAAGCCTGGGGGCGAATCTTCTCTTGACCAACATAGTGGGCCCAGCCACCACCGTTTACCCCCTGGCAGCCGCAGAGGGTGGTGAGGTTCAGGATGGCCCGGTAGGTCATATCGTTGTGGTACCAGTGGTTGGTGCCTGCCCCCAGAAAAATCATGGACTTTCCCTTAGTCTTGTCCGCATTCTCGGCGAATTCCCGAGCTACTCTGATCACATCAGCTTTGGAAACGCCGGTTATAGCCTCCTGCCAACCGGGCGTGTAAGCTTTCGCCTCATCATAGTCCTTGGCAACCTCTCCTCCTTGTCCCCTGTCCATCCCAAGGTTGGCTGCCATGAGATCAAAGACCGTCGCGACCGTAATTCCCTCACCGTCCCCCACTATTCTTTTCACCGGAACTTTACCAATTCTTACCTTTGCACCTTGGAAATCAAACAAGGGAAAGCCGACGGACACCCACCCATCATTTTCCCCGGCAAAGCTCAGGAGCGGATCCACCGCTTCCCCACTCACTGAATCAAGCTGGTGAAGATTCCACCGTCCTTCCTCGTTCCAACGGAAACCTATGCTGCCGTTGGGCACTACAAAAGTCTTGCTGTTCAGGTCGTAATAGAGTGTTTTCCATTCTCCGTTTTCCTGGTCGAAACCTAGGTCTGAGGCTCTTAAAAACCTCTCCGACACGTACAGTTCATCTTTTGATTTTAAAACCACGGCGAAGGGAAGATCCGTATAGGCTTTCGCATAGGATGTGAAGTACTCGGAGGGTCGCTCTAGGTAGAATTCCTTGAAAATAACAAAGGTCATAGCCATGGCCAGGGCGGTGTCAGTACCAGCCTTGGCCGGTAGCCAGGTGTCGGCAAATTTCACATATTCAGCGTAGTCTGGCGCTACCGCTGCAACCTTGGCCCCCCGGTAGCGTGCCTCGGTGAAGAAGTGGGCGTCAGGGGTTCGGGTCATAGGCAGGTTAGTCCCCCAGACAATCATATAACTCGACTCATACCAGTCAGCGCTTTCCGGAACATCTGTTTGTTCGCCCCAGATTTGGGGAGATGCAGGGGGCAGATCGCAGTACCAGTCGTAAAAGCTGATCAAGGACCCGCCTATGAGAGAAAGAAAGCGTGCGCCCGAAGCATAGCAAACCATAGACATGGCGGGGATGGGGGTAAAGCCAAATATTCTCTCTGGTCCATATTTCTTTATGGTATACACTAAGGATGCTGCTATGAGAGTGGCAGCTTCCTCCCAGGGAACACGAACAAATCCACCTCTTCCCCGAGCTTGTTGGTAGATTTTCCTCTTTTCTTCATCCTCCACAATGGTCTGCCAGGCGGTCACCGGATCGTCCGTGGAATCGATCTGAGTTCGCCACATTTCTAACAAGACCGAGCGAATGTAGGGGTATTTTAGTCGTACCGGGCTATAGGTGTACCAGGAGAAGGTAGCTCCCCGGGGGCAGCCCCGAGGCTCGTGGTCGGGAAGATCGGGTCCGCAACTCGGATAGTCGCCTCTCTGGGTCTCCCATACTATAATCCCGTCCTTGACGTAAACATCCCATGAGCAGGAACCTGTGCAGTTGACCCCATGAGTTGAACGGACCTTCTTGTCATACTGCCATCTTTTTCGATAGAAATCCTCCCAATCCCGCTCGCCGCAACGGACCTCAGCCCAGCCCCCAGCAAGGGCTTCCTTTACGCAGGTGGTTCGAGGTCTAAGAAAGCGAAGAGAGGACAGAAGACTTCTCTTTGCCATAGTTTCCCTCCATTTTTGATGGTATGGGCAACGATTGTGCAGCCCTTATTTTTGACCGGACAACTATTTCGGCCTAACCTGGGATCCTAGTAAATTAGCGGAATTTATTTTGCTCTAAGTTTGTCTCAGTCTTTCGATATGTCTTATTCTTCCCAATGGATAGCTTCCACCGGACACGAATCTGTTGCCTCTTGAATCAGGTTTCAGTGTTCGGGTTTCAGTGTTTAGCTATAAGCTATTCAGGATTCACCTTTAGCGTTTCACTTTATTTTTCCCGAAACCCGACACCTGACGCCCGAAACCTAAAGCCTGCAACCCCAAATTTCCAATCTCATATCCCCTTCCAAAGGGGGGTGTAGGGGAGAGGGGTTGACCCCCTCCCGCTAAACCATTCAAGGGTAACTATCCCAAAATCGCCTTGAGATCCTGGTCCGGCGTGGTAATGGGTTTGATGTCGAAGTTCTTCACCAAGACATCGAGGACGTTGGGGGAAACAAAGGCCGGTAGAGAAGGTCCAAGGCGAATGTCCTTGATTCCCAGATGGAGCAAGGACAAAAGGATCGCCACTGCCTTTTGCTCATACCACGAGCAGATTATCGACAGGGGCAAATCATTGACTCCTACATTAAAAGCGTTAGCCAGGGCCACGGCAATCTGGATTGCCGAATGGGCGTCATTGCACTGGCCAATGTCCAGCAACCTCGGAATACCACCGATGTCTCCCAGGTCCTTGTCGAAGAATCGAAACTTGCCGCAAGCAAAGGTCAAAACCACGGTATCTTCGGGAACCTTTTCCACGAACTCGGTGTAGTAATTCCGACCGGGCTTGGCTCCATCGCAGCCTGCCACTACAAAGAAGTGACGGATGGCTTTGCCCTTTACTGCCTCGATGACCTTATCGGCAACACCCAAGACGGTATTCCTGCCGAATCCCACCATTACATCCTTGCCGTTTTCATCCTCCTGGAATCCCGGTAGGGCAAGAGCTCGATCGATGACCGGCTGAAAGTTGCGGTCGGAGATGTGGGCTATCCCGGGCCAGCCAACCAGGCCGCAGGTAAAGATGTTATTCCTGTACTCCTCCTTGGGCCTCTGGATACAGTTTGTGGTCATCAAGATAGCACCAGGGAACTGCATGAACTCTTTGCCCTGGTTCTGCCAAGCTGTGCCATAATGACCGTAAAAATGCTCGTATTTCTTTAGCTCCGGGTAACCGTGGGTAGGTAGCATCTCGCCGTGCGTGTAAATATGGATTCCCTTGCCTTGTGTCTGCTTGAGCAGTTCTTCCATGTCTTTCAGGTCGTGACCCGAGACCAGGATGGCCTTGCCTTTCTTATGTCCCAACGGAACTTTTGTTGGCACAGGATGCCCGTAGGTTCCTGTATTTCCAGCATCTAGAAGTTCCATGGTCCTGAGATTTATTTCACCGCACTTGAGGGCCAATCCAACCCAATCTTCCAGTCCGAGATCTTCTCTCCACAGTGCCGCAAGAGCCTCGTGGACGAAGCCATAGACTGTGTCGTCCTCTTGTCCGAGAATCTGCGCATGGTCTGCATAAGCGGATATTCCCCGGATACCAAAGAGCACCGTGTGTTTCAGGGAAAGAATATCGGGATTGTCTGCTGGATAGGACTTAATGCCCACTGCCTCTCCCTGCCGGATCAGGCCGTCCAGGGTGGTCTCGGGTTTGAAGGTGGCAGGCCCATCGGCGAAATCAACTTTTCCGCCCGCAGCCTTGACTTTCTCCGCCAGTCCCTCTCGCTTTTCCACCGCTTGATTGATCAAGCCCACGAAGCGATCAGGATCGAAGTCCACATTAGTCAAGGTGGAAAAAGAAGCCTCGACTGTAAATACATTGACGTCCCGCTCGCTAACGCCAACTTTACGGCCCTCGACAGCATATTGAGAAAGCCCGATAAGTCCGTAGGTCAATAGATCTTGAAGGGCAGCAACCTCGGGTTCCTTGCCACATACCCCTATCTTGGTGCACCCTTCACCTTTTGCCGTTTGCTCGCATTGATAACAAAACATGTACATCCTCCTTTTCTAAAGCTGAATCTATTTACACTAACTGTTGTTTTTGCTCTTGAAGATTAATTGATTGTAACTGTAATAAATAGCATGGTCACCGGCATTGACTTAAGTCAAGAAAGAAAAAAACTGAAAAAATTATTTTAAATCTTCCTATCTAGTAAGAAGCTGCCGCGACGACAGCGCTGGGAATTCTCTTTTACAAGGATAACTCCAGAATGGAATGGCATTATTCCATTATGGCATAATCCGGACAATGATTCGTTTATTGCCTGATCGTAACTAGTTAATATTAAATGACTTTATGCATTCATCTTTCTGGCACGATTACTGCTCACCTTTTTATAGGTCTCCAAAACAGCAAGTGACTTTAAGGTCTAGCAAGCAAAATTCAGGGAGCAAATTTATCTGAATCTTTTAAGGAGAAAACTATGGCAGAAGAGGTAAAGGAGAAGAAAAAGAAAGAACTACCGATCATGCAGGTAACCACCTGCAAATCCACCCAGCAGATGTTGCGCAAGGCAGCGGAAGACGGGGTAGAGACCGCCTTTCACCGGGCAGCGGAGATGAAGGCCTGTCCCATAGGAGCTGACTCTGCCTGTTGTAAGCACTGTTCCATGGGTCCCTGCCGGCTGTCCTCCAAGGATCCCTATGCGAAGACGGGCATATGCGGGGCAACCATCGACACCATCGCCTCGCGGAACTTTGCCCGGATGGTGGCAGCGGGTACTGCGGCCCACACGGACCACGGCATGACCATGCTGGATGTGTTTCGTGGCGTGGTAAATGGTGAGATCAAGGACTACAAAATCAAAGACGAGCAGAAGCTTTTCGATGTAGCCGAAGGTTTAGGTATCGAGACAGCTGGTCGTGAGGTCAAGGAGGTAGCCACGGATCTCTACAAAGAATTGGAGCGTACCTACACTCAGGTTGAGGGTGAGATTCCCTTTGCCAGCCGGGTACCGCCCAAGACCTTGGCCAAGTGGCGCGAGCTGGGGATCGTTCCCCGTGGGGCCATGCGGGAGATCATGGAGATCATGCACCGGACCCACATGGGAGTGGATCAGGACTACGAGAACATGGTAAAGCAGTGCAGTCGTACAGCCCTTGCCGATGGTTGGGGTGGTTCCATGGTGGCCACCGAGATCTCTGACATATTGTTTGGCACGCCCTCTCCGGTTTTGGCTGGGGTAGACATGGGTTATTTGGATGAGAAGCAGGTGAACATCATTGTAAATGGTCATGAGCCCAACCTGTTTGAGTCTTTGATTGCTTCGGTAAATGATCCCAAGCTATTGGAAGAGGCTAAGGGAGCGGGAGCCGAAGGCATCAATATTTTGGGCATGTGCTGCTCTGGTGCCGAAGTATTGTGTCGTCACGGGATACCCCATGCGGGTAATTTCATGAGCACCGAGGCGGTTTTGATCACCGGTGCAGTGGATGCCATGGCAGTGGATGTGCAGTGTATCATGCCTGCTCTGGCGCCTCTTGCTGAGTGTTATGGCACCAAGTTTTTCACCACCAATCCCCGAGCCAAGATGGAGGGTGCGGAGCACATTGAGTTTGAGGAGCATAAACCGAGGCAGTGCACGGACAAGGTGGTGAAAGAGGCGATCAAGCGATTCAAGAATCGCAAGGCCAAGATAGTGATTCCCCAGAATAAGTCTTTGGGGATTCACGGCTTCAGCCACGAATACATCAACTACATGCTTGGTGGTACCTTCCGGGCATCGTATGTGCCCTTGAATGACAACATCATCAATGGTCGTATTCGGGGAGTTGCCGGTGTGGTTGGCTGCACCAATCCCAGGGTGCGTCAGGACTATGTGCATGTTGAGTTGGTGAAAGAACTGATCAAAAACGACATTTTGGTGGTGCAGACTGGTTGTTCCCAGATAGCTCTGGCCAAGGCCGGGTTGATGAAGCCTGATGCCTCGGTATTGGCAGGTGATGGCTTGCAGGAGGTCTGTGAGACCGTAGGCATGCCCCCGGTATTGGGACTGGGTAGCTGTGTGGACAACAGCCGGATCCTCGTTGCCTGTGCTGAGATGGTGAAGACTGGTGGTTTGGGTGAGACCATAGCAGATCTGCCGGTGGCCGGAGTTGCCCCTGAGTGGTACAGTGAGAAGGCTATAGCCATTGGTCAGTATGTGGTGGCCTCTGGAATATATACGGTGTTTGGCGTTACCTTCCCCACCATAGCGGAGACCAAGTTTCACAAGCTGCTCTTTGACGGGTTGGAGAAGCAGGGTCTAGGCAAGTGGGGTTTTGCCACCGATCCCTATGAGATGGCCGCCATGGTGATCGACCATATTGACAAGAAACGCGAGGCTCTGGGTATTATTGGTGAGCGTGAGCGCGTGCTCATGGATATGGCAGATCGTCAGGCTCTGGATGTTGAAGCCGGTGAGGTAGATTAGGGACTGTTGAAAAAGGTTAAGCAATGAAGAAAAAACCCGGCAGGGTAGGGACCCTGTCGGGTTTTTTGATTGTTCAGGTTTCAGGATAAGAAACAAGGGGTGAAAACAAACATCTGAAACTCTATGCTCTATGCCCCATGCCAGTTCTCGGGCCAGGCCGAGATTTCTTCTTCGTAGAATTGTTGGCAGTAATTCTTGAACTGCTCACGGGTCTGAGAAGAAACATGGGCGTACAAGTTCTGTACAAATTTTCTCGGCAATTTTACCTTTGCCTCTGAAAACACCGATTCCTGGTCTTTGAGAATTCTCCAGTACTCTATTCCCGAGCAAAGGATAAAGCGAATAAAATAATCGTACGAGTCATTACCCGGTGGCAACAGGCCAAAATATTCAATTGCTCCTGGTATATCTTTTTCGAGAACGTCGTAACACATTTTGTTTAGGATCTTGACATTGTCATCTGCGTTCTCGAAGTAGCTCTGGGGCCAAAAGGATCTTCCTTTGGCAGTCTTATCTTCTGAAAAGTCTCTAATTATATTGAGTTTCTGTTGAAACCGTCCGAAAGAAACCGCATCAGCCAGTAGTTTTTCGAAGATTTCTTCCGTAATGTTACTGCCTTTTAACCTCAAGAGATTCGTCAAATAAAGACCCACGGTACCGGCTACATAATAGCAGTACTCATTTAGGTCTTGGTGGGTGTAAATAGGTTTCTTCAAGAAAGTGCACATTCCTTCGGCCATTTCGCCAGTCCATCTCCGTGCCAGCTCCTTTTCTTCACGAGCTAAGGTTTTATACAAGTTTATGGTAGCCTGGTAATTCTTGAAAACAAAAGCTTCCTCTTGAGGGGTAACCTCCAGCATGCGATTGTGCATTTCAGACGAGTAGCTATCCCGCTCTAAGTGCTCACAGAAGGTGGTGATTAGATATATCTTTTCATCTGATTCCAAACCTGTTGAGTCTTCGATCGTATCTATAGTTTTGTTGAGATTATATTCAACCATGATTGGGATTCTAAAGCGCTGATCGAGATTGAGAATGGGGATGGAAAAACTGCGGGATTGCTTTACGAGCGACTCCTCGTTTGCCTTTATCCACTCGTGTTTAGCAGGGCTAACTGGCACTTTGGTCCTTTCCTCGCACAACCATAACACAGAAGTGGAGGCTAAGGGTGAATATATTTGGCCGAGTGAACCTCTTGTAATCTTAGCCGGAATTCCTGTTCCGACAGATTATCACCTTTCTTCAAGTGGCCAGCCGGGTTGATAACCCTATATGGGCGGGGCAATGGTCACCAGAACCCGCATATCGGTTTCAGCTTTTAAGCCGTGCGGCTCGGCTATTTCAGAGATCAAAATATCGCCAGGTCCAGCCGGAAAAGTTTCATCATTATCGCCCAAAAACTCTCCGTTTCCTTCGAGCACAGCAATGCTCACCTCTCCCTCTATGTCATGAGAGTGAAGGGGTAGCTCCTGACCGGCTTTGAAGTTAAAATTTAAGATTTTGAAATAGGGAGAATCGTGGACGAGCAGACGACTCAGTCCGCTGTCCTTGAAACTGTTTTCCTCAAACATGTTTACTTTTTTCATGTGCGTCCAAACTCCTTCTTTAGCGTGAATGGTTATATTTCCCACCTTAATGTTCTTCTGTTTAACTTGAGCGAAAAGTTTATCCATTGACCTAGGTCAAAACACCGGCAGAAACTTTGTTGGGTTCGAGTAGGCTTGCTGCATATGGCTCCATTTTGGTAAATTGAATGTGTATTCTTTGCCGAACTTTTTTTCAACCTTGACGGTGACAGGAATGATCTCAAGCAAAGAAGTAATGTCCCGTACTGGCATTTCCAGGGCTACACTCAACAATTATATTGGTATGGACCTCATTCCTTCTCCATCAGTGCGGCCGCCAGAAGAGCCGGGTGGTCCCACCAAAATCGGCTTTTTCCCCGAGTGGGTTGTGGAACGGATAGAGAAAATACAGCAACTTAAAGGCCAAGGTATGAGAATGGCTCAAATTGCAATGCACTTTATGGATGAAGATACGGAGCCTCCGAAAGCTATAGAGGAACCTCTGATGTACCCATGGCTTGACCAAATTGTATTTCCCGCCATTCTTGTCAGCCGAAGTTGGGAGATCATCGGCCTGAACTCGGTGGCTGAAGAATTGCTGGTTGGAGAAAATATCAGAGGGCTTGGGTCTCAGGTTAGACGACGGTTTCTGGATCCCTCTTTGATCGAGAAATTGCAGGATCGCTTTGTCAATTGGAAAGAAATCCTCACGTTTCATATGAAATTGGCTAAGAGAGACGTGGGCGCAGAAATCTTCCTTTCTTTAAACCGCGATGAGGACTCCCACCTGCTAATTCAACTCAGACAGTTGTGGGATGAAACAGAGATGGCGCCATCTCGGCCATTTGATGGGCAAACACTGACAGTAAAATATCACCATGGTGGAGCTGAGCACTACACACTCCTTTCGTGGGCCCTGCCGGAAGGGACTCTCTTGCTATACCCACCGGCTAGCATGCAACTGGGTCAGATGCTCGAGTTACTCACTGGAAGGACGAAGGTACCGAAGCCTACATTTTTCCGGAAAACCTCCTCTCCAACATCCTTGTGTATCCTTGCCGTCAGTCTTGAGTCTGAGTTTCATCTGCGTACAGCTCTTTCTCCCTCTGCATACTTTGATCTGATCAATCAGATTATCCTCGGTTGGCACCGGTGCTTCAGAGAGCACGGTGCGACACCCGGCCGATCCTGCACGGAAGGTAGTGTTTGTTTTTTTCTCGAAGTGCCAGGCCGGGAAGATGACCATCTATTTCAGTCTTTGTTGTGCGCCAGTGCTCTGAAAAGTATGGTACGCGAGATCGACCGGGAGTGGAAAAGCAAACAAACCTGGAAGAACACCCTTAGAGTCAACATTGGCATCCACTGTGGACGCGACTGGTTGGGAATGATGCCCTCGCCGTCGGCGTTCGAGTTCACTGTGGTGGGAGACACCTTGGTGGAGGCAGTAAAGCTCAGTGAATTTTCTCAGGGCGGGACTATCTGGGTTAGTAAAGAAGTGATTGAAAATCTGTCACCCTCAAATCGAGAGCGAGTGGAATTTGGCATCAGGCTTGGGACCTATGAAGAAGGGTTTATCAGGTCCGGTCTCTACTCACTCGTGAGAGAGCTGTTTAGTGAAGACGAGCTGAAAAGGAAAGGGCTGCAAGACATAGGAAACCTCGCGGTTACCGAAATCCTAAATGTCCTTACCTGAAAGTCAAGCTCTTCTGGTGTGCTCGTTCAATCCCGGCCCTGGGCAGATCTCCCTCACTCAGTTTCTTCGTCTGGAGTCTCTTCTTCCTCTTCATCCACCTCGCTCGGGGCTTCTACCACTTCCTCCTCTGGTATGGCAGGCTCACCCTCCTCGCCGGTTTCCAGAACTTGAAGTACTCCCTGAAGTTGATCCACGGCTTCCTGTAGGATTGTCTCAGCGCCCTGAAACCACATCTGATTAGGGTTTGATCTCTCCGTGTGAATTATTCCAGTACAGGAATCTCTCAGCACATAAAGTTTGGCCACTATACCTTCCACCCTGTCGTAGACTACACCATGGCTGGCCATTAACTACCCTCCTCCAGAGCAAGAAGTGCCTTTTGGAGTTCATCCACCCCCTCTTGCAACATGGCCTCGGCGCCCTGAAACCAGATCAAATTGGAGTTCGGCCCTTCTTTATGAATTACGCCCGTGCAAGAATCTCTTAAGACGCTTAGTTTTGCCAGGATACTTTCCATTTTGTCATAGACTTCACCATGATTGCTCATTAACTACCCTCCTCTAGGGAGCGGAGTGCCGCTTGAAGCTCATCCACCGCCTCTTTCAGAATAGTCTCAGCTCCCTGAAACCAGATCGCGTTGGAAGGGGAATCTCCTTTATGTATAACACCCGTGCAAGAATCCCTCAATACAAACAGTTTTGCCAAGATGGATTCCACCTTATCATATACTCCACCATTTTCAGCCATCTTTTCACCTCCTCCTTTTTCACCGTTCGACGGTGATCGTTGACGCCATTGATTTAACCACTTCATTTCAGTCGCTCGCCAAGTTCCACAGCTTCTTCAACCAACTTCTGAAGCTGAACCAACTCGAATGGCTTAACTATAAGAAAATCAATATTGGAACCTCCAAATCTTTTCTCATAGAATTCAACAGCTAAAGTTGCCATCATTGCTATTGGTGTCATTTGATCTATCTCGGCCAACTCATCAACAAATTCTCTAACATCTAGATCTGGCAGACCTTGATCAAAAATTACCAGATCAAATTTGCGATTAGAAAATTCTCTGAGACAGTCATGCTCGCTACTAACGGCTGTTACATTAAAGCCGAGGTTTCTGAGCATCTCTTCGACTACTTCTCTTTCAGTTGTGTGTTTGTCCCATAACAGTATTTCTGTTTTTTTGGCATCTCGCAAAGTAGTGTCTCTTCCTGATGCGTCCCAGTCTCAGTCAAGCTTCTTAACCTTTCGTAGTCCTATGTCTAGCAGGACAAGGCCATCCAAATCCACTGTCTTGTAATGCCTAAGATTTCTCAAGTCCTGTAATGTCATGCTCAAAGATTGCAATTGTTCCTTGATTATTTCTAGTTTTCTCCTGGCGGCTTGATCTTCCACTCGGGACAACAGTAGATCCACGTGCCCAATTACTATTGTCAACGGTTGGCTGAACAGATGTGCCACCGTGGCCGCCGCAGTCAGGGCACCCTGCAACCTCTCCTCGTCCACCTTTCCCCAGCCAGACCGTCTGTCTCTGGTACTTCTTCTCTCAGCACCACTACGTCTATCCCTTCCAGAGCGTCTATCAGTGTCGCCCCTTCTGTCCTTGCCCTTGCGTCGATCACCATAAGTTTCAAATTCATCTGCCATCAGATTACCTTGAGTGTATTCCCACCGGTTACAGCAGAATATGTGCCAAACTCAAGGCAAGAGCTGTAGGGAGGAGAGGCAAAGAACGCACAAACCTATCTTTCATCATATTATCATGCACTTAATTGCTTAAGGGAAAGAAGGTCCTGGGGATGTGGAAGCGTCATAGGGAGGAAATAATGCTAGTATCTGAAACAGCCTCAGGTTAGGTGTAGTCCAAGGCAAATGATTGAAATCCAACAGATACATTTGCCTGGGTTTGATGTATACTATCCTCCAATCATTCGCCATTTTCTGCCGAAAACCCTTTTCCACCAGCCCATCTTTTGCAACCGCCTAAGTTCCTCTTCCATCATGTGCAATTTGGCCGTGGCCTTCTGCAGCTCCTTTTCTTTATCGCTCAACACGCTTTTTATCTTCACCATACTGTCTTTATAAGCAAGAAGATTACGGTTTTCCAACTCGAGTCGTCCAAGTCGTGTCAGCATTTCCTCATAATGATTCGTATCCACTGTGATAGTAGTCCCATCACCTTCATTAGATTTAACCCTGGTGACAACGACTTGTTTACCCTTGACCGCCCCTGCCTTCGGAGTGGTGCCAGCTGGATCTACCTTTGTCTCAAGTAGCTTACCAAGCTCGTCCGTTGAAACATAAACCGTCGATCCTTCTTTTATACGTGACAACCTTCCGTTGTTTAGGTAGTGCACTATCGTTCCTTTTGACACTCCCAATGTCTTGGCCGCCACTTCTATGGTAACTTTTTCTGGCAATGGCGCTTTCTTCATTCACTACTCCCAGTCTATAAAGGTGACAAAGTTTTGCCTGTCCGGTTCCGCCTTCAACCATTCTCGAACCAACGCTTAGGGTAAATTATCGAATTCTTCACCTGAGATTTAACCAGAAATGGAGAACCTTGGCATGACCTAGTTCGTTGCTCTGTTGAACTATGTGCTCATAATCTACTTATATAACAAATTTTCCTGAAAACCAAATATCACCGCTGCGGTTCTTCTAAAATACTTGGGCAATTCCGTTCAATCTCCATCCTGAGCCTTGCCTCTAACTCCGATCCTTGAATAGTTTTTACCGCGGAGAGCTGCTCAACCCTGAGATTCAGTGCATTTAGCAGTCTTGCTTTCCAGAGGACCGCCCCTTCCAGTTTGGCTTCGGCAAAATTGGCCCCCTCCAGGTTGGCTCGCCACAGCATAGCTTTTGACAAATTAGCCCGGTAAAGATTCGCACCCACCAATCTGGCTTTCCAGAAGTCAGCTCCCTCTAGGTTGGAACCTGCTAGAGAAGCGCCCTCCAGATCAGCGCCCAAAAATCCAACTTTCCTCAGGTCCGCTCTAATGAGTTCTGTACCAGCCAGTTTGGCTTCCAGGAAATCAGCACCTTCTAAGCTGGCTCTCCACAAGTTTGCTTTAGATAAATTTGCTTTCCAGAGTATTGCCATCTCCAGATTGACTCTCTCCAGAGAGACTTGTTCCAAATCAGCACTTACCAAAAAGGCGCCTCTCAAGTTGAAATTGGAAAGATCTGCACTTTTGAGGTCAGGAACAACATCCGGGTTTCCTTCCCTCCAGGTATTCCAAGCTTTTACTCCCTGCCGCAGTTTGGCCACGTGTTCTGGATCAGCCATCCATCCTTTCCTCCTGCTTATTACCACGCTGCAAAGGATTAAACCACAAAGAGCACAAAGAACACAAAGGAATATTAGATATCTTGGCTGCAAAACTTATGGACAAGGAGTAAGAGTGCCCTCGGCCATAATAACCAGTTCGGCCTTGCCGTGTTTGACATCTTCACGTTGATTTCACCCAGCGCAGATACTATAATTCTGGGAACTGGATGGACGACTTATTTGGCTGATAGGAGAGATCCATGGCGGAAAAAAGACAGATGATGGAAGTCTGCAAGTGCGAAAACTGCGGCAACGAAGCGGAAATGATAGTGACCTGCGAACTTGTCCCCGTAGAAGATCCCCAGAAGAAAGCTGCCGGAGTGGAGCAGCAAGAAAAAAAATCCTTCACCTGCACAAGTTGTGGCAGTGAGGCGGATATGCTTGTAGATTTATAGGAATACAGACTTTCAGATTTTTCAAAATTATCTATGAACCATTCTTATTCTTTATCATGCCTGCCTTATAGATAACTTTCCTATGGACGGGTGGGTTATCTTTCGGCTTTATCTCGAATTAGACGGAGATTCATCTCAGATGGATTACCAATACTGCCCGTTGTGTGGCGGGTCGTTGACTGTATACCCAGAAAGTAACCGCCCTCGCAGATATTGTCCCCAGTGCGGCTTCATCCATTACAAAAACCCAACCGTTGGCGTCGCGGTAATCATATTACAAAGAGACGAAGTGCTGCTCATAAAGCGGCGAGGTTCTTACGATGGTATGTGGTGCATACCTTGTGGTCATGTTGAGTGGGACGAGGACATACGGCTTTGTGCTCGCCGCGAGTTGGAGGAGGAAACAGGTTTCAAAATCGAGTTAGGTCCAGTTTTCGATGTTCATTCTAACTTTCACGATCCAGATCACCAGACAGTGGGTGTTTGGTTTATGGGAAAGGTGAGTGGCGGAGAGCTACAGCCGGGTTCCGATGCCAGAGAGGCCAAATTCTTTGCCCTTGATAGATTGCCTGAAAAAATGGCTTTCCCAACAGATCTGTTGATTTGCCAAAAGCTAAAAAAGATTGTTTTAGATGAAGGAGATGGCATTGCGCAGTTCTGTAAGAAGTACAAGGAATACTTCTAAACATAAGCTAAGGTTTCAGAGTTCAGGTTTCAGCTTTTCTGTTTCTCCTCCCTGACACCTGACACCTCGAGACTTGGTGTCTAGTGTCTTCAATGCAGGATCTAAGATGACAAAACTAACATTCTTAGGTGCCACGGGTACGGTTACAGGATCTCGTTTTTTTCTAGAGATCGACGGCAACAGTCTCCTGTTAGATTGTGGCCTTTTCCAAGGATTAAAGAAAAATAGGTTGAGAAACTGGGAACCTTTTCCTATCGCTCCCACTGATTTAGACAGAGTTTTTCTTACCCACGCTCATATTGATCACTCTGGCTATCTGCCTCGGCTGTGTAAACAGGGTTTCAAGGGAAAGGTCCATTGTACCCACCCCACCTACAACCTGTGTGAGATTCTTTTGCGCGACTCAGGCCATCTTCAGGAAGAGGACGCCACTTGGGCCAACAAAAGAGGATTCTCTAAACACAAACCGGCCCTGCCGCTATATACAGTGGAGGAGGCAGAAAACGCTCTATCACAGTTTGAGCCATACCATTACGGTGAGGACATATTTTTGACTGACAGCTTGCGGGTAAAATTTAAGGACGCAGGACACATACTTGGCTCTTCCTTCGTTGACGTCAAATTAATGAAAGAGGGGAGGGCAAGCAGGATCGTCTTTAGCGGTGATCTGGGTAGGCCAGCGAGACCAATCCTTCGCGATCCTGTCCAGCCCTTCGAGGTCGACTATCTTATCCTGGAATCAACCTACGGCAACAGGCTGCACCAAAACGAAACACCAGAGAAGGATCTCGCAGCCGTAATCAATGCCAGCGTAGACAGGGGTGGAGTGCTAGTAATTCCTTCTTTTGCCGTGGGTCGGACGCAGGAGCTGCTCTACTCTCTAAGAGAGCTAGAGGAGGACAAGGAGATTCCCTCTTTGCCGGTGTACGTGGACTCACCTATGGCAATCGACACAACAGCTGTCTTTGAAAACAATAAAGGATGTTATGGTCTGGTAGCGAAGGTCTTGGAAATTCGGGGAACCTCCATCCTAAAACCGCAACAGCTAAAGTTTTGTCGACATCGAGACGAATCCAAAGCGCTCAATGAGATAAAGAGAAATGCCATTATTATTTCCGCCAGTGGTATGGCCACCGGTGGTCGTATCTTGCATCACTTGAGGCATCGACTCCCTTCTAGGAAAGACACCATTTTGTTCATTGGACACCAGGCTGAAGGGACGAGGGGGAGGAAAATCTTGGACGGAAACCCAAGGGTGAAAATCCACGGGGAAGATGTTCCTATCAAGGCACGGGTTGAAAACATATCCGGCTTCTCAGCCCACGCAGATTACAACGAAATATTGGCTTGGTTAATGGGTTTCAACCGTCCTCCCCAAAAGACCTTTATTGTTCACGGTGAACCCGATGCTTCATCATCACTGGCAGAAAAAATCAACACAAGGTTGGGATGGGATGTGGTCATCCCCAAATTCCAAGAAACTTTTACGTTGGAGTGAATGACAATGGGTGTTCTTTCACCACAAAGTGCACAAAGGTCACAAAGAAAATCTTTGTGTTCTTCGTGGTCTTTGTGGTTATTTTATCTCGTAAGATAACTCATCAGGAGGGTTGGCATGGCAGAAAAAGTTATTATCTTCGGTAAATCGACTTGACCTTACACCAATCAAGCCAGGTCGGCTTACGGTGACAGTGCTACCTATGTGGACGTTGTCGCAGAACCAGAGAAACTAGAGGCAATGTTGAAATTTTCAAAGGGCGTGCGCAAGGTGCCGGTCATTGTGGAAGGCAAAAAAGTAGAGATCGGCTATGGGGGGTCTTGAGGGGTGTGATCACTCATCGGAGATGAGTCATATAGATAGATACTCTTAAATCCCAAATCCCAAGCACCAAATTACCAGTAAATTAAAAATTCCAATATTCAATGACCAAAACATATTTCAGATGCGCTTTTCTTTGAAAAAGATGTAAATGTTTGGAATTGCGAGGTTCTGTCATTGGAGCTTGTTTGATATTTGGGATTTGTTATTTGGAATTTTGATTTCCGTGGGTCGGGCAAGCTTCTTGCATATTGATTAGTACTTCCGTCAGTGGCTTTACTTTCCTCGTAAGAAAAGAGGACTTCCTCTGATGTCAGTGCCCCGACCCAACACTGTACGAGTCTTAGCAGTTGACCACGAACAACACGTTCGTGAACTCTACGAAGAATTCCTCTCTTCCCCAACATCTAGCTACACATTCGATGTAACCCTCTGCCGCCAAGGTGGGGAGGCGGTTGAAGCTGTCCGTGCAGCCGCGGAAGACGGTACCCCCTTCTCCCTGGTATTCATTGACAGCCGATTAAATTCTGAAAAGGACGGCGTGGGCGCGGCAGGGAAAATCCGCATGCTCGACCCCAACATCGAGATCGTCGTGGTCACTGCCCATAACGATGTCACTCCTGAAGCGATAGTCTCCCCCGTTCCTCCCGACGACAAGATGCTCTATCTCAAAAAACCTTTTACACCAGAAGAGATTGTGCAGCTAGCTGTGGCTCTCGGGTCAAAGTGGCAACAGGAGATCCAACTTTTGAAGATCCACGCTGAGTTGGAAAGAGAGATTATGGAGAGAACCGGTGCTCTCTCTGAAACAAATGAGCAACTGCCGAGGGTAAGAGAAGGACGCAGACGGATAGAGGAGGAGCTTCAAAAGAGCGAGGAGCGGTACAAAAATATTCTTGAAAATATAGAGGAAGGTTACTTCGAAGTCGACCTCGCTGGGAATTTCACCTTTGCAAATGACGCCCTATGTAGAATTGCAGGCTATGACCGAGACGAACTGATCGGCATGAACAACCGGGACTATACTACGCCGGAAACCGCCAAAAGAATGTATAGAGTCTTCAGCAAGACATATCAGACCGGAGAACCGGCAAAGATTTTAGATTATGACATTTTCAGAAAGGACGGCACCACAAGGACTCTGGAACTCTCTGCTTCCTTGATGAAGGATTCCACAGGAAAACCTGCTGGTTTTCGAGGTGTGGTCCGAGATGTGACAGAACGCAAGCAGGCCGAGGAAGCCCTGCGTGAAAGCGAAGAGCGCTACAGGAGTCTTTTCCAGAATAACCATGCGGTGATGCTTCTCGTCGATCCCGAGACTGCCGACATAGTAGATGCCAATCCAGCAGCTTGTTCTTTCTATGGCTGGAGCCACAAAGAGCTTACCAGTAAGAAAATTTTTCATATCAATACGCTTACCGAAGAACAGATTTTTCAAGAAATAGAGAGAGCCAAGCCGGAACAAAGCCAGCACTTTTTGTTCCGTCATCGATTGGCCAGAGGCGAGGTTGTGGATGTCGAAGTATTCAGCGGACCCATCATTTTGAACGGCAAAAAGCTATTGTACTCAATCGTTCACGACATCACTGAGCGCAAACAAGCCATCGAAGCTCTGCGAGACAGCGAGGAGAAATATCGCACTGTACTGGAAGCCAATCCTGATCCTGTTGTCGTCTACGACATCGAGGGTAAGGTTGTCTATTTCAACCCCGCCTTCACCCGAGTTTTCGGCTGGTCCCTGGGTGAACGTTTGGGTAAAACCATGGACCTATTCGTGCCCGAAGAGAATTGGCCAGAGACCAAAATAATGATCCAAAGAGTTTTGACCGGCGAGAGCTTCTCAGGCATCGAAAGCAGTCGATATACCAAAGAAGGCAAAATCATTCCAGTGAGTATCAGCGGAGCAGTGCTTCGTGACATGGACGGCAAGCCCGTAGGCAGTGTGATCAATCTGCGCGATATCAGTGAACGAAAGAATCTGGAAAGCCAACTCCTTCACGCTCAGAAAATGGAGGCAGTTGGCACTCTGGCCGGCGGCATTGCTCATGACTTCAACAACCTCCTCCAAGCTATACAGGGATATACGGAACTTCTGCTGATGCGCAAAAAGGAGGGTGAGCCAGGATGCAGAGAATTACAGGAGGTTATCCGCGCATCTAAAAGAGGAGCAGAGCTTACTCAGCAACTGCTCACCTTCAGTCGCAAGGTGGAAAGCAAAAGAAAGCCACTCGATCTCAATCAAGAGGTGGCAGAGTTAAGACAACTCCTCGAACGAACATTCCCCAGGATGATTGAGCTGGAATTCATTCTCGACCCAAATATTCGAATGATTAACGCAGATTCGGCTCAGTTAAAGCAAGTTATCATGAATTTAGCTGTAAATGCCAAAGATGCAATGCCCGAGGGAGGCAAGCTTGTCATCGAGACCCAAAACATGACCCTCGATCAAGAATTCTGTAAAAAATATGCAGAAGTCAAGCCGGGTGAGTACGTACTACTGTCAATGGCCGATACTGGCCACGGCATGGAAAAAGAAACGCTCGAGCACATCTTTGATCCCTTCTATACCACCAAGGAGGTGGGAAAAGGAACCGGCCTCGGTCTGGCCATAGTCTACGGCATCATCAAGAATCACGAGGGCTACGTCATGTGTTACAGCCGCCCGGGATCAGGCGCCAGTTTTAGACTCTACCTGCCAGCGTTAGAAGCGGCATCAGAACGTGAAGAGATAGCGGAATCGCAAGAATCAAAATCCTCTGCAATGGGAGGCAACGAGACTATTCTACTGGTTGATGACGAGGAATTCATTAGGGAACTTGGAGTAGATGTCCTTGGGCAAGCTGGCTACACGGTGCTCACTGCCAGCAATGGCGAACAGGCTCTTGAAGTTTATCGGCGGGAGAGAGAACGCATTGCTTTGGTCATTCTCGATCTGATCATGCCGGGAATGGGGGGTAGCAAGTGTCTTGAAGAGCTTCTCAAGATAACCCCACGGGCGCGGGTCCTCATAGCCAGCGGTTACTCTCCGGACGCATCCACCAAAGGAGCGCTCGAGGCCGGAGCAGCAGCTTTTATCAATAAACCGTACGACAACAAACAGCTACTGGAACTGGTTCGCAAGATCTTGGACAGCAGTTAAACGTTACAGCAGCATTGGCCCTATGGTCTTGAGGATCCAAGCTCCACCTCGAACTCCAACACTTCTTCATCTCGCAACACTTGGATCTCAACAGTATCACCCACATATTTGGTGGCAAGACAGGTTCTAATGTCATCCAAATCATTTACCTTTATATGGTTTACCGCCACAAGAATGTCTCCCTTTTTCACTCCAGCTTTTTGCGCACCACCACCCATGACGAGATCGACCACTTCAAACCGTTCGCCCGATGTATCCAACACCACCCCGAGCTTTGCCTCTTCTGGAGCCTCAAGCTTATTGGGAAATACGATGAAGTCTGCCATGCCGGGATTCGGTAATTCTCCGGGATCGGGAAGGACAATGGTGTAATCTTTGGCAATCCTTCTATAAGCCCTCTTAGGGATACCTGAGCCGTAAGCAAGGTGACCGCTTCCAGCCAGTACTACCAGGTGAAAAGCGGGCCGATCTTTCAGGAAATTGGCAATAGTCTCGGCCATGGTTTCATCCCAGAGAATCTGGGCCTCATAAAAATATTCAAAGTCCTGCAGGGCTGTATCGCCGGGAAAATCACTCTGGTGCATCTCAAAGACACCTTGTAAGCGCTCCTTGTAAGCTTTATCGTTCAGGTCCATCTCGGCAGGTATGTGCGCCTTTTCCTCAGGGGTTAATTTAGCTAATCCTTGGGTAGCAACTTTACTAACTAACTCATTCTCCTGGTTGAGGGCAATCACCGGAATCTTTTGCTCTCTGGCATACTGCAGGATGTCCTCATAAAGATGGTAGTTGAACCTCCAGGTGTCTAAATAGTGGGACTTCTTCAGAAAGGTCTGTGTGTTCACCGCGCCGGAGATGTATTCATCCAACGCATTTTGGTAACGGCGCTGAAACATCTCCATGCCAATGGCCAATTTTGGATATCGCCGGTGCAGGTCGCGAACCATCTCGAGCTGTAGCAGATGATCACCATACTGATCGTGCTTTTCACCGACATAAACAATCGTTTTGTCCGCCACCCGTGAAACAATTTCAGGTACAGAGAGTATACTTGTCGTAGGGATTCCCCTAACCGGTGCACCCACTTCGAGCTGAATGCCACGCTCGCTCTTTTCGGTCTCCTTCACCACATTTCTCCCCCCAGAAAAGACAAGCTTACTGTATTTTCCGTAGTGAAAAAGCTTGTTTATTACCCCTTGCACTTCTTCTGAATCTTCCCCCACAGCCAGGCCGACCACTAAATTCGGATTGAATTTATTTTTTGTAATTACAAGACTGAATCCGCTAGCCTTCTCTGCTGTTCTCGGCAAGATGAACTCATATTTAGGGTGATCTCCCAGAAATAATAGAGATCTATGAGCCAGAATCTTGTGGTCAACCTCTTGGGCTGTCAACTTCTTAAAGCCCCGGTTGTCCAACTCCTGGATAAGGGGCTCGTAGATCTCTTGGTTTTTTTCGGGCAGCACTACGCTTCGGGTTGGATCTCCCAAGAGGCGACTCAAGACAGCCCTTCTTTCAGTCGGAGACAAGGTGCGGAAGAGGTCGTAGTCTGGATCTACAACAATCTCCCTTGCCACATCCTTGATGGGCAAGGAAAAGGATTGTCTTTCCTTTGAAAGGGACAAAATCTTTTTCTCTTCTTTGTCTTGGGAGTGGATAACGAGGGGAATGAATACCGGCATCGGGCTGTTTTTGACCCCCATGGTGAATTCCAAAACGTACCCATCGCTCGATTGAGTCAATCTGATCTTATCAGCACGTATTTCCATTGCCCCTTTGTGCTCGAGCCAAAATTCAAAAAACCATCTGAGATCCTTTGCCGCCTTCTCTGAAAATATCGCTTCGATATTGCGCCAAGAAGTCAAGCGAAAACGGTCTTTCACCACCAACTCCCTGAGTGATTCTGTGAAAACTCTCTCCCCCACACGGTTGTTGAGCATATGGAAGAACATGGCGGTCTTGCCATATCCAACGGCGCGCAAAGCTCGATTGTCACCGCTAATGAAGTCCTGGATAGCGATCTCATTTTTCCCATGAACGTAACTCTCGTAATCCTCAATTAATCCCTTGCGATATTGCCAGCCATCTCCTCTCATTTGCGCATAATATTGATCAGCCAGATAGGTGGTTAGACCTTCGGACCAATTGCCCTTGGAGTAGTCTACGTAAACCGAATTACCAAACCAGGAGTGGAGGATTTCATGCCCCAGTGAAGTCTCTGGAATAAAGGGCAGTTTGAGTACCTGACGGCCTAAAAGGGTAAAAGTGGGCATTCCGTAACCGGTGGGCAAAATATTTTCTACCACAGCAAACCGCTTGAAGGGGTAGGGGCCCAACATCTTTTCATACATTTCCAGATACTTTTTGCTGGCATCCAGATAGCGGCGTGCGAGGTTTTGATCGTCGGGGAGCAAATAGGTCTCCACCTTTACCCCACCTTGGTGGTCTTTTTCGATGAGGTATGAAGCCATGATGAAATGGATATTGGCGACCGGATGGGAAAAATCAAAACGTATCAACTTGTTGCTACCCATGTCCTCAGTAGTTATGTCGTCGGCTTCAGAAACTGCCTGAAAATCTTTGGGAATGATTGCTTGCAGGGAAAAGCGGGCGAGTTCGGTCTCGCCGGCAGGGTACCAATCTGAAAGGAGAAATGCACCCTCGTCACCAATAATGTTTTCCAGGTTCCCTCCCTCCTTGTTGGAAAAGATTCCTTCGTATTCCATCTGTATTTTTATTGCTTCTCTGTGAGGGGGGAGGGCGAGGCGATTGTCTATGATTTTTGGTGTACCATTCTTACCATTGATCAGAAATTTGGTAATCCGCAGACCCCTGCCGACCGTTACCGCTTTTACGCTCCGGGGAAAAATGGCATCCACCGTTCCAAAAATTTTGTGTTCTCCGAGATCGAAGGAGATTTTTATATGGTGTTCAGCGAGAGAATCTGCCATTCCAGCTGAGGGCAAAATTAGCGAAGCGATTGTCAGCAGGAGACAGAATCGACCTATAGCAAGCGTGCGTTTGCATGTCATTACAGAAATCTCCATTGTTGTTTTTGGTCAAAATAAAATAAGACTTTTCTGGGGGATATCAACCGCTGAATAATGTGAGTGAACCGCTGTCACTAGTCCGTTCACACTTACTACTTTCCGCTAGCAAAAGTCTAGCAAAAGTAAAGCTAAATTTAAACAGGCTGGTTCACGCCTAAATCTGCGATCCTAAAGATTGCGAAAAGAGCGAAGCTGAAGGGAGCAAGAAAACCCCAAAATCGGGGGGATGGGTTCGATAGTGCCAGCTGTCAGCATTTACAGAGGACAACTGGCAACTATCTTTTCTCACATTTCTGGCATGTAAATGCTTTCGTACATTTCTTCCAGGCTGGCCAGGTGTTTCGCCTCGTCCGTCTGGAGTCGTCGAAACATGTTTTCCATTGGCGCGCCAACACATGCTTGCGCCATTTTGCCGTAAAAATCCACAGAACGCTTCTCTTCATGGATGGCGTAAATCATCACATCCTGTGAACTGGAATCATTGTCAATAGGCTTGAGTTGAAGTAGCATGGTCAACTCCATGCTGGGTCCTTCTTCCAAACCGGCCTCGTGCAAGGCGATCTCTTCTTCGAGAAAGGCTTTCTCCAGAGTGTATTTGTGCTCGAGCTCTTCAAGCGCAAGCTCTTTGACCAAATCTTTGGCCCTTTTATCTTCGACCATTTCATAAGCTCTTCGGTAAACATCGAAGCTCTCTTTCTCCATCTCAATTGCTTTTTCAATTGCTCCTTCTCTGGTGTAGCATACCTCTTCGAATTCACTCATCGTTTTCCTCCATAAAATTCAATTGACCTAGTGGATGTGTTCGGCGTGAAAGAAGTCTTGGGTATATTACGTGATCATGGCAAATGATTCAAGTACAGTTTTTCACTATTTCACCCTCTTGACGCGCCGTTTGCACGATAAGCAATTAGAGGGCTGGCCGAGCTCCTTCTTTTTCTGACCAGTTCAATTGCTCCAGAAGGGTCTTGATTACATTTGTAAATGCACTCTTCGCCAGCGAATCGTCTGATTCAGCGACAAATGGCTTTCCTGCATCACAACTGAGCACCACTCGAGGCTCTATGGGTATGCGTCCAAGAAATGGTACCCCCAATTCCATGGCCGCCTTTTCACCTCCACCAACCCGGAAAAGATCAATGCTCTGGCCGCAGTGGGGACAGGCCATACCGCTCATATTTTCCACAATTCCAAGGACCGGAATATTTATCTGTTTGCTAAAACTTACCGCTTTGCGTGAATCTAAAAGGGCCACATCCTGCGGAGTGGTTACAATAATCGCTCCGTCAACCTTTTGTATTAACTTTGAAACACTTAAAGGTTCATCTCCTGTTCCCGGGGGTAAGTCGACGAATAGAAAGTCCAGATCACCCCAATTAACATCTCTTAGGAACTGCCTTATGGCACTGTGCTTCAGGGGCCCTCTCCAGACAATAGCCTTGTCAGATTCCTGTGCCAAGAGCGCCATTGATACCGCTTTTAGTCCTTCAAATACCTCAACCGGCTCTACCCCATCACCCCTACCGATCAGATGTCGACCCTCTATACCCAACATTCTGGGCACATCCGGGCCGTGCAGGTCTGCGTCGAGGACACCCACTTGGTAACCACGCAAAGCTAGAGCAACGGCCAGATTAGTGGCCACCGTACTTTTGCCCACTCCGCCTTTGCCGCTCATAACCATTATCTTGCGTCGGATGTGGAAGAGTTTCTCCTGCAATCTCTTATGTTCGTGTTCCTTTTTGGCAATGGAAGAACACCTGGGCGAAATTTCGCAGCTTTCACAGGGTTTCCTATCTTCGCATTTGCTCTCTACCATTCTTTCTTCCTCACTCCAGGATTAATCTCCCCTGAATTATAGGAAAAATATGGTACCTCCCACATCTTTTGTCAAGCTGCACCACTCACTACTGCGCGCCATGGCTCGTCGAACACTTCCTCATAGAATATCATGGAACAGTGTGGTTTTGGATATGCTGCCAGTGGAACAAGCATGATTTTTGCTTGTAGATTAGGGAGGACTAGATTTTTTTGTGGAGACGCCGGAGTCAAAACATGAACAAACTGATCCACGACCTCTTGGAAATAAATCGCAGGCTCTCTTTTGAACTGTGGCATATAACCCCCCTCAATGAGAGAGCCAGTGGATTATCGCCCAGGATGCTGTTGCCTCCCCAAGTGAGTGGCGAGGTCCGCATCGGCGAGTACGAACCAATGATTCTCTACTGTGGTTTGCTGAATGGTTTAAATTACTATTACCTAATCGAAAATCCCAGTGAGATGACAGCCTCATCCGACCTGAATCTCTATGAAGTCCGAAACGATACCTTTAAAAAAGTTGCTGGAATAGAATTTAAAGCTCACAACCCAGGCAAAGATATCATTTGGCAGGACATTCGCAAATTGGTCCGCGACAACATAACCGGAAACTGGTTCCATATCCTCGAGGATATCGATTCCAAAACTCTCAAATCTATTTTCTCAAAACTTACCGATTCACTCAGAAGTTACTCTGACAGTCTGGGTGAGAATCCAATCTCAATTCTCTTCTGCTTTTGTATTCTGGCAAGAAAATGGACGTGCATAAAGCACTTTTTCTATGACCGGTCTCGAGGAGATTTTAACAATTACGTGGACAACTTTTTCGATCTGGACTGTCAAGTGGAATCAGATCACATCGTTGTGAGCAAAGGTTTAGACTGGTATATCTTTCAGCTCTACACCGAAGGGTTTCTCGGTCACTAGGAGACTAGTACATCATAATATGAGAAATGACCACGACTGAGGTGTCAGGTGTCAGCAGATGTAAACAAAAGGGCTGAAACCTGAACACTGAAACCTGAAACCTAGATTCTGCAATCCGAAATCCAAATTCCGCAATCCCCAACCCTTTGCTCTTTACATGCTGTACCTTTTCCGCTATAAAGTGAAAATCTGCACATTGGGTAGTGTACCATTTGGGGAGTGGGCAAATGCAACCAGAAAGAAAAGCAGGAATCAGTATAGTCTTTGGAATTCCCGCCATTGTTGGCGCAGGTCTTGTCTGGCAGCTCTCAGGAAACTGGCAGGTTGTCTTCGGATACTTGGGGCTGCTGGGTTTTATCCTCGCCGCCTTACTTGCCAACCCAGAGCAAATGATCTCTTCGGAGAACAAAACCAAGCACTAGCTTTACAATATACCCAACTCATCTCCCATGATTTTGTAAGGTTTGGGGAAATCCGGCTGGAAATTCTGGTAAAAAGTGACTGGATACCTGGCGCCAATCCTGTTCCCTGCCTCCCGCAAGCCCTTAATAAGTCCAGCCAAATCTTTGCCCGGCAGGCCAAAAACCATCTCATCGTCCTGGGTCATGGAGAAAATACGATCACCCATACCTGGAATCGCAATTCGAGGCGCTTGCGAAGTAAAGGGCCCAATCAAATACTCGCTACATTCCACCTTGCCCCCAAAAGTCCCATGTAAGCGCTCACCACTCTGGTAGACCCGGGCCTGTACCATGCGCATGATCTGGGCTGGATTTCCATAAATGGCTACCGTATCTGGCTCGTACAAGCCCTTGGACAAGGGAGCGAGAACCACGGCACCAAATCTGTCATTGTCCAAAATATTCATCGAATCAATTCCTTTGCGAGCTTGGATCTCGTCATCATGGAAATTAACTTCACAAAGCAACCTGGCCAAGCTAGCAGGAGGATCATCTGCTCCACTGAAGCCGAAAGCAATCATTGCCGGTACGCAGATCAAGTCTTCCCTGGTGAGACCTACGGTCCAGCCATAAACTCTAGCCAGGGTAACGGCCTGACAAATGGTCACTCTTTTCTGCATAGCCACCGAGGGCTGACGGGTTTTTTTAGGAAATTCAGACGCATCTTTTAGGAACCTAACCGCCACAGGAAAGGTCTTCAGCCGCAGTTCATTACTGATAAAATCACTTATTTCCTTGAAGTTTGTTTCAGCCATAGCTTCTCCCTTCTATTAAAAAAGATTCCAGATGTCAGGTGTCAGCCTTCTTGATTGTTCTCCTGACAGCTGACACCTGAACACTAAAACCTTAACCATAAGAGAATGCGAGTGGGGGAAGGCAGAGTCTCTAATCGAAAGATTTCCCATATACTATGTCGATTTTAACAAAGGGGATGTATAGCCGCAAGAGGCATGGTGGCTCAGGCTGGTCTTCAGTTATTATTTTTTTGCCGCCAGTCTTTGTTTCTTGCTTCCATAATGTTCAGCAATAAGGTTGCGAAGATACTGGCGGTCAGTGGGAGAGATGCTGGTGAACCTGATACCAACTCCACAAGGGGGGCTATCCTCTTCCGTGCTGAGAGGATTTGACCAGGCCACTTCGCCAGAGATGTTCAGGGATTTACGATCGGGTGCCATCACGAACGCCTTGACCTTCTCTTTTGGCCGAAGTTGGGCGTGACACAGGATGAACGCTCCACTGGCGCCGATATTCTTAGTCTCAGCCACAGTGGCCCCATGAGAAGTCATTAGGACCACCGGCCATCTTACTTCTGCCCTGGAACTCAAACGTTTTTCGTTGACAATTGGAGTATCCAAAATTATACCTCCAACTGTTCAAGGTTATAGACTTTACTCAGCTCCGCAGGAGATGAAAGTCAGTCTAAACAAGCGTATAGTGGGACTTGAACAAAATACGATCTCTTGTACCAGATGACTTTAGCAATCTCTGTGCCCGGGTTTTCAGGCCAGGCACTGAGTACCATAAGCCGGAACAGAGAACTAGCGATATCAAATTCGAAATTCTAAGCAACAATGTGAGATGTGTGATATGTGATATGAGATAAAATAGCTTTACCCTAGTAACTTGCTTGATCGCTCATCCTACATCGCACATCTCATATCTCAGATCAATCTCCACCCGTGTTTGGCATCCCTTTTACCCAAAGCTGGTCTCGCCCTTCTCTTTGTTTCGTTTTCCTGTGACTGTAAAGGTAATATGAGTTAATATGGACTCGAATTTCAGGGTGAAATGTGTTGCGAGTTATTCGGAGGAAAAAAATTGGCAGACCCTATGCCACCATATCTTAAATTGCTCCTTGAAAAATCCTACGAGATTATCCCGGGAGAGCTATACAACCAGTATCGGTTGGAAGTGGAAGAGGAAATTAAGGATTCCTACTTATTTTTTGAATTCTCTCTGTTGGAGGAAAAACCGTGGAGCGCTCTCTGCGAACGCACCTATCCTCTCTTTGCCCGTTATATCAAAGCCAAACTCATTGATCCCACCACCGCCTATGGAGTGGTGGTGGCCATATTCCATGCCAATAAATGCCATTTGTTGAAAGGGGAAGCCTTCTTAGAGGCTTACCGGGAAATCGAAGGGATTGACCAAACTACCTTTCTGGAAAGGGTGGAAGAATGGCTTTCTGTCTAATCTACCATCCTTACAACCTCCATCCCCAAAACTTCAAAAACCTGGCGAAATTTCGCATGTCCGAAGCGCTTCTGTTCCAGGGCTTCAGACTTGTATAGAAAGGATTGTCGTATTTTTCGCTGTCTCCGTATGCTTTGTCCGCTCCCACAAAAAAATCCCAGGAAATCAAACCTAGCAGTAATGTTTCCCAAAGCTTTAGTGAATTTTTGACATGCCCTTCCTCGGGGCCGTGATCGTAAAAGAAACTGGTGGTTCCGCCGTCCAAGGGAATATTCTCCAAGTCATCCATTGGCTCCAGCGGTGTTTGAATCGTCCGAAAGCTTTGGCTGTGTGTGAGAGACTTACCATCAACAATCTCAAGGTCCATAACTCTGTGGACCGAGGGACGTACATGTATGAGGAGGGTCGGATTTTTTATCTCACCGTAATCCAGTTTCCAAGGCAAATCCTCACCGTAAACTTCCAAGGGTTCCTCTTTCCAGTTCTCCGGCAAATCCTCTGAAGGCAGATAGGTAGTGGGCACAATGGCCATGTAACAACCGCAGGTATTCGCAGTCGTAACCAGGAGGGGGTGATTTTCTTCATCTAAGGTTATCACCACAATAATCCCAACATTGTTACCGGTGGTAAGGTTGAAAGGGATTATACTGAAGGGCACTTTAGAGAAGTGGACCCGGTAAATGAGATTCGTGTACTTTCCTTTTTCCGTTGAGAATGTTTTCTCCATGTAATAAATTGCCGGCTTTTCGGGGTCCACGTAGATCTTCTCTTTCCCTTCTCCATTGATTCTGGCAGACGGTTTGCCGATGCGATTGTAGTCGTTCCTGTAGTCGTAGGTGAGAAAGGCCGGAGCATACTCGCTCAGCAAGGAGCCTTCGTCGGGATTGGCAACATAAACAGTGTGAACTTTCTCAGCAGGCAGACTCCAGTGATGGGCACATCCTGAAGCTACAACAGCCAGGAAGACTATAAAAATTTTCACGAGATTTTTCATGGCCATTCTGTTAGCTCCTCGGGTAATCAATATGGCTACAAGGTAACCACTTTTTCCAGGGGCGCACTATCACGAGAGTACACACTTTGTTCTGGTCACGGGGACGGAATTATTATAAGTTGTCGTCTGTTTTTGGCAATTCTTAAGTGGAGAGTGTTTTGATAGGGACCATAGTCAATACAGGAGCCGTAATAGTGGGAAGCACCGTGGGGATCTTTGCGGGCAAACGTTTGCCTGAAAGAATTCGAAGTATTCTCATGCAGGCTCTAGGGTTGTCGGTAGTACTCATTGGACTAAAAATGGCGCTTTCTGCCGAGAAGATGATTGCTGCCATCGCCTATCTTTTGTTGGGTGGGTTAACAGGAGAAATTCTTCGTATCGAAGAAGGCATAGGGAAAATAGGGGAATGGATAAAGGCCCGCAGTGGCTCCGACTCCTCGACCTTCGTGCATGGGTTTGTCTCCGCCTCTCTCCTCTACCTCGTTGGAGCCATGATGATTGTGGGCTCAATACAAGACGGAACAGCGGGGGATCC
>JAJDNB010000079.1 GCA_022340905.1 Deltaproteobacteria bacterium | reverse complement strand
ATTACCACATAATCTCCCTTTTCCTCAAGGCGGGTCCGAAGGGTTACAACACCCCCAGGCGACAGCACCTGAATAGCATTTATTATTAGGTTGATAAGGACCTCCTGGATTCTGTTCTCATCAATGTAAACCTGGGGGAGTTCCTCGCGAAGATCTAACTTGGCCTCTATACCGGAAACATGGAGCATGTTACGGACGAGCTTGAGCGACTTTTCCACAACACGATTGATATCCGTTTCCTTGAAATCGGCATGTTTGGGTTTGGAAAAGTGCAAGAGATCTTGAACAATTTTCTCGATTCTCTCGGTTTCTTCCTCAATGGTTCTCATATAGGCGACAGTTTCTTCTTTACTAAGGTGGTCAGCCAGTTCTATATAGCTCTGGGCAATCATGGCAATGTTGTTCAGCGGATTACCAAGTTCATGAGCCACACCCGCGGTGAGAACTCCCAATGAGGCAAGTTTTCTAGACTGGACAATCTGCTCGTACCGACTGTCGAGCTCTTCGGACATTGAATTGATTGCTGTCATAACCGAGCCAAGCTCATCGCCGGTAATGTTCCCTTCGACTTTACAAAAATCTCCCTGAGATATGCAGGTCGCGGTTTTTTCAATACTCTTGAGAGAGCTCAAGAACTTGGAGAAAAAAAGATAGGTCGCAGCCATGGCTACCAGAATGATCACACAGAAAAAATAGAACAACACTTTCTTCGAATGCGAGAGGATATCATTGACTCTTTTTCTCTCCAGGCTGACAATCTTGGCTGAAAATTCTCTTAATTTGCGTCCACTCTCTCTCACGGTTCTTTGCATGTTTTCATCAGTTGCATTGCTAGCTTCTGCCTTCTGAATAGCCTCTTTGTATTCTTCCACACTCCGTCTGAGCTCCTGGTACTTACTGTCTCCTACGGCGCGAATTATGCTTTCCTGCACAGAAGAAATGGAGGCGATGCTTTGATCCAGTTCGACCTCAATTTCTTTCAAGACCGACGGATCGCCGTACAAGAAAAAATTCTTTTCTGAGAGTCTCATCCCCAGAAAAGAAGCATTCAGATCGTCAGCTATTTCCACAAACTGAAGTTTTGCCAGCATAAGTTCCAGGAATTGGAAGGCAACAATATAGATCAGTGCTATAAAGATGATGTTGATGATATTCCCCAACATGACTTTATGTACGATTTTCATGATGGCCTTCTTCAGTGTGGGGCAAGAGAGGTGGGTCTTACGGTTTTCCCTTTGTCAACGTTCTTCTCCTGGTTTCGCTGGCAATAGAGCTAAGATTACGCCAACACGGAGAACATTGCAAGTGAAGCCTTATCATTTTCCCTGCAGAGCGGAAGACCGTTTCCTACTTGCAATCAGACTACCGCGGATGTATAAACTTCCTACCCCCTCAGTGAGGACATGGCTCTGCCTGCTGCTAATTGCTGCGGTATTGAAGATGGTACCCTTTTGTCAGAAGTTCTGGACCGAGAGCGAGAGAGGATCAGATGCAGAAGACTAAGCGAATGAGGAAGGGGAGGCTATGGTCTCTGGTTACCAGCGTCCCAGAGCTGACCATACTTATCATCCTGATTGCTGGCGGCTACCTGATTATGGGAGTATTTTCAAGAGTGGAAGGCACCGAGGTCCTCAGTCCTTCTGCCATGTGGCTCATCATAGTTGGCTGCTTTCTGATAAGTACAGCTGTAGCAGTACTCGCGGTTATCGGCGGTATCGGAGGCGGGGTGATATTTACCCCAATCATGCTGGGTTTTACCCACATGGACAGTTTGGTGATAAGGGCTACGGGCCTGGTGGTGGCCATGTTCAGCGGCTTAATTTCCTCGGGACCTTTTATGAGGAGCCAGCTGGCCAATCTGAAGGTAGTCTTCTACTGCGGAGTTCCTATCACCATAGGAGCTCTCGTGGGGAGCGTCAGCGCCATATACTTGCACGAGGCCCTGGGAGCCGTAGGCGATGGCATTGTCCGTCTATCACTGGGGATCCTCATGCTGGTTGTCGCCTATTTTTTGTTTACCGGCGGCGGCAAAACCGAGTATCCTGTACCGAAGCGCATAGATGCACTCTCGGTAAAGTTGAGGCTGAACGGCTCCTATTGGGAAGCATCACTGGGCAAGATGGTTGACTACCAGATGATACGGGCCCTTTGGGGAGGGATTCTTTTTATTCTCCTGGGCTTTATGGGAGGTTTTTTCGGTTTGGGGGGAGGGGCATTTCTCACGGCAACTCTCAATCTTATCATGGCTGCTCCGATTAAGATTGCGGCCGCCTGCAGCGGAGTCTTGCTGGCCATAAGCAATGCCACTGCCATCTGGACGTACATAACCTATGGTGCACTGATCGCCATTTTTGCAGCCCCCTGGATGCTCGGGCAGGTTGTTGGAGGAATATTAGGGGCGCACCTTTTAATCAGGATCAGGGCCGGCTTTGTGAGGAAAGTCTTGATTCTTATCCTCCTTGCTTCGTCAGTCAAGTTGATCGTGCGCGGGGTGGAGGGAACATTCGGCATACATATACCCATTTTGTAGGAGGGCGCTATGAAAGGAGAGCGACCAAAGCCGCCGCTTGCCGCTTTGGTATACGGAGAGATTGTTTACTGGGGGGTCTTGCTTGGTTCTGTCATTGCAATTATCGGGTCGACCCTGGCCTTTTTAGGAGACAACTTTGTGCCAGTTTCTTACTGGCTGTCTTCGGTCTGGAAGGGTGAATCCGTCGCTCAGATCTGGGAGGGTACTACCGGTTCCCTGCCCATGGGACACTGGTACCTTCCCCATTTGACCACTGGTGATGCTTTGACTGCCCTGGGATTGTCTTTGGGTGTTTTTGCCGTTGTTCCGGCGCTCTTTCTTTCCTCAGCGATCCTCCTCAAAGAGGGGGAAAAACTATATGGGACGTTGGCCCTGGTTGGTGGTTTAGTAGTTCTGATGGGGGTCTTGGGATTGGCTCCCATGCCTTAACCGCAGTACTCAAGAGTGGGAAGACTACAGGTCTATTTCATCCATTTTATTTTCTTGTTTTTCAGACAAAGGAGGCAGCATGTCTATCATCGCCATCACCAGAGCTTCCTATAGTCACGGCAAGGAAGTCGCGGAAAGGGTGGCGCGGGAGCTGAACTACGAGTGCATCTCTAAAGAACTCATCAGTCTTGCTTCACAAGAATTCGACATTCCGGAAAACTGGCTGCGACGGGCCGTAGAAGAAGCACCCAAATTACTTGATCGCTTCCACTACGGTAAACAGAAATACGTAGCTTACTTGCGCTCGGCTCTTCTGGAATATGCGGTAAAAGATAATTTGGTCTATCACGGACTGGCTGGGCACCTCCTGCTGGCAGGCATCCCCAATATTCTGAAAGTTATGATTTCCGCCACCACCGAGGAACGGGTCAAGCTAGTGAGGGAAAGAGAAAATGTCTCAGAAAAGGAAGCCCTGAAAATTATAGAGAAGTTTGATAAAGAACGGCGAAAATGGGCAATGTATTTCCATAGCAAGGACCCGTGGGATATGAGCATGTATGATCTCAGTTTGGTTATCGGTAGACTAACAATAGGAGATGCAGTTGACGAGATTCTAGCGACTGCCAAGCTCCCTGCTTTTCAAACTACCCCCGAGTATCAGCGAGTTCTCAAGAACCAAAGCCTGGCTGCCAGGGTAAAATCAGATTTGATGAACTTTTACCATGACGTCGAGGTATCTGTCGAGAATCATACTGTCGTTGTCCACATAAAGCGTAGTTTGAAGATGGAAGAAGCACTGACGGAAGATATTCGGGAAATCGTAATGCACATACCCGGCGTAAAAGACGTACGTGTGAATGTCATACCTATTTAATAAAGGCCATCAAATCAGATTTGACCTATCCTGTTTTGGTAAGGATTTTTGCCTTACCCCTAATGATATATCCTTAACCTTGAAGATTAAACAGATAGCGACCTAGACACCTGTCCAGACGACCTACTATGACTTCGTCAGTAAATTCCTCGCCGATGAAGGCATCGCCACCACTTTCTGCTAGGGCTTTGTCCATTGCTATGTTGAGGGTGGAATTCCCCTCAACGCTCGGATTCTCTCGTCACCACCCTGGTGAGTGCTGTCGGCGAACCACGATCTCAGATGAGGCACTATGGACACCTTGAGACGTTGGCGCTATCCTGGAGCCTGGAAACTCTTCCGGCTGGATGATCGACTTCTGCTTATTATTGTCGGCATGGTTGTAGGCATATGCAGTGGCTTGGCCTCGGTTGCCCTCAACCGCTCCCTGGCAGCAATGCTCGAATGGCTTCGCCCCTTTCGCCATATCTGGTGGGCCTTTGTCCTCCCGGGCATTGGTGCGGCCCTATCTTCACTCTTTCTCGACAAAATCATGAACGAAGGGGCTGGGCATGGGGTGCCCGAAGTTATCTATAGTGTTTCCCGCCACCGAGGGCTACTCCGTCTCCGTACCAGCATTTCCAGATTGATCTCCAGTTGCCTTACCATAGGCAGTGGGGGTTCTGCTGGTCCTGAAGCTCCCGTGGTTATCAGCGGGGCGGCGATCGGCTCCAATATCGCCAGATTTTTCTCTCTGAATGATAGCCAAAGGGTGGCGCTGGTGGGTTGCGGAGCCGCCGGGGCCATATCTGCCATATTCAACGCCCCTATCGCCGGCATGGTCTTCAGCATGGAGGTCATTCTCAGTGAATGGACGGCCGCAAATATTATTCCCGTGGGAATTGCTTCTGTGGCTGGCACCCAGATAAGTCGCATCTTGCAGGGCAATCAGATCCCCTTTTCCCACCACCAGTTCAACCTTGACCTGGTTGATATCATCGCCTGCTTGGGGCTGGCCATAGTGACCGCCATTGCCTCCATAGTTTTCAGCCGCATGATCAACTATGTACATGAGCTGTCGAGCAAGGTTTCCTTGCCGGCATGGGTGCGTGCCGGCGCTGGAGGTTGTGTCGTTGGCTTTATGGGTTTCTTCCTCCCCGTCGTACTTGGGGAGGGTTACCCACCTATCAGAGCTGCAATTGAAGGGATGTACCAACCGGGTCTCCTCATTGCCGGGTTGGTGACCCTTGCCAAGATTCTGGCAACTGCGGTCACCCTTGGCTCGGGCGGCTCAGGGGGCATCTTTGCCCCCTGTCTGGTGGTGGGAAGTTTTGCCGGGTTGACCTATCACCGGGCCCTGACCTTCATCTGGCCTCACGTGGCCTGGACGAGTGAGGGCTGCTTTGCCCTGGTGGGAATGGCGGGTCTTATGAGTGGTGTGCTCCAGGCGCCGCTTACGGGCGTCTTCCTCATCGTGGAAGTTACCGGGGGCTATGAAGTCATACTGCCCCTTATCATAGTGGCGGCCATTTCCACTACCATCTGTCATTATGTGGAGCCGGCCTCTTTCTACTTGCAAGAGCTCGTCAAAAGGGGGCCAATTCGTAGACCCAGAACGGATGCCGGTATTCTGGCAAACTTGAGCCTGAAAGAGCTTGTCGACAGGGACTGCATAAGAGTGACCCAAACCATGTTGCTCCGAGATTTTGTCGGGGCCATAAGAGAATCGTCGAACAACTGTTACCCGGTTGAGGATGAAGAGACCGGCGATTTTCTGGGAATGATATCCTTAGATGATATCAAGCCGTATCTCCTCGAGTCGGAGATGTATGAGACTGTACCCATCGGACAAATAATGGACATCGGGCCGGTGGTCGCCGGTCCAGACGACGATCTATCCGAGATTCTGAGCAGAATGGAGGCCCAGCATTTAAATGAGATTCCGGTAGTGGCGAAAGGAAAGTTCATAGGTATGCTGGCAAAAGCAACTGTTCTGGAACAGTATCGCCAAGAGCTTATAGCACAGACTCGCCACCTGAGGACATGAGAGGAGGGCCGAATGCAGCGGCGACTATTACATATTTTCAGAAACACCCCCCCTGGCAGAGAGACCCTGCTGCAATCTGTCTACTTTTGCAAGAAGGTGAAGCTTGAACTGGCTATTTACATTCCCGAGTTTACCAAGTTCTTAATGTATTTTGAAAACGACGTGGTCCAGGTTGACCTTGACCACTCCTATCTCACATCTCCGGATACCGCCTTAATGAATGCATGCACTATAGTTGAGCAGGGCGGACTAGAAGCGGAATTCCTGGAACCCAAAGATTTTCCTGCCTCCTCCCTGCCAGCCCTGCCTACCAATTTTGACTATATGTCCTGCCCCCGTAGCATAAGTGATAGGTCTTCAAGAATAGGCTTCGGTCACATTGGCCCCAAGGTGAGACGTCTGGTTAACTCCGCTGGTTTTCCGATCCTTATGCCCAGTCCGGCCTACAAGGAGTGGCACAGTGTAGCGGTTTTTTTCGAAGACTCAACCAACGCCGTAAATCCTCTCAGGCTGGGGTTAAAGATCAGCACCGCCTGTAAGATGCCTCTCGACATTTTTGCCCAGGTTGAAAAAGACTTTCAGGATACTAGTGGACAAGCCATAAAAGCTGGCAGTCTAGACGAGGAGGTAAAAAACTCTGTTAGGGAGTGGCACAGATTTGAGAAGAAAACATTTTGTGACAACCTTTATGAGGTACCCCATGACGCCCTTGTGGTTTTAGGGGCCTACAGACGCGGCCCGATCAAGCAGATTTGTTTCGGAAGTCAAACGGAAAGGATACGTTGCACGATTCCTAACAATCTTTTAGTTATCGGGCCGAAATATCTCGAGAGAACTTAGTTCACCCCGGAGATAATTCGAGCAGCATACCCTGAAACTTGAGAACCTTTGGTTCCGCAAAGCATGGAATCCACAGCCGCAGCCTCATCCGTATCTAGGGTGAGATTGAATACTATTCTTTTCTGAAAAACTCAGGCCAATTTCGACTCCTCTTCTTTTTTGGCTTAAAAAATGCTTTTCAGATTGACCCCGAGAGCCTTCATGACTGTTCTATTCTTGCCTCCACTGACCTGGAGTGGACGAATCAGTGGGGAATTTCTTTGGCAAGATGGAACTTTTTTGAAGGTATTTTTACTAGTATACATAGAGGAAAGTTTAACTCTTTTTGACCTCCTCCTTCTTTCGTGACTCCCCACTGACATCATGCCAGTGGGGTCTTCTTTTTCGATCCAGGTCGGGTCCTCACTGGCCCTTTGAAGCCCTCCTTTTGTGGCAGCCAATGGCCAGATTTCCACCTTAGCCCGGATGTTTCATGGTCTCGCGACAGTGATTCATCAAATGTCCGGGCTAACTGTATATTGACTGAAAGAGAGCATTAGGATATTGAAAACTGTTATCCCCTTAGACTGACTGGATGTAACCCAGAATCCCTTGAGACCCATGGCCACTACCATCCGGCCTAAGAGGATAGTAAAAACTTGTGGTGTGCAAAAGTGTGATCTCAGGCTAAGGAGTTCTGCTACTGATGCGGCTTCTTGTGGTGGAAGACGAAAGGAAAGTTGCCAGTTTCATCAAGAAGGGTCTTGAAGAGGAGGGCTATGCGGTTGACCTGGCTTCCGATGGGGAAATAGGGTTGACCCTGAGCCTTGATGGGGTCCATGACCTGATCATTTTGGATATCAATCTTCCGAAAATGGATGGCCTTAGCATTCTCCAGGAGCTTCGCAATAAAAAGGTTAAAACGCCCGTCCTTCTCCTCACGGTCAGGGCAGCCATCGAGGATAAGGTTATAGGTCTGGATACCGGCGCCGACGACTATTTGACCAAGCCCTTTGCTTTTCAAGAACTCCTGGCCAGGGTAAGAGCCCTGCTCAGGCGACGGGCTGACGCGGAGTCACCGCTTCTTCAGGTTGCCGATCTCACACTCGACCCAGCCACCCGTCTTGTCTCTCGGGGCACCCAAGAGATAGCACTCACGGCGAAGGAATTTGCCCTGCTCTCCTATTTCATGCGTAATCCCGGGCGGGTACTCACCAGGACCATGATAGCCGAACATGTTTGGGACTACGACTTCGATCCCATGACCAATGTCATTGACGTTTATGTGAACTACCTGAGAAAGAAGATCGAGGCCGGTGGCGAACCAAAATTGATTCACACTGTCCGAGGGGTGGGCTATGTGATGAAAGTGGAGTGATGTATGCAAATCCGGTCTGTAGGAACGCGACTCACCTTGTGGTACACAAGCCTCTTGACCCTGACCTTCATTCTATTGGCAGGCACGGCTTACGGGTTCTTGGCATATAGCCTCTCTCATGACCTGGACGCGGCACTAGATGGCGTGGCTGGGACCCTGGCCAAACAGGCCCATGGAGGCGCAACTTCATTCTTTTCCTCTGAGGTAGACGAGGTCTTTCGCCATTTTTTCGGTTTCTCTCCACTGGACCGATATTTTGATCTTCGCGATCCCAGCGGAAGATCTGAGCCGCGACAGCCTCTCCACCCCGCCGGCAAGCTACCCCTCAGTGCGGAAGCATTGACGAATGCTTCGAAGGGACTCCCCACCTTCGAGACTGTGGAGAATATTCAGAACTATCCAGTCAGACTCCTAACCCTGCCGGTAATGAAGGGAGGCCGTGTCGCCAACCTGATTCAAGTTGGCATGTCGATGGAAAATATGTACAAAACTCGCCGTCGCTTCCTCCTGGTCATGGCAGCGGTGCTTCCTCTCGGTCTGCTGCTCGCAGGCGGCGGTGGATGGTTGTTGGCCCGCCGGGCGCTCAAGCCGGTGGATATAATGACGCAGGCAGCACGGCGGATTAGCGGGGAGCACTTAAGTGAGCGTCTACAGGAGACCGGAAGCGGTGATGAATTGGACAGGTTGGCGAAGACATTGAACGATATGCTTGGTCGGCTGGACGACGCCTTTCATCAAATGCGTCAGTTCAGTGCCGATGCCTCCCATGAGCTGCAAACACCCCTCACCATCCTTAAGGGAGAGATGGAAGTGGCTCTCCGCTCACCAAGGAGTGCGAAAGAGTATCAACGTGTCCTCGAAAGTGGGCTCGAGGAGATTGACCGAATCAGTCAATTGGTAGAGGGCCTTCTTCTCCTAGCTCGCGCAGACGCCGGGGTGCTGCGGCTGGACCTGCGGCCGGTGGAGTTGAAGGAGCTTTTGCAGGAGATCTATGAACAGATGAAGGTGGTGGCAGATGACCACTCAGTAAACCTGCAAACGGCTTCCATGGAGCCTGTCTCTATCCAGGGAGATCGGGAAAACCTCAGGAGGCTACTGTTAAATCTCGTGGACAATGCAATCAAATACACCGCTGAGGCAGGTGGCGTCACCCTATCTGTTCAGGCTGAAGGAGAGTGGGCTGCTGTGCGCATCTTCGATACCGGGATCGGTCTCAGTAAGGACGAGCAAGATCGGATTTTTACCCGGTTCTATCGGGCTGTCGAGGCGCGCTCTCAGGGAGAGGGTGGCGCCGGTCTGGGGCTCTGCATCGCCGAATCCATTGCCGAGGCTCACGGTGGAAGAATCCAGGTTGAAAGCACCCCTGGCCAGGGCAGCACCTTCACGGTTTTCCTTCCACAAACTCAAACCTAAAATCTCACATCCGAGATTCCAAATCACAAATTCCAGGCACCAAAGCTCAAGGTTTCAGTGTTCCCCGCTGCCGCTCCGCTTCAGACGGGATCTTCGACAGGTTTCAGCTTCTATTTTTCATTTTCCTGATCCGCCTGCGGCGGAAAACCCGACACCTGAAACCTTCTTTTCAGTGCCTTGCGCCTTTCCTTCGATGAGAAACTTCTAATCTCCAATTAATCTTCCTCTAATCTTTGGCGCTTATCATAACGAAACCGTACAAACGGTCCATTCTGGAAAGGCCGGTCCGAGGCATTCAAACCTGATGGAAAGGAGGATTGGCAATGAGTGAGAGGCTGATGGATTGGTTAATAACAACAGATCACACTCCGGCCAGTCAAGCCACCATTCTTTTGGTGGAGGACGAAGAGAGGGTGAGACTGGCACTGCAATCTTTCCTGCAGCGCTGGGGCTATGAGGTCATTGGCGTAGGAACGGTGGAGGAGGCTGAGCAGTGCTTAACAGGAAGGGAAAGCGACAATATTGCTCTCATCGTCTCCGACATTAATCTGCACCCCAACTCAACCGGACATGGGGGATATACATTTTTCCAGCGTTGGACAGCCGAGCATCTAGATCTTCCCTTCATTCTAATCAGCGGAGATCATACAGTTTGGGACCTACCAGCTGTTCGTTCAGGGGCTGTGCGCTTCTTGGCAAAACCTTTTAACGTCTACGACCTGCTCGCTGCTGTGAGGTCAGTACTTAAAGAATGAACTGCCACCAAACTAATCAGGAGCAGGCACGACTCTATAAACCCTATGCATCACTTAAGGAGGAACTGAAATGATTGCCAAACTCAAGGAAAAGCTTACCAAGCAACGCTACGGGGCGAAACCATTGATGGCTATCGGCCTGCCCTTTCTTGTGGCTGGGCTGTTGATGGCCTCAGGTCTCAACTGGACTAAGCCCTCAGTGGCTGAGGACTTTACCAGCGAACCTCATGTATCCGCCACATCACCACCGCTCATGCCGAGCTCCTTTGCCGAACTGGCGGAAAAAATGAGCCCAACGGTGGTTAATGTCAAAGTAACCAAGATTGAAAATGTGACCTTTCATGGATTTCAAAATCCAGAGGGCCCCTTCGGCGAATTCTTCGAGAAATTTTTCGAAGGTACGCCTCGTATGCCTGAGAAACACAGGACACAGGGGGCAGGGTCCGGGGTCATCATTAGCAAAGACGGCTACATCCTCACCAACAACCATGTGGTTGAGGGTGCCAAAGAGGTAACCGTCACCCTGGCCGATAAGCAGGAGTACAAGGCCCAAGTCGTAGGTGGAGATCCCAAGACAGACCTTGCCGTACTGAAAATTGAGACAAAAAAATCTCTGCCTTCTGCCGCCATGGGCGACTCTGAGCAATTAAAGGTGGGTGACTGGGTTGTGGCCATTGGCAATCCTTTTGGCCTTAGCCACACGGTAACCTCAGGGATTGTTAGTGCCAAAGGACGGGTCATCGGTGCCGGACCTTACGATGATTTCATCCAGACAGATGCCTCCATCAATCCCGGGAATTCTGGTGGTCCCCTGTTCAATATGAACGGCGAGGTGGTGGGGATCAACACTGCTATCATTCCCTATGGCCAGGGAATCGGCTTTGCCATCCCGGTGAACACTGCTAAACCCTTGATTCCCCAATTGGTAAGCAAAGGTGAGGTAACCAGAGGCTACCTCGGGGTCAGCATTCAGTCCCTCACCCCTGATCTTGCTAAAGCACTCAAGATCGAGGACCGCAAAGGAGCTCTAGTAGCTGATGTTATCTCGGGCAGTCCAGCGGAAAAAGGTGGTATCGAGCGTGGCGATATCATCATTGCCTATGACGGCAACGCGGTAAAGGACAGTCATGATCTGCCTGCCATGGTCGCTGCAACTCCCGTGAATAAGGAAGTGACGGTGACCGTTCTCCGCCATGGTAAAAAGCAAAATCTTTCCATGAAGGTGGGGAAGCTGCCATCTGAAGAGGCAAAGCTGGAGAATTCTGTCCAGCCCGCCAAGGGAATGTGGGGACTTCAGCTTCATGAGCTGAGTCCTCAGATAGCCCACCAGCTCGGGATCAAAGCTGACCAAGGCGTGGCAGTTGTCGGGGTAGAGCCTGGAAGTCCTGCTGATGAAGCCGGTATTCAGCAAGGTGACGTCATCATTGAGGTGGACCGTCACGAGGTAAAATCGCTCAAAGACATCAAAGAGAAAATCGATAAATCCGAGGACAAGGGCCACCTCTTGTTGCTGGTGCAAAGAGAAAATGGAAAGTTCTATGTACCATTAGAGCAGCAAGGATAAGACTCCTCACTAAGGGAGCGGTTGCCTGTCAACCGCTCCCTTCACTACCCCTTTCCCAATCATGGCCGGCTTCACTAATTTGGCCCTGCCACTGACCAACTTTTGTACCAAATGGTTGACCCAGATTTCACCGCCATCCACACCGATTTTATCGAACAGACAAAATGGTAACTGGCGATAGACCAGCAACACGGGTTTTCTGTCGATTGACTGGCTTTTGCCCCTGTGCTACTAAGAGAGACCACTGTATGATGCTATTGCGCAACGTAACTTCCACACGTTCGAAACTGTTTTTCATCTTTTCTAGCTTGTGTATCAATGGAGTGCTGGAGCAGCTCGATTGCGGAGTTGGGAATGCGGAATGCGGATTTTTCACTTCAAGTTGAAGTTCCCTATTTTAGTTTATTTTTTCATTCCGAAATCCGAAATCCGAAATTACCGTCACTCCATTACTCCACCACATCAACTCAAAGCTGAGTGAGCGGCACACTGCCAACCCCTAAAATGCTGCTTCATGTTAGAGTAAGGAGTGGACGCGTGATTGATCTTCGCAGCGATACGGTGACTAAACCCAGTGAAGCAATGAGAAAGGTCATGGCCACGGCCGTGGTTGGCGACGATGTACTAGGTGAAGATCCTACGGTCAATCAGTTGCAGGACAAAATAGCTTCAATTCTTGGTAAGGATGCTGGTCTCTTTGTGCCCTCCGGAACCATGGCAAACCAAGTGGCAATAAAAACCCACATTCAACCCGGAGATGAGATAATAATCGATCAAAATGCTCATATCTTCTATTATGAGTGTGGCGCAGCAGCAGTCGTCTCCGGCGGTCAATTTCACTGTGTGCGAGGAGATGAGGGTATTCTCTCAGCTGAAATCATCGGCCCTGCCATTCGGCCGCCAGACATTCACCAACCAACCACCCGCCTCATCTGTTTGGAAAACAGCCACAATCGTGGTGGGGGCAGTATCTACACGGTAGAGAACCTTGCCGGTATTTATCAGCTTGCCGCCGAGCACGATATCAGAGTCCACTTGGATGGCGCCAGGCTGTTCAACGCCGCTTTCGCAGCCAAAACAACTGTAGCGGAACTCTCCCGCCAGACGGATTCTGTCTGTGTCGCTTTTTCCAAAGGTCTGGGGGCACCAGCCGGTTCGGTTCTCTGTGGTTCATGGGAATTCATAGAGAAGGCCATTCGCTTCCGAAAAATGCTTGGAGGTGGCATGAGACAGGTTGGTATCCTGGCGGCCGCCTGTATCTATGCCCTAGACAACAATGTGGAACGCCTTGAGGTGGATCACCAAAACGCCAAAAGGTTGGCATATGGGCTTACCGAGATGGACGGAATCAAAATTGATCCCGAACACGTGGTAACCAACATCGTCATCTTCGATGTGGGTGCCACCCCTTTGGATGCAGATACTTTCGCAGAGAGACTGGCCTCCATGGGCGTTCTCCTCATTCCATTCGGTCCCACAACCCTTCGCGCTGTGACCCATCTGGACGTCACCACTGCTGACATTGACCTTGCCCTGGAGATTACTCAAGAATTCCTCAAAAATCTTTAGTCGGTCAGGCCGGTTTGGCTAGTGAGGCCCCAGTACTGCCTGAACTAGCTCAAGAAGCGGAGCACTCCATGCAGCGAGTAGTAACCTTGCTAACTGATTTCGGAATACGGGATCACTACGTGGCTGCAGTAAAAGGAGTACTGTTGAGCATCAATCCCAGCCTTCAACTGGTTGACATCACCCACGAAATAGAACCTCAAAAGATCGAACAAGGAGCCTTTGTGCTAGGCTCAGCCTTCAAGCATTTTCCGCAAGGCACGATTCATCTGGCAGTAGTCGACCCTGGAGTGGGAAGCAAACGTCAAGGGTTGGCTGCTGCTACTGATAGATACTTTTTCGTAGGCCCAGACAACGGCCTTTTTGACTGGGCCTTTGCTCTTGAGCCACCTCGTCAGGTCGTGGCTTTGGAAAACCCTGCCTACAGATTGCCCCAGCCAAGTTCCGTATTTCACGGCCGTGACATTTTCGCCCCAGCAGCCGGACATTTATCCACTGGGTTAGCCCTGGAAAAACTGGGACCAGCTCTCAACTACCGAATGCGTCTACCAGGTCGACTGGTTTTTCACGGACAAAAGGAACTCCCAGGTGAAATCATTTACATAGATCGCTTTGGCAACCTCATCTCCAATATTGAAATCCCGTGTACAGCGGGGGAGAGACACCTAGAAGATCTACACGTTTACCTCGGCACCGAGCAACTCCTGGTTGGCCCCAGTGCCTACGAGGAAGGGCCACCCTTGCGGCCTTTTGCCCTCATTGGAAGCAGTAGTCTATTAGAGGTCTCGGTACGCAACGGCAGTGCCCATGAAGTGACCGGTTGCTCCGTCGGTACTTCGATCATGGTTAGGAGGAAAGCATAATCACATGGAGAAAAATCGTCTCATTGAAGAACTGAAGCAGGCAGATCTGTTTTCCCGGCTCGAAAACAGTGAACTAGACGACCTTATGGCAATAGCACGGACCCGCCGGCTAGAAAATGGTGACATACTTTTCTCCGCTGGTGATCAAGCAAAGGGATTTTATGTCCTCCTCGCCGGAAAGATAAAACTCTACAAGATTTCTCCCGATGGGAAGGAATACATCCTGCGCGTGGTCGGCGGCGGGCAAACATTTGCCGAGGCTGCGGCCTTTTCTGGCCTTGCCTACCCGGTGTTCGCGGAAAGCATGAGTCAATGTCGACTAGTTTACTTTGATGCCGATGATTTCCGCAATCTCATTCAGAAAAGTCCTCAACTGGCGCTCAATATGATAGCCACCATGGCTTTACTTCTCCAATCACTCAATCAGAAGATCGAAGACCTTTCACTGCGCGAAGTGGGCGCCCGACTTTGTCGCCATTTGTTGTCGCGCGCTCGGAGGGAGCAAAGTGAAGCGAAAGATGGAACGACTTTACAACTTGAAACCACAAAAAGTGCCCTGGCGGCAAGCCTTGGGACCATCAGCGAGACTCTCTCCCGCACCTTCAAAAAACTCCAAAACCGTGGAATTCTGCAAGTGGACGGCAGCTCTGTAACCCTGCTCGACTGCAAACAGCTAGAGGAAATTGCCGACGGCGACATAAAACTCTAGCCGACGTCAGTTGTCAGTCGTCCGTTACCAAGAAAGCATGGAGCATGGAGTAGATGGCCCAAAGGCGCACGGCGCAGGGCCCAAGGGTAAAGAATTCAGGAGCCAGGAGTCAGTATCCAGAAGGTGGGAGAGAATCAATCAAAATTAACTTCCTTCGAGCTACCACCTCTTCGAACCGCAGAATGTCGAACAAGGAATTTCGAATATCGAAGCAATTACTTCATAATTCTGCGGTTCCTTGTTCTGCTGTGCGTATTCAGTTCTTTGGACCACCTGTGGTCTGTCCTCTGACTTCTGACCTCTGATCTCTCCCCATTCCATTTGCCAATGCCAGGTTGCCACGGACAACCGATTACCGGCAACTGTCCCCTTGGTCCTTTACAACCTTCTTGATCGTGCTTAACTTCACCTCTGAAATGACAAAAGCTTTCTCGTGATAAAAATGGTACCGGAAGCTTGTAAATCGGAGGTCATAATGGCACTATTTTTTGAGAGATACACCGCAGCGATTGAAGCAGCAGCTCTAATTCCCGTGGAATCAAATCCCTTTGCCCAGGGTTTTCACCTGAATAGTGAAACAATTAGTCACGCGGAGTCTAAATCTCCGAAACTCACCCGCTCCTGGGAGGATCATGAAAATAAAAAGTCCGGTGATAGTGACGAAGATGTCGAACTCCATCAGCTCATGGAAGATGTGAAACGCTATATTCGAAGCATTGATATAAGTAATCTGTAATGGGGGAATACCAACAGAGTAGGTGGAAAGCCTTCTTTCAACCCCCCGTCGCTACTTGCCCGAGGGTTCTACTGTTTGACCATGAATGAGTTTATCTTTGTTTTTTGCCAAGGCCTCTCTTAATTGTCGGCGGACACGTGCAACATCTGTTGTGATCGGTCCGTCGCTCAAACCACTGTGCTTGAGAAAAAAGCTAATCTCCACAATGTCCGGCAGGGAAGCTGCTTGTCGGAGAGCAGAGTCTGTTGCCTGGCATAGTTCAGCCGGTGGATCGTAGAATATCATCTGCCCGCTGTCCATTACAGCGACCTTCTCCACCCAATCCAAAAACAACTCCAGTTCGTGGGCAATAATGAGCATGGTCCGGTTCTGTTTGGCCCACCGGCGTAGGAGAGAAATCAAGCGTTGCCTCTCTTTCACATTCAACCCCGCCAGAGGCTCATCGAGGATCAGAATTCGCGGTTCCAGTACTAGCAAGCTTGCCAAGGCGGCCTTTCTCTGTTGACCTGAACTAAGGGATTTTGGCGGACGTTTGGCTAGTTCCCCAAGGGGAAAGGCAAAATCCTCGGCGATAAGGTTCAACCTTTCGGCAATTTCCCCTCTGGCCAGGCCTAGACCCACTCGAAGTCCCCAACTGAGTTCGTCCCAAACAGTGTTGGCAAAGAACTGACGCTCAGGATATTGACATGCCAGTACTAGCTGATTCCTGGCTGACGCGGAACTAACTCCAGTTCCATGGACATCCACCCCACTTAACCTGATAGTTCCCTTTGTGGGCTTCAATAATCCCGCCAATATTCTTGCCAGAGTCGTCTTGCCGCTGCCACTCGGTCCCGTTAGTAAGACAACCTCGCCCGGAGACAATCGAATTTGGACTCCCCTGAGCACCTGACGATGAAAAGGTGTACCGACATGAAACGTGTGGCTTATATCTATCGCTTCCAGCATAGATCAGTCCGCTACCTTGTAAACGAAATCATTCATCCTAACTCGCTCTTTCACCTGGACACCAACCAGTTGTCCCTTAACTGCCTTGCTGATTGTTTCTTTTTCCTCTTGGATGCTTTTCACCTCTTGTTGAAAATCAGTTGTGTGTCCCTTGAACCAGATCACATCCCCGACCTGAAACTCCCCTTCTGTGATCTCAATAGCCGCCACACTCGGTTTGGCAAAATAATTCTTTACAACTCCCACTTTGATCTCCGCCATTAGCCTCACCTCCCTTTTTCTCTTGGAGTAATGGAGTAAGGGTAATTTCGGATTTTGGATTTCGGATTTTGGATTGAAAAGAATAAACTTCAAATTCGAAACGTCAATTTGAAGTCAACAATCCGCATTCCGCATTCCCAAATCCGCAATCGATTTATTTCTCCTCATTATCTTTCTTGGGCTGCAAAACTGTCAAGACCTCTAGCAATTGTTCCAAGCTGGCAACTTCACCCGGTTCTGTTAGACCACTCTCAGCTAGCAATTCTCCAAGTTGGACAACTGCCGGCACCCCGAGTCCCAAGTAATCGATAAGCTTCCTATCTAGCAAGAAATCGTAGGGGGAGCCGTCAAAAACCACCCCGCCTCTTTCCAAGGCAATCAACCGCTGGGCAACAATAGCCTCCTCCAAAAGGTGCGTTGTATGCAGCATAGTGCATGCCAATGTTCCATGGATGGTTTTAAGCAACCTCAACATTTCCCGTCGGCTGAAACCGCCCACCATAGACAGTGGATCGTCAAGCAGAAGACAGCTCTTACTCTGCGCCAAGGCGCCCGCGAGAATCAGCCGCTGCTGCTCACCTCCAGAGAGCTGATGACTGAAGTCATTGGCCCTTTGCCTTAGACCAACCCAGCTTAAGGCTTCCTCCACACGGGTTTGTATGATTTCTGGAGCCAAACCCATGTTTTCGAGAGCGAAGGCCACATCCTCAGCTACCACGGGCGAAACAATCTGATTCTCAGGATTGGCAAAAACACAGGCGGCAAAATGGTTCAGAGCCCCCTCAGGGAGAATCGTGGAGTTCGCCTTAATTGTCCCTCTTTGAGGACGAAGAAGTCCTTTTATCAACTTGAGAAGGGTAGTCTTTCCCGCACCCGATGGACCCACCACAGCGACCCATTCGCTAGCTAAAATTCTTATACTAAAATCAGCGAACAGAGGCTCTTCATCTCCAAGCCCGTAGGAGAAAGTAATGTTTTGCAGTTCAATACTTCCCATGGATCAAGAATACCTATATTTTTGGTAGATTCAAGCGATTTCCTCGCCCAATGTGGGATATCGTTAGGGAAATGAAGCAAGAGTGAGATGTGGGATGTGAGATATGAGATGTGAGATTTCAGTAAACGTGTCCTTTCCCACATCTCACATCGATTGCTCTAATAGGACCAACGTTGCTAAATGCGAAGGAAGTGGTTTGGCACGCACCTTGAATGTAAGTGACTAAATTTTTGATTTGATGCTAATTAGCCTTTAAATATTGACAGCCAAAGGGAAACCAGACATGGCTGACACTATGAAGTTTAAGAAGGGAGCTACCATTATCAACGAAGGGACCACTGGCTCCGACGCCTATTTTATCCTTTCGGGCTCCGTTGAGGTGTCCAAAAAAGTTGGAGAAGAAAAGCTTGTGTTGTCCAGATTAGTAAAAGGCAGTATTTTCGGAGAGATGAGCCTCGTTGATGACAAACCTCGTTCCGCCACTATTGTGGCCCTTGAAGATACTGAGGTGAGGGTCATAAGTCGGGACCGTTTTGAGTCCATGCTAGAGCAAAACCCTCATGCCGTTATTCCTCTGCTCAAACAGGTTTTTCAGCGTGTAAGATATTTGAACCAAATGGTAACTGCCTTTTGCGGCCAGGCCAGCACCGGTACCGTAGAACTCGCAACTCAACCTCTGCGTTTGAAGGCTGTGACTGACGAGGCCGAGCTAGCCATGCAAGGTAAGGAAATAGACATTACTAAGATACCTTTTCAGATTGGCAGATCTTCCAAAGCCAGTGTTTTTGGATCTAATGATTTGGATATCCACGACACCGAGCCATACCGGGTTTCAAGGTGCCACTGTCTCATAACCATCGTGGATAATGATTATTATGTGGTCGATACAGTGAGCAGCCGCGGTACCACTGTTAACAAATACAAGATTGGGGGCCGTGAAGAGCGAAAACGAGTATTGTTGGAAAGTGGCAAGCATCGCATTATCCTTGGCGGAGAAGAATCTCCCTACGTTTTCGACCTCGTAGTTCCTTAAAGCCTCGTCAGAAGATTCCCTCGGAAAACAATTCTGAATTCCTCCGGACTTTCCATTTGCTCCCTGCAAAAGTGAGGTACGACCCCTCTTGACCTTGACAGGATGGCCTATTATCCTTAGTTTCTTTCCAGTTACAAAAAAGTATGCAGTGGGCTAGAGCGCCCTTCAATCCAGTTAACAACTTTCCAGATCTAGTTATTCTGAGAAAAAATTGTATTTGCGAGGAAGTGTAATGGTAATGTTGATAAAGTCAGGATCCATCAGCGGAGAGCTCGTGAGAATGAAGCGAGAGATGGAGCGTATTTTGGATCGAATCTCCAACGAATCTGTTAGCTCAGCTCCGAAGCGAGATTGGAGTCCTTCTTTAGACCTCATCGAGACCAAGGACAGTCTGGTGGCCGAATTGGAAGTTCCCGGGATCAACCCCGATGCCATTAATATCTCAGCCAACCCAGATTTGCTCACAGTGAGCGGTGAAAAAAAACAGAAGGGCGGGGATCAAGAAAAGAACTACCATATTAGGGAACGGGCCCACGGTAGGTTCAGCAGGTCTATTCCATTGCCAATTCCGGTGAATCCTGACCAGGTGGAAGCTCGTTACATAGATGGTATTTTGCGAGTCACCATGGAAAAGAGTCAGGCGACCACGAGCAAGAAAATAGAGGTAAAAACCGCCTGACCAGACCATAGAAAAAACTACCACGGAAAGACACGGACTATCACTGGAAATAGTGAAAACGTTTATGCGATTACTTAGCGAAGATCTACTATTCTCCCGGTAACAATGTCACAGCTCACCGCCCTCCTCATTCCAGACGAGCTCTGTTTAGCGAAGCGAGATCCCGAATCTAGCAGAACTTAGCCATAATCAAATTTTTTCTAAATCCCGGCTCGCGTTTGCCGAAGGCTGACTTGGCCGGGATGATGAATTGTGGCGGAATCTCTTGACGGGAGAGGAGTCGTGCAGCTATCCTGCGCAGCTTAAGAAATTATCGCTCACAAGATTTGAATTGTATAAATATTGTTCTGTAATTCCGTGAAAATCCGTGGTGGTGTCTAGTGTAGAATTTGACTGAGAAAGAGTTTGGTTCGCTCGTGCTGTGGGTTCTCAAAAAAATCTACCGGAGTATTTTCCTCTAAAATTTCACCATCGTCCATAAAAAGCACTCTGTGAGCTGCACTCTTGGCAAAACCCATTTCGTGAGAGACCACGAGCATGGTCATACCCTCCTTCGCCAGGTCGATCATGACGTCCAGGACCTCCTTGATCATTTCAGGATCTAAGGCAGAGGTGGGCTCGTCGAACAACATTACCTTCGGTTTCATGCACAAGCTGCGGGCGATGGCCACCCGCTGCTGCTGACCACCTGAAAGCTGCCCTGGATATTTTCGGGCCTGATCAGCGATGTGCACCTTCTCCAGGAAAAACATTGCGGTCTCTTCTGCCTCAGCTTTCGGGGTTTTTCTTACCCATACCGGCCCCAGGGTAAGGTTTTCCAGGATCGTCAGGTGGGGAAAAAGGTTGAAGTGTTGAAACACCATACCCACCTCTTCACGGATTTTCTCTATATTCTTCAAGTCATTGGTTAGTTCGATGCCATCCACGATAATGCGGCCCCGTTGATGTTCCTCCAATCGGTTAATACAGCGGATCAGGGTTGACTTTCCCGAGCCCGAGGGACCGCAAATGATGATGCGCTCTCCTTTGTGGACCGTTAGGTTTATGTTCTTGAGAACGTGAAAGTCGTCGAACCACTTGTGCATTTCAATGATCTCAACTATAGGATCACCAGGCGACGAGGCAGCATTGTTTTTTGGCAATTCGTTGCTCATTGCGCACTCTCACTCTAGATCTGGTATGTGAGATTGAAACCACGGCGCCCCAAGCATCTCTTATCCCACATCTCATATCACACATCGGAGCTTTGAATCTAGTTTGTGCTCCGGATCTAAAACTTCTCCCTTATTTTATCCAGCATCCAGTATCTAGTGTCCAGCACCTAGCATCAATTCCCCCTATACAGCTCTCGCTCCAAGCGGCGGCTGTAACTGGACATGGAAAAACAACCGGTAAAGTAGATCAAAGCAATGAAAATATAGGCCTCCACGCTAAATCCCATCCATCTAGGATCAGATAGGGTTGATTGGGTAGTCTTGAGGAGATCGAAGAGCCCGATGATTACCACCAGGGAGGTATCTTTGAAAGCGGAAATAAGAATACCCACTGATGGGGGAATCACAATCTTCAATGCCTGCGGCAAGATGATCAAGCGCATCTTCTGAGGATAATTCAATCCCAACGATTCAGCCGCCTCATATTGCCCGCGGCTTATGGCCTGGAGGCCACCCCTGACCACCTCCGCTATGTAGGCAGCGGTAAACATGATAATGGCCACCTGCGCCCGGAGAATGTTGTTTATCGTTATCCCTTCTGGCAAAAACAAGGGAAACATAACAGAAGACATGAATAAGAGACTGATCAAAGGCACCCCGCGAATTGTCTCAATATAGACAACAGAGAGGGACTTTATGGCGGGCATCCTTGACTGCCGTCCCAGGGCCAGAAGAACTCCCAAGGGGTAGGCAGCCGTGAGTCCGAAAACTGAAAGTAACAAGGTAAGCGGCAATCCACTCCACTTGGTGCTTTCCACCGGTGGCAGGCCGAATAAGCCACCTCTCAGGAGCAGACCCATGACAAAGAGGCCGATGAGCCAAGAGTAACCCAGCCACTTCTTCCAGTAGCTCCTGTTACGGCTGACGATAAGAAGAGTAAACAGGATTATCATAGCCAGCAAGGGACGCCACTGCCACTCATATGGAAAGAAACCAAAGATGATGAAGCGCAAGTTTTTGGTTACCACGGACCAACAGGCGCCGCCGGCCGCCCTGCATTCAGCCCCAGTGGTGGTCCAACTGCTGTCGATGAAGGCCCAGCGAATCAATCCGGGCACTATTTTCCACAAAAAATAGATGATCACCACAGTCAAAAAGGAATTGAAAACCGAGCTGAACAGATTGGTCCGCACCCATCCCAGGACCCCTATGCGGGTAACAGGCGGCTTCATTGCTGTAGTCTCGCGAACTTCTTGCATGAGAATTCTATCTCTCTACCAGTGCGACTTTCTTGTTATACCAGTTCATCACGGCCGAGGTGCTCAGACTGAAGAAGAGATACACCACCATGATCATACCCACACCTTCAATGGCCTGCCCTGTCTGGTTGATCGTGGTGTTGGCCACGGAAACGAAGTCTGGGAAGCCAATGGCAATGGCTAACGTGCTGTTTTTAATCAGATTCAACATCTGACTGGTAAGTGGTGGAATGATCACCCTGAGGGCCTGAGGTAAGATAACAAGCCGCAAGACTTTCCCGGGCCTCAACCCCAGAGACATGGCTGCTTCCACCTGACCCCGACTTACGGCCTGGATGCCGGCGCGGACTATCTCAGCCACAAAGGCGGCAGTGTAGAGAACCAATCCCAATAAGAGAGCGGCGAACTCAGGACTCAGGGTGGTGCCTCCCTCAAAATTGAAGCCCACAAGTCTGGGAACATTCATCTTCAGGGGCGCCCCCCCCACCAACCAAGTAGCAAGCGGCAGTAACAGGAGAATAGCAAGGGAGACTAGGAACAGAGGAAAAGACTGTCCTGTCTTTTCTTGTCTTTTTTTTGCCCATCGCCGCAGGACCCATACTGCCAGACAGCCAACCACAAAGACAAGGGCCATATAACCATACACCGGGTGCATTTGGGGGACAGCGAAAACCATTCCACGATTAGAAAGATATACACCCCTTATGGGGCCCAGAGCCTGTCGGGGGGGAGGAAATGATTCATAAAAAACAGCGTACCAGAAAACCAGCTGCAGAAGCACCGGTATGTCCTGCATGACTTCGATGTATACTGCTGACAGTTTGGCTACCAGCCAGTTGCTGGACAAACGAGCGATGCCGATGAAGGTGCCCAAAAGAACCGTCACTACAATACCAATGAAAGAGACCTTTATGGTGTTGAGGACACCGACCAGCAGTGCGCGGGCATAGGTGTCTGCCGCTGAGTAGGGGATAGGGGATTCACTAATTTCGAAGGAAGCTTGTTTGCTGAAGAAGCCAAATCCAGTTGCTATGTTCTGCCTCTCAAGGTTTGCCAGGGTATTGGTAAAAAGATAATAGGCCACCAGTCCAACCATGCCCAGAACAACTACCTGGTAAATGATGGCCCGTTTGTTGGGGTCGTACCAGAATGGAATCTTGGCTGAAGCTGTAATTTCGGGGGAATCGGTACCTTCTTGTGCCACAGTCAGACTCTGGCTCAGCAATCCGCTCGAGCCGAATGCAAATATTTTCTCATAGGTGCCCCCCGGAGGGGGCACCTGACATGGGGATTACCTAAAAGGTGCAGCATACATCAATCCGCCTTTGTACCACTGATCATTCAGGCCTCGGGGAATTCCCAGGGCGGTGTTGACTCCCACATTAGCCTCGTAGATTTGGCTGTAGTTGCCCACCTGCTTGACGATGTTGTAAGCCCACTTATCATCAAGGCCGAGATCTTTGCCCAGACCGGGGATCACTCCCAGAAAACGCTGGACCCTCGGATTCTGACTCTTGAGCGCCATATCAACGTTGTTCGAATTGACGCCCAGTTCCTCAGCTTGCAGCAGAGCCATGACCGTCCAGTTGACAATGTCATACCACTGGTCGTCACCGTGGCGAACCACCGGAGCAAGAGGTTCTTTGGAAATAATCTCAGGCAAGAGCACATACTCGGTGGGGTTGGGGGCAGTGGCTCGATGGGCGGCCAATTGAGAAAGGTCAGAAGTCAAGACGTCGCAACGGCCGGCAAAAAAGGCCTTGGACAGCTCGGCAGTCTGCTCAATGACTACTGGTCTCCATCTCATGTTATTTGCGCGGAAATAATCCGCCACATTGAGTTCGGTCGTCGTGCCGGGCAGGACGCATATTGTAGCGCCCGCCAGTTCCTTGGCGCTCTTGACCCCCAGTTTCTTCGATACCAGAAATCCCTGGCCATCATAATAGTTCACATGGGCGAAATTCAGACCGTTGGCGGTTTCGCGAGTCAGAGTCTGGGTGGTATTGCGGCAAAGCACATCAATCTCTTTCGCCTGTAGGGCGGGCAAGCGCTGGACGGCCGTGAGGGGCACATACTTTATCTTGTTGGCGTCGCCCAATACTGCGGCGGCGATTGCCCGCGCCGTATCCACATCAAGACCCTTCCACACACCTTTCTCGTCCGGCATGCTGAAACCGAAAACACCACCGTTAACCCCGGCTATCAGGTATCCTCTTTTCTTTACAGTATCTAAAGTTTCGCCAGCAATCGCTAGACTCGTGGTGGCAATCAATGCCACCGCCACTACCACTGCACATACCTTCAGAAATCTCATTTACTCCTCCTTTTCTTTACCGTCTCGTTGTCTCTTCTAGATCTACCAGGCCAATACTACTTCGCAGAAAACATGATATCCAGCTTTCTTGTACTCTCTAAAAATCCGGAGGGCTCTAGACTGTTATGATACCGGTGAACCAACAGAAACGTTCTGGGGTATTCTTTTAGACTCTTTAGATCTCTCTTCGACCTGAATGAACTTGCCACGGCTATCTTTGACATAAGATAAGGTTCTTTGTCAAGGACAGTTGACCGTTAAAAAGTTTTCATCCTATTTTCCGGATCTGCAGATGAGAAAAATCAGCAGTCGGTAGCGGGTATTGCTGAGTAAACTCTTTTAACCCGGATATTTCATGAATCACCTGTTGCGACCACGGATATGGCCGTCCTTCCTGCCGTCCTCGGGTGTCGGTCCCTGCGACGTACCGTTCAGGTACGCCTCGGAATCAACACCCTGCGATTGCCAGGTGGTACAATCATCTTCGCGCTCTCGCGACAGCAATTCATGAAATATCCGGGTTAATTGCACCGTGGTACGGAAAAGAAAGTGCTGTGGATAGCATTGACTGCGCTGTGTAAGTCCTTGTTTTTAATCAAAAAATAGAGAGCAACTCTGGAGGGACCAAATGAAATCATCTCCACGTTGACCCCGCAACCTGCCACTGCTTCAAAGCAGCGGGCCGCTATACCTTTACGCTGTGCGAGCCCTTCCCCCACAATGCCCACCAGGGCCACATCATCGACTTTCTCCAAACGGCGAAATGGTCTCGGTCTCAAGTGTTTTAGTGCGAGATATCCTGCCTCCAAGTCCTCACGTGCAAGCAAAAGGCTGATGCAGGTTTGCGAGGTGACCACTGATTTGATGTTAATATCGCGCTCGGTAAGCTGTCCTGCCACCTGGACCAAAATTCCAGGACGAGCCCCAACTGCTGAGGCATGCACTTTTATGATGCTAATGTCTGTGTCGTGGGCCACGCTCTTGATTATGTATTTTGGTCTCGGGCTTCTTGCAGTGATCAGGCTGCCCGGTTCGTCAGGATTAACCGTGTTCTTGATACTGATCTTTAGTTTACTTTTTCTCAAAGGCTCCACCGTTCGAGGGTGAAGAATCTTGGCACCAAAATAGGACAGCTCTGCTGCTTCCTCATATGAGAGGACGGGTATAAGTTGCGCCTCCGGGACGAATTTCGGATCGGCACTCATGAAACCATCCACGTCTTTCCATATCTCCAGGAGTTGAGCCTGCATTGCCACAGCTACCACTGCGGCAGAGTAGTCGCTGCCCCCGCGACCAAAGGTTGTGATATCTCCTTGTTCACTTACCCCAAAAAATCCGGGAACGAGGACAATTTTGCCCCTATCGAGTAATGAGGTCAGGTGGAGCTGCAAGTTTTTCGATGTTTTTCTCAGATTCGCTGTGGCATCACCAAACTTACCGTCGGTGGATAGACCTATCTTTTCGGGCATGCAGTAAATGGTATCGGCACCTTGGCAATTTAGCCCTTTCGCAAAGAGCTGAACCGCAAAGCGTTCGCCGTAACTACTAATCACGTCTCTCAGTCTCGGTGTGATCTCCCGGGTAAAATTAAGCCCGTAGTAGTACCTTTCGAGCTCACTCAATGACTGGTCCAAGTCTCTGGCAAACTCCTCATAGTCTCTGTAGTTCGAGATAAGGTGGCGGGCGACCTGCAAGTGCTTATCCCTCAGGTGACTTATGAGCTGAGGAATATTGTCCTCCCTGGCTAGGGCCCTCTTCATGCCGTCTATGAGAGTATCGGTAATGCCGTTCAGAGCAGAAAGCACAAAAATGCTACCCGGCCCTCTCTGGGCAACCATTTGTAGAATCTTCCCAATAGTCTCACTCTCGGTGAGGCAACCACCACCGATTTTTACTACTTTCATATGTGCCTTTCCAACTGCTAACGCGAAGCGCATTGCGCCAAGCACACAGGGTTAAAGCGAGAAAGGGCCAAGGCGAGAAAGGGAATAAACTTGCCGAGAGGTATTCTGTAGCCTCTCTCGCTTTTTTCGCCTTTCCCGCTTTTCTCGCTCATAGCCTCTTTGCGCTTATTATGTTCCCCGTGTTATACGGAGTCAACTTAACCCGAGCAAACAAAAAACGGCACGCTCCTAAAGGGAGATTGCCGTTTTTATCTTCAAAAGCCTCAAGCTTACTATTTGTCGTCTTTTTTCTCTTTGTCTTTTTGGGCAGATTTTGCTGGTTTTTTTGCAGCTGCTTTCGCCTTTTTCTTAGGCGCTGCCTTTTTAGCCTTCGGTTTCTTAGTCGGTTTGTCTTTTGGTTTCTTCTTGGAAACTTCTTCTTCAGTAACTCCTTCTGCTTCAGCCTCTGAAGCCTCTGCCATCTCAGCCTCAGTCTCTGGAGCCGCTTCAACCGCTGGTGCCTTCTTCTTCCTGACTTTCGGAGCTTTAGTCTTTCTCTTCTTCTTCTTTTCCGTCTCACCTGCCATCAGCTCGATGAGACTCAAAGGTGCTCCATCGCCAACGCGAAAGCCTACTTTAACCGTTCGAGTATAGCCTCCGCTCCGTGCCTGATAGCGTTGAGCCAGGTCGGTGAATAACTTGTGGACCACGCTCTTATCGCGGATTATTTGCAGTGCCTGGCGTCTAGCGTGCAGATCTCCCCTCTTGCCCAGCGTGATCATCCAATCGGCCCAGCGCCTAAGCTCCTTAGCTTTTGCCTCGGTAGTGTAGATCCGCTCATGCTCCAACAATGAAGTTACCATATTGCGAAACATGGCCAAGCGATGACTGGAGGTACGGCTTAGTTTCCTCCCACTCTTCCCGTGTCGCATCTACTCCTGTTCCTTTCTCGCCTCTATTTCTTCTCTTGATGGGAAGTTCTCAAGCTTCATGCCAAGCGACAGGCCCATTTCGGTGAGGATCTCTTTAATCTCGTTGAGCGATTTGCGGCCAAAGTTCTTGGTCTTCAACATTTCTGCTTCAGTTTTCTGGACAAGTTCGCCAATGAGCCGGATATTGGCATTTTTTAAACAATTCGCAGACCGAACTGACAATTCGAGCTCGTCCACAGAACGGAAAAGGTTATCGTTCAGTTTGGGTTCCTCTTCCTCTTCCTCTTTCAGTTCAACTTCCGGTTCCTCGTCGAAGTTAATGAATATGGTCATTTGCTCTTTCAGAATCTTTGCCGCAAAGGCCAGGGCATCCTCAGGCATGACGCTGCCGTCGGTCCAAATTTCCATGGTGAGCTTGTCATAATCAGTTATCTGGCCAACACGAGCCTGGCTTACCACATAGTTCACCCTGCGGATGGGAGAGAAGATCGCGTCCATTGGGATGACTCCAATGGCGGCATCTTCTTCCACATTCCGTTCCGCCGGCACATAGCCTTTGCCACTCTTGACTTGCATCTCCATGCACAATCTGCCGTCTTTGGACAGTGTGGCTATATGTTGCTCTGGATTGAGAATTTCCACCTCCGGGGGATAGTTGAAATCCCCAGCTGTGACCGCGCCCGCCCCTGATTTATCCACCTCTATCGTCCTGGGCTCTTCACCATGTAACTTTAATCTGACCTCTTTTAAGTTCAAAATGATATCGGTTACATCTTCGCGAACCCCGGGAATGGTGGAAAACTCGTGCAGCACTGCGTCTATTTTCACCGAGGTTACAGCAGCGCCCTGCAGCGATGATAGCATTATTCGTCTCAAGGCGTTGCCGATGGTAATGCCAAAACCTCTTTCCAATGGTTCACAGGCGAACTTCCCGAAAAATCTTGAGGAGGTTTTGGGATCTAGTTCTAACTTTTTAGGACTAATTAGTTCTCGCCAATTTCTGTACATATCGACTCCTTTTAGAGGAACCCGATTTGGCCGGTGCTACCATGATATTGGAAAACAAATAGAGAAAATGCGGCCACAATGGGAATCTATTTGGAGTAAAGCTCCACAATGAGTTGTTCTTGGATGGGCATGGTCAATTCGTCGCGAGACGGATAGGCCTTGACTGTTCCCTTGAACTTGTCTTTTTCCACCTCCAACCACTGTGGGATTCCCCGTCGCGCCACCGCCTCCATTGCCTCGGCAATGGGGACGATGTTGCGGCTTTTCTCTTTGACCTCAATGGTGTCATTTTCTTTGATCGAGTAAGAAGGAATGTTCACCCTTTTACCATTGACGAAGAAGTGATTGTGACGCACCAGTTGTCTGGCTTGGGACCTAGAGTTAGCGAAACCCATGCGGTAGATCACATTGTCCAACCGCCGTTCCAACAAAACGAGCAGGTTGGTTCCGGTGACCCCCCTCTGTCTTTCCGCCTTGTGGAAATAAGCTCGGAACTGGCGTTCCAGCAAACCGTACATCCGTTTTACCTTCTGCTTTTCCCTTAACTGGATTCCGTAGTCTGAGAACTTTTTCCGTCCCTGGCCATGCTGACCTGGAGGATAGCTCCGTCTTTCATAGGCACATTTATCCGAGTAACAGCGATCGCCTTTCAGATAAAGTTTAAGATTTTCACGTCGACAAATACGACATACTGAATCAGTGTATCGAGCCAAAGTGGACCTCCTTGCTTAGACTCTTCTCCTTTTTGGTGGTCGGCATCCATTGTGGGGAATGGGAGTCACATCACGAATAAGCGTAACGTTAAAGCCAGCAGCCTGAAGTGCGCGCAGGGCAGCTTCTCGACCGGAACCGGGCCCTTTTACATAAACCTCGATATTCTGTACTCCATGCTCTTGAGCTTTCTTTGCTGCGTCATCCGCTGCGAGCTGTGCAGCAAAAGGTGTACTCTTACGTGAGCCCTTGAAACCTTGGCTGCCCGCGCTGGACCAGGCGATTGTATTGCCGTTCATATCCGTAATGGTAATTATGGTGTTGTTGAAACTTGATTGGATATGGGCAACACCGTTTTGAATGTTCTTTTTTTCCTTCTTTTTTCGAGAGGCTTTGCCTTTTGCCTTTGCCATCTTTCCTCCTAATCAGAAGTTCGGAGATTCCAGAAGTTAACAAAGTCGGAGCTTTATGGTGTCGCTTCTGTTTTTCTCTATCTTCCTGGAATATTGGAATTCTGGAATGTTGGAATGATGGATGGTAATAGGAAAAACCATTTCATAGGTATTCTTCTTAGCCAATCTTCCATTATTCCACTATTCCATTATTCCGGTTGGGGCGGAGCCCCAGGATTCCCTACTTCTTGCGACGACCGATCATGGATCGCCGCGGTCCTTTCCTCGTACGGGCATTGGTGTGAGTGCGCTGCCCACGCACTGGCATTCCCCGCCGGTGCCGGAGACCTCTATAGCAGCCTAAGTCCATAAGCCGCTTGATGTTCATGGAGACCTCAGTTCTCAAGTCACCTTCCACTTTGTAGTCGCTATCGATAACTCTACGGATAGCGTTGATTTCCTCCTCAGTGAGAAGATCAGACTTGGTATTGAGGTCTACATTTGCCTTGTCCAAAATTTTCTGCGACGTAGTACGCCCGATCCCGTAAATATAGGTAAGAGCTATTTCTATCCGCTTGTTTTTGGGTAAATCGATACCCGCAATTCGTGCCAATGGTTACCCTCCGTTACTATCCCTGACGCTGCTTGTGCCTAGGATTCTCACAAATGACACGCAC
>JAJDNB010000150.1 GCA_022340905.1 Deltaproteobacteria bacterium | reverse complement strand
CCAAAAACCGTCCGTACCCCGTAGTGGTGGAATAGGCTCAACACGACAGCGCGAATGACGTCGTTCAAACCTGGACAAAGACCACCACAGGTCACAATGCCGGCTTTGACTTTCGACGGATCGAAGTAGATCTTTTCTCTCGGCCCAGCCATCTCAAAACATGGCGGCAGCTTATCCTTCTCGAGAAAGTCCGTAATTACGCTGCAATCTGCATGATAAAGTACATGTTTATCATCGCTGACAAACTGCACATATGACATAGGTGATGGTATACGGCACTGTCCCAATCTCGAAACCGTTAGGTCCATATCATTGATGTCCATTTGGGTCTCCTAGAAGCTGGTCTTAACCGGAGTAATGGAGTATTGGAGTGATGGAGTGTTGGGTACTCCAACACGATATTTTATTATAAGCTGCCTGCTTGCCCTGAGCTTAGTCGAAGGGATGCCTACTGAGAAAGGGCAGAGTCAATGATCGCTTGTGCCTCTGCCTGAATGCTCCGCAAATGATCGAGTCCTCTGAAACTCTCGGCATAGAGTTTGTAAATATCCTCCGTACCCGAGGGACGGGCAGCAAACCAACCATTTTCAGTTACAACTTTGAGTCCACCAATGGGAGCGTCGTTTCCGGGCGCCTTGGTAAGTTTGGCAGTGATTGTTTCACCGGCGAGTTCTTCTGCCGTAACCATACTCGGAGATAATTGCTTGAGAATTTCTTTTTGCTCAACTGTCGCTGGTGCGTCAATTCGTTCATACACCGGGCTTCCCAGTTCATCTTCCAGGTCTTTATAAAGTTCCCCAGGGTCTTTACCCTTTGCCGCCGTAATCTCACAAGCAAGGAGGTCCATGATGATTCCGTCTTTGTCGGTTGTCCAGACCGTGCCGTCTTTTCTCAAAAATGAGGCTCCGGCGCTTTCCTCGCCGCCGAATCCATAGGTGCCGTCGAGCAGGCCATCCACAAACCATTTGAAACCCACCGGCACTTCAGAGAGCTTCCGTCCAAGCCTGGAGCTAACCCGATCTATCATGGAACTGGAAACCAGGGTTTTGCCCACAGCTGCGTCTGTTTTCCAATTAGGCCGATTTTGAAACAGATACCACACCGCAACCGCAAGATAGTGGTTAGGATTCATCAAGCCAACACTCCTGGTAACGATTCCGTGGCGATCGCAATCTGCGTCATTGCCGAAGGCGATGTCGAAGTTGTCTTTGAGCTGGATCAAGCCTGCCATGGCATATTGCGACGAACAGTCCATCCGGATCTTGCCGTCTTTATCCACGCTCATAAAGGCAAAGGTCGGATCAACACTTCGATTCACTACCTCAATTGAAAGGTTGTACTTCTCGGCAATGGGATCCCAGAAGTTGACCGCTGACCCGCCCAAGGGATCCACACCTATCCTGATACCTTCTTTGGCGATGATCTCCATATCTATGATATGTATAAGATCCTCGACGTAGGGAGTGATGAAATCACACTCCTTTGTAGTGTCAGCCTTTAGCGCTCTTTCAAATGGAAGCCGTCTCACTTCCTTGAGTCCGGTGGCAAGTATCTCGTTGGCTCTCTTCTCGATAACACCAGTGGTTTGAGTATCTGCAGGTCCTCCCTCGGGAGGGTTGTACTTGAATCCACCGTCTGAAGGCGGATTGTGGGAAGGGGTTATGACAACGCCATCGGCGAGTCCCTTTTCCTTGCCGCGGTTGTAAGTCAGGATGGCATGAGAAATTACCGGGGTAGGCGTGTAGCCAAAATCCTTCTGGATAATCACGCTCACGCCATTTGCAGCAAAGACTTCGAGCCCGCTGGCCAATGCCGCTTCGGAAAGAGCATGGGTGTCCATTCCCATAAAAAGTGGTCCGGTGATGCCTTTTCCTTTCCGGTATTCACAGATGGCCTGACTGATTGCCAGCACGTGGTCTTCGTTGAAGCTGTTTTTCAAAGAGGAGCCCCGGTGTCCCGAGGTGCCGAAGGAAACACGCTGTTCGGGCTCCGAGACATCAACCTTGTGAGTGTAGTACGCTGAAACAAGTCTGGGAATATTTTCAAGCAAAGATCTAGGCGGCGGCTTACCAGCAAGTTCGTGCACCACTATTCTATCCTCCAAAAACGCAGAGCGCATGGCGCATAGCGCAGGGCGTTAAGTCATGTTTTCAAGCCGTTCCAACATTTAAATAGTAAAGATAGTAAAAGTAGTAAGAACAGAAGAATCCTCAAAGTAGTACAAATCCCAGAAGCCGTTCAAGTCAGCTCACAGCTTATAGGGAATTCGTCAATTAGAAAATTAGTCGATTCGTTGATTGGTCGATTGGTCAACTCGTCTAATTGGTAATTCGCCATTGAGGCCATTCTTTACCATTTGACTACTCGACAAATTGACGATTTGACCTGCTGTCCTCTGTCCTCTGTCGTCTGTCGTCTGACCTCCGACCTCTGACTTCCGACCTCTGGCCTCTGGCCTCTTACTCTATGCTCCCTACCCTTTGCCTTTAATGACGCCGAAGGCATATGACCATAAATGACGGGCTGTAAGCCCGAATGACAGCGAAGCTTTTTAGGAAGGTCCGGCACCGCGGATTCCTTCCGAAACGTCTTCACCAAACTCCTTGAAGTTCTCGGCAAACATTGTGGTCAGTTTTTTTGCCTGTTCATCGTAAGCCGCCTTGTCCTGCCAGGTGTTGCGTGGTTGCAGTACCTCGGATGACACATCAGGGCAGGTCTCGGGCACCTCGATCCCAAAGAAAGGATCCTTGGTCCTCGGGATTTCTTCCAGGGTGCCATTCAATACCGCACTAACCATAGCGCGAGTGTAAGCTAGTTTGATTCGTTTTCCGGTGCCGTAAGGACCGCCGCTCCAGCCGGTGTTGATGAGCCACACTGAGGCACTGTGCTTTGCTATCTTATCGCCCAAAAGATCTGCATACACTACTGGATTTAGCGCCATGAAAGGAGCTCCAAAGCAGGCACTGAAGGCAGCCTGCGGCTCTTTGATACCCCTTTCTGTCCCCGCCACTTTAGCAGTGTAACCGGAAAGAAAGTGATACATTGCCTGTTCCGGCGTCAATTTTGCGACAGGCGGCAACACCCCGAAGGCATCGGCCGTAAGAAACAATACTTGTTTGGGATGACCGGCCACCCCCTCTCTTGTGGCATTGGGGATGTGAGATATGGGGTATGATGCCCGGGTATTCTCGGTGAAGGCATCGCTGTCCAGGTCAAGATGCCTGCTCGCTGAATTTATGGCAACATTTTCCAGAATTGTGCCGAATCGCCGGGTGGTCTCGTAAATCTCAGGCTCACCCTCGGGTGATAACCTGATTACCTTGGCGTAACAGCCCCCTTCAAAGTTAAACACTCCATCTTCGCTCCACCCATGCTCATCGTCGCCGATGAGAGTTCGATCCGGATCTGCTGATAAGGTGGTCTTTCCCGTACCCGAAAGGCCGAAAAACAGGGCGACGTCATCTTGGCTCTTGCCGTAATTGGCTGAGCAGTGCATGGGCAAAACATTCTGTTCCGGCAGTATGTAGGTCATCACTGTGAGCATTGTCTTTTTCATCTCACCGGCATAATGGCTGCCTGCGACGAAAGCTTCCTTTCTCCCAAAATTGAGAAGGACCACGACCTCGGAATTAGTGCCGTCTTCCTCGGGGTTGGCATTGAAGCCCGCAGCATCGAGAATAGTGAATTTCGGCTGGTGCTGGGCCAGCTTAAGCGGATCCAGTTCCCTGACAAACATGTTACGGGCAAAGAGACTGTGCCACGCCTTCTCGGTGATCACTCTAATGGGAAGTCTGTACTTCGGGTCTGCACCCACGTAACAGTCCTGGACATAGAGATCTTTTCCCTCGAGATAGGCAAGGATGCGGGCCCGTAGTGCTTCATAGCGATCGGGGCTGAAAGGCCGATTGACCTCACCCCAATAAATCTTCTCCTCACTGGATGGCTCTCGAACAAGGTACTTGTCGTTGGGAGAACGGCCCGTGTATTGACCGGTCCGAACTACTAGCGGTCCGAGATGGGACATGAGTCCTTCATGCCGTTGAAGGGCGTGTTCATAGAGAGCGGGACTCGATAAGTTCCACCATATGGTATTGGCATTGGTTATCCCGAAGTCCTCTAAGCCATGGAGACTCCTCACTTGACCTTGATCTTGCATGTTAACCTCCGTGCGACTTTAGATTTAAGATTTTAGATTGGAGATTGCAGATTTATAAATAAAATTAACGCATACCTTTAAGATTCGTTTTTCGCGACAGCCTCGCACACCACCGAAGGAACATCCCGAGACAGCCTGACCTCTTCGTCTCTGTGTCGTATCACCAGACCGTCACCTTCAAGCAAAGTATAGGTGGTGCAATCCGCCTTCATGTCAACTTCTATTCTCTGCCCCCGTACAGTAAGGGAAAAGCGAATTCTCCCCTGCCCTTCGAATTGCACTGGATTGAAGGACAGCTGGCCGTCATAATCGCGCATTCCCGCAAAGCCATACACCAGGACCATCCAGGTGGAGCCCATGGCTGCCATGTGGACCCCGTCACTCACATTACCTCCAATATCAGCAAGATCCATGAGCACAGCATAACGGGCATATTCGTTTGCCTTTTCCAGATAACCCAATTCGAAGGCCACAATGCTTTGTATACCCACCGACAAGGATGAGTCCCCGGTGGTCAAAGGGTCATAGTAATCAAAGTTGCGCTTCTTCTCCTCCATTGAAAACTCATCTCCGAGAAGAAACATGGCCAACACCAGGTCCGCCTGCTTGATTACCTTGTGCCGATAGATAACCAGAGGATGGTAGTTCAAGAGCAAGGGGTACTTGTCTTCGGGCGTGTTGGCGAAGTCCCACATCTCTTTGTCTGGAAAGTTGTCGTCCTGAGGGTGAATGCCCGACTTCTCGTCAAAGGGAAGGTACATGTTGTCTGCAGCCTTCTGCCATTCCTCAATCTCTGAAATTTCCAGGCCAGTCTTGTCAACCAGTTCGGCAAAACGGTCGGGATGATCTTGATAAATCTCTCTTACGACTGCAGCCGCATACCACAAATTTTCCCGTGCCATCAAGTTAGTGAAGGTGTTGTTATCCACTACGGTATTGTACTCGTCCGGTCCGGTAACACCGTGAATGCAAAATTTCCCGCCTTTTCTGTCCGAATAGAAACCGAGGTCGGCCCACAGTCTGGCTGTTTCCACCAGCATCTCTGAGCCCTCATCATAAAGAAACTCTAGATCACCCGTGGCATTCACGTACTTCCTCATGGCATAGATAATATCTGCATTAATGTGATACTGGGCTGTGCCGGCCGCGTAGTACGCAGAGGCCTCCTCACCGTTGATGGTCCGCCAGGGGAAAAGGGCACCTCTGTGATTCAGCTCTTTGGCACGCTCTCTGGCCTTCTCCAGCATGCTGTAACGGAACCTGAGCAGATTCCTGGCAATCCGGGGCGAAGTGTAAATCAGAAAGGGAAGAAGGTAAATTTCGATATCCCAAAAATAGTGACCTTCATAGGCCTGTCCTGTGAGGCCCTTGGCCGGGATTCCGACTCCCTCCGCCCGACCGGCTGCCTGGAAGATATGGAACAAATTGAAGCGGACCGCTTGCTGCCACTCCTCTCTGGTCCTGCGTCTCCTGGAGGGATCCACGAAAACCTGAACGTCGCTCCTCTTCCAGAAACCGTCAAGACACCGCCGCTGACCTGCAAGCAGTTTGGAAAATCCTTGCTCCTTGGCACGGTCGAGGGTCCGTTCGGCTCTTCCGCACAATTCTTTGGCGGGAGCGCTCCTTGACGAGTGGTAGGTTATGTATTTGGTCAGCTGAATGGGTAGACCTGGTTTTGCCTCGATGGAAAAAACAACCTTGCCGGAATCTTCTGAAATTTGCCTTTTGAAGGAATACGGACACTCTGTTTCGACCACATGCTCTATGCCACATGCTAGTGTCATCTTGCTGCGATTCGTTTGATAGCCAAAGATGATCCTCTGGTTTTCTTCGTAGTTATCTTTGGGCAACAGAACCCGGTCTCCGAGGCCCCGTGCTCGTCGAGGATCGTCTTCATCTTTAACCTCACCTTGCTGATTGACCAGCTTCGAGGAAAGCACCACTGGTGCCTTACCATCTTGAACTTTAACTTCATAGAAAATAGCAGCCAGGTGACGGTGCTCTAGGGACACCAGCCTCCTGGACTTGATGGAAACTCGTTTTCCTGCCTCCGTTTCCCAGAGTATCTCTCTATCGAGGGTACCGTTTTTCATATCTAGGACACGTTCAAAGCTGAGCAGATCAGCGGTAGGGAGGTAAAAGGGCTCATCGTCCACGTAGAGTCTAATAATTTTGGTATCCGGTACGTTGACTATGGTTTGCCCGGTTTGGGCAAAACCATAGGCCTCCTCTCCATAGACTATGGGCCAGGACTCGTAGAATCCGTTGACGAATGTGCCGTTCTCGAAGGTGGGTCTCCCTTCATCAAAATTACCCCTCATGCCTATGTAGCCGTTGCTTAGGGAAAACATGGTTTCCGACTGTGCCAGAAAGCGCGGGTAGAAATCCTTTTCAACAAATTTCCACTCATGGGGAGGATAAACATATTTGGGAGGTTTCAACCGCTCTCGGTGAAGCATATACTCTTCTCCTAACGCATCAAATCAACCAGATCTGCAATCTTCAATCTAAAATCTACAATCACAAAAGTTCCCCGGGATCTGTTACGACGATATGGGCACCGTTCTCTCTCAATTCCTCCGGTTGTCCCTTACGGTCAACCCCAACAACCAGCCCGAATCCACCGGCTCGGCCGGCCTGGACCCCGGAGATAGCATCCTCGATCACCACGGCACGGTCAGGTTCCACTCCCAGCTGTTGTGCAGCTTTGAGAAACTTGTCCGGAGCAGGTTTGCCGGGAAGCTTCAGCTGGTTGGCCACTTCACCGTCCACCCTCACATCAAACAAATGGTCAATGGACGCCGCCTCGAGGACTGCTTTGCAGTTTTTACTCGCAGAGACTACAGCAGTTTTTATCCCCTGGTCTCGGAGTTGCTTGACCAATTCCACGGCTCCTTTGTACACCTCGACGCCCTCTTCATGGAGGATTTCTTTAAACATCCGGTCTTTTAGTTTCCCGAGGCCATGAACGGTCTCGTAGTTTGGTGCCTCACCTGAGTCACCCTCAGGCAAATAAATTCCACGAGACATCAGAAAGCTGCGCACCCCGTCTTCTCGAAGCTTCCCATCGATGTGTATCGGATAATCTTCTTGAATGTTGAAAGGCTCAAAAGGTTCATCAGGACGAAGTCGCAGGAATTCATCAAACATCTTCTTCCAGCACGCCGCATGGACCTTGGCGGTAGCAGTAATGACGCCATCCAGATCAAAGAGTACCGCGTCAAACTTATCGTTGCTGATGGTATTGGGGGCAGTCATAGTTATTGCACGCCAGCTAATTAGTCATCAAAGAGTGTTGTCCCTGTCCCTCGCAAGTCTTTCACCGCCTGCTGCACCCGCTCGGCCATGGATTCTTCCGCCAGTTTCATATAGACGCGAGGATCGTATGTTTTTTTATTTCCCACTTCCCCGTCAACCTTGAGAACACCGTCATAGTTCTTCAAGATGTGGCCTGCAATGGGGCGGGTGAAGGCATACTGGGTATCTGTATCGATATTCATCTTCACGACACCATAGTCAACTGCCTGGCGAATCTCTTCGAGTGACGATCCCGAACCTCCGTGAAAGACGAGATAAAAGAGCCCATCCTTGCCGTAGGTTTTTTCCAGAGCCTGCTGGCCTTCCTTGAGAATCGACGGCTTGAGCTTGACGTGACCCGGCTTGTAGACCCCGTGGACGTTACCGAAGGTGGCAGCCACCAAATAACGTGCACCTTTGACTTCGTTCATACGGCGAGCCGCTTCGAGCATATCGTCAGGGGTGGTATAGAGCTTTTCCGCAGCCCCATCTCCGCTGACCCCGTCTTCTTCACCGCCCACCACACCAACCTCGATCTCAAGAATAATTTCGTTCTTATGGCAGCGCTCTAACAAGGGAACGGCTAAGTCCAAGTTTTCCTTCAACGGCAAAGCACTGCCGTCAAACATATGGCTATTGAACAGATTCGGCAAACCAGCCGCTCTGCGTCTTTCTGTCTCTTCTACGAGTGGGATAACGAAGCTCTCAAGCTTGTCAGCTTGGCAGTGGTCTGTGTGCAAGGCAACATAGATGTCGTAGCGCTCTGCAACACGGTGGACATGTTCGGCAATGGAGATAGCCCCCAAAGCCATGTCCTTGACCGAAGCACCGGAGGCAAAAGCACCGCCTCCGGTGGAAACTTGAATGATGCCATCGCAACGGCTCTCAGCCAACCCCTGCAGAACGGCATTGGCCGTTGTCAAAGAAGTCACGTTGATAGCAGGGTAGGCAAACTTCTTATCCCGTGCTTTATCCAACATCTTACAGTAGGTCTTATAGTCGGCAACAGGCATAGAAACTCCTC
>JAJDNB010000041.1 GCA_022340905.1 Deltaproteobacteria bacterium | reverse complement strand
GCACAATTACTGATGGACGAGTATCTTCAGCAATTTCTCAATATTATTTAGTTGTTTCCTTCCCCTCTTCAGACTTTTGTTCAGTCTCTTTCTGCTCCTGCTGAGGTTGTTCGGCTACCTCTTTGGTTGGTTGCTCACCCTGTTGCAGTAATTTCTCTTTAGCCCTCTGGAACTCCTCATCTGTAATAGCCCCCGCATCATGGGCCTTCTTCAGATCCATAAATTGCTGTCCTTCCGTTGGGGTTGCAGGTTGGACAGCAACGGGTTCAGGCGCAGGAGCAGGGGCAGCTTTCTCCTTTTTCTTCCCTCCACTTAGACAACCACATGCACTAACAATGAGAACAACTGCTAGCAAGGACACGAGAATGATAATTTGGCGTTTTTTCATAAGCGAAAACCTCCCTTTGTATCCATGTGAATCGACACACCCTGCTTGGGCCAACGACTCCTTAGACGGATAAGTTGTCAAACAGTATAAGCAGATTCACTTTTTGGCAAAAAGCCACGAACGAATGCTGGTCGATGAAAACAAGACACGAGGTTTGAACTGATAAAAGTAGACCTTAGCTAACAGTCAAAATACCACAAAAGAGGAGACCAGCAAATACAAAAAATGCTTAGGAATCCGAGAGGCTCTCAGGTGACGTACAACCCTTAAAGCCCCTTTATTCAAAACAAGCTTGTGAGGCCTACACCCAGGAGTTCAAGTAGCTAAGCCAGAAGTGGGTGTTGGGTGGGGTTAAATGCGAAAGTTTGTATTACATCCCTTAATGCACACTTTTACTCTGACAGGAAGAATACTACATCTTGGATCAGGGCAAAAGGGGTAAAGGGGAAAGCTGCGTCAGTTGGACAACCGCAAAAAGGCGGCCGCCATCTCGATTTCGTCCGCCACCAATCCGTAACGAACAGCATCGATGTCCAGATAAATCCGGGGAGGCCGGCCGGCTGATTTGGGCCCCAGTGACAGATAGACATCCTTGCCCAGCAGGATGAAGACCACTTTGGCCCAAGGGCAGATGCGCTCCACCACCGCCCGATCGTTTTCGGGCGTGACCACCAGCGGCCGTTCCATCAAAGCGAAAACGTCCACTCCGGGACGGGTCGAGGTTCCTTCCGCAGCATAGGCTGCGGACAACTCTGCGGCAACCCGGGTGACCGCCTCTACATAGCGTTTTGTCGCCCGAAAACCATGGCGCGACAGTTCTCCGGCTTGGGGCCCGAATGAGAAGGCTGCGGTCAATGAGGGCAGGATGGCAACCCGCACAGCGCGGTTGTCCCGCGGTCCGGAGATATGCTCGAAGGCCAACTCCGGTGTGCCGCCCAGGTGTTCGGTGCGCTGGATCGCGGTATCCTCCTGAACCAGTTGCATGTCGGTCAGGGCAGCAACGACGTTGGGGTTGTGTAGGTACTCTAAAAAGTCAGGCTCCGCCTCTATGACATCCTGCAGCAATTTCAATTCTTCGGCCGAAAGATTGAACTTCTGCAGGTATGCTGGATCCGCTCGACCCGTTGACCGCAGCAGGTCCTGATGTTGCCACAGGGCCGACAGCCCTATCTTGCCGCCGGTCTTCTGCTTTCGAACCAGGAGCAGCCGTAGCGCCAGAAGCTCTGTTGACGGGAAGAGGCTGTCGGACACCGTGCGCCCCTTGAATCGATTTAGGTGCCGGTCGTAGTGATACAGCACGTTGGAAAGGCCGAGGATGTGGGGGTCCAAGACCATCAAACGGGTTTTGTCCCCCCCCGGACTATTCAAGATGGCGTCGATTTCGTGATAATCAAGTGGGACGTCAGACCCCCGCCTCTTCCAGCTCTCCCGGTTTTCCGCCGGTCCGGCCGTCCCCAGGACAACCTGTATCATGTAGCTGAGAACCTCACCAGCATAGGCCTGGGCCGGTGTGGTGTGATCGACGGCTCCGGAAGCCGGCCACGGCGCCGTCGGCCTGCTCGCCTTGGGCTGGCATGCCCCTAGCAACGCCGACAGCAGGGCGATTCCGGCCAGCAGAGCCCCGGTGGCCGGGGTCGGTAGTGTCCTTCGAAGGCGTGCTTGTGACATGGTCAGGTATTTTCCAGTACAAAGTCTATTTCAGCGATACCCCGCCCCCGCTAAGGCAGTAAAGAACTCAAGCTCAAATCCAGGTCTCTCGATAGCACAGCAAAGTCAAAAAAACAGGCTGCTTTCATCTTACGCGAGCAAAATGGACCATGTCAATGTAGAGAACAACATGCTTAAAAGAAAAAAGCGGAGCCAAAAACTCCGCATATTCTTAGTTTAAACCAAGATACTGTAGATTGGTCTCAAAGGGAAAAGTGGGGATTAAAGTATGTTATATGAAGTCCCACTGGAATGGCAAGAGAGTTTACATTATAAAGCTTTATTGACAATTCTCTGTTCATCTCATTGTGGATTATATAGCGGACTTTCTCCTTGAGTAGCCCTTTTTGACACCGAAAAAGGCGTTTTAGGGCAAACATGGGGCCGTTTTTCATCCTTCTGTAACAGTATATTATCCACTTAGCTTGGTCCGACCACCGACCTACGACCTACGAAGCTTGAGGAAATCGGCTTTGTGTCTGGATTCATATCACTTTGACAAGGCTGTGAGCCCCTCCTCCATGATGGCAAGGGCCCGCTCCAACTGTTCATCTTCTATGATCAGAGGCATGAGAGTCCGGATAACGTTGCCGAAGTTGCCGCAGGTCAGGAGAATCAATCCTCTTTTGTGACAGAATTCCACCAACCCTTTGGCTTCATCTGCAGCAGGTTCCTTGGTCTCACGGTCCTTGACCAGTTCCAAGGCCAACATAGGACCCAGTCCGCGAACTTCACCGATTAACTCAAACTTCGGTTGCCAGGCATCGAATCGTTGCCTCACCTTTTGACCGAGAACCTTTGCCTTTTTCAATAGGTCTTCCTCTTCGAAGATGTCCAACACTGCCAGCGCGGCTCGGCAACACACGGGATTGCCCCCGTAAGTGCCTCCAAGCCCCCCAACATGCGGAGAATCCATTATCTCCTTCTTCCCCACCACCGCACTGAGCGGCAAACCGGCAGCAAGGCTCTTGGCAACGATTGTCAGGTCCGCCTCCACCTGCCAGTGCTCCAGAGCGAACATTGTACCCGTTCGCCCCATGCCGGTCTGGATCTCGTCACCGACGAAAATAATACCGTTCTCTTGACATATCTTAGCGAGCTTAGGGAAGTACTCCGGCGGCGGTGTTATAAAACCTCCCTCACCGGTGATGGGCTCCACAACGAGGGCGGCGGTGGATTCCGCAGCCACGTGGGTGACAAAAAACTCCTGCAGGTAATCGGCGCAGGTCACTTCACAGTTCGGGTAGCTCAGACCCAGGGGACAGCGATAGCAGTAAGCATACGGCATTCGATATACTTCCGGCACAAAAGGACCAAAGCCCAGCTTGTAGGGCTTAACCTTGCTGGTGAGACTCATGGTTAAGAGGGTACGTCCATGAAAACCGTTCTCAAAGGCTATCACCGCAGACCTTTTGGTATAGTAGCGAGCGATTTTAACGGCGTTCTCCACCGCCTCAGCCCCGCTGTTTATGAATAGGGCCTTTTTGGGGAAAGTACCTGGTGTGACGCTGCACAGTCTCTCAGCCAACTCCACGAGGTCTGGGTAAGGCACGACCATGAAGCAGGTGTGGGTAAATCTCTCAGCCTGACCCTTAATCGCTTCCACCACTTTAGGATGAGAATGTCCCACGTTCATCACCCCGATTCCCCCGGCGAAGTCAATGAATTCACGGCCTTCTACGTCGTAAATCACGGCACCTTTGGCTCTCTGCACGTAATAGGGAGTCACACTGCCTTGTCCCTGAGGAATGACTTTTGCACGCATTTCGTGGAGATATTTATTGCTGGCGGAATTTTTCATTCGTCTCTCCTAGATTTCAGCTGAATGGATGGATAGGTAACCGAGCGATCGAACAGTCCAATTTCTAGAATCTCGCAAGGCTCTTCCCAATAGCAGTCGCCGCCTCAATGCCGTTGAGTTTTTCCGGGGCCCTTTTGATCTTGATAACCTTCCCTTCGCCATCGCAAACCCAGACCCCATCTGATGAAGACTTAAAAATAGTGTCGAGTTGTTGGTTCAAACACTTATGGGATTCAAGCTCTCGGGCAGCGAGTTCGAATTGGCGCATTCTCTGAAAGTTGCACACAGTTCCAAGCACCCGTGCAACTGACCGTATGGTGGTGATATTAGCCACCAGACTCACACTCCTGCCAAAAATGTGGCCTCCCAACTGTGGTTCCCCTGTTTCCAAGCACTTGAGAACTAGGGAGCCAGTCATCGGCGGAATGTCGAGAATGGATGAACCGATAATCTTTTCCCGCTTCAACCCCAGGATTTTTCCGGTCAGGAGGAAATCTATCATCGCTTTCAGGTGAACTGGAAGGGGGAATTAGAGTGTGTTTCAACTTAGGGTAACGAGGTGGCTCATGTCAAGGACAATGCGCAACAGGCGTATGACCTGATGGTAACACCAAAAGGACGGGGTACAATGTGGGTATGAAGCGACAGGCAAACCCTAAACCCTGCAACAGGTCTGCAGAAAGAACCTCACCCGATGCGGCATCGTTCCTTGTGTCCCTAGCACACCACATGGAGTTGGATTAGCGATGAGAGAAAGTACAAATCGATCGCTATCAAAGATTGAGCGGAATGAAACGCATGAAAAGCATGTCTAACGACTGACGCTGTTGGGTCAAGCTTCGAACTATGAACTTCAGCTAAATACCAGACAGAACTCCTTTTACTCGGAACAGCATTGACTTTTGATGTCTTCGAGATGGGAAAAGATCTGCGTAACTTTGGTGTTTTCTGATACGCAGATAAAAACTGGGGCAAACGAGGAGTCCCCTTGGGGACGCCAGAGAATAGAAACGGCTGGCCGTGTAAACAGTCGGCCGTTTTTGTTCTTCGATGCTTGAAATGGATAGTGCCTTGACCTATCTAACACTTCTCAATTCACCAAACAGACCATAAAGGCGTGGGCGGTGTGTATTAATTTGTTGGCTTTACTGCCCAACCCAAATTGCGTTATGTCCCGGACACCCTTTCTGCCGAGTACCAAGATCCCGTAATTACCTTCTTCCAGTTCTACAAGAATATCTCTGGCTATTCCTTCTTTTTGCGGCTGAAACTTTACAACCACCTTGTCTTCTGGAATCCCTGCAGAGATAAGTCTTTCTTTACCTTCCTTTGCAATACTTTTTGCTTTTTCTAAATAGGCTTCCATTCGCTGAGCCATGTTCTCCTGCTGCTCTTCCCCACTCAGGTCCCTTATGATGTCCCAATAAGATGTGGTGTGAAGCTCCGGGGCTAAAGGAGGAATCACGTGAAATAGGGTAAATTTGCTCTCTTTTAGGTGGGAAAAATAGCGAATGGTGTGATCCACTACCCGGCGGCTGATTCCTGCGCCCACTACAGTAATCAAAAGATTGTGAGAAGCAATACGGGGGTCAATTATCCAGAGGGGTAGGTGATAGGCCATATTCATAAGCTTGTAGGTAACATGTCCCATCACTTTTTTCGCCAGGGTTCTAGCGCCCCACCGGGCCAGGGCAATTACTCCAAAGTTTTCTTTATTGGCTAGATTAATCATTGAAATCACAGGATCTTTGCATCTTTCCTCGTAGGAGGTGTTTGCTCTCTCAGAATCAAATCCTGCATCTATTGCCGCCTCTTTGGCCAGTCTTATGACTTTCTGTCTCTCTCGACTCCAGAGTTGCAGGTGCTTTTCAACCTCTTCCGGGCTCAGAGATGGCTCAAAAATATGGCCAGGATCGGGTTCAGGAATGCCATGAAAGATTGTCATCTCGAGGTTCCTGTTGTCTTTCAAAAGATTGGCCGCCGCGGCCACAGCCTCTCTGGCGAACTCAGAGCTGTCCACCCCGAATAACACTTTTATTTCTTTACCCATTGCCTCTGTCCTCCTGGGAAATCAAAATTTGCGAAAAAGTCTATCTTTGGGTCGTTTACGAATAAAGCTGCACCCAGGGGAATATTCCCATGGTCTGTCAGCCAATTTCTTCAACCGCGCTTGAAGTCTCAATCAGTTCCAGGTGACTAGACATAGCCTTCAGTGTGTCCAGATCAATGTCCCCTGCTGGGTAGAGTCTCTCAGGATCATCTGCTAGTTGATAGAGGGTTAAGTAGTGATCGATGGCCTTGCGGAGATTCCTGCACTCTTTTACCGAAAGCTCTATTTTTACCTGATGTATCCGTTTATCTGTTATTTGCATGTTTCCCTCCTACTTTCTCCGGTTGATTCAGGTAACAACCGGGCAAAACCTGCCGGTGACCATTGCTTCCTATCGGATCAAATCGAGAGGAAGCTCTATGGTTACCTTTGTGTGCGAGTCAGTATCACTCGCAAGGCTAATGTAGCCTCCATGATCTTCGATGATTTTCCTGCTCATAACCAAGTCCAGTCCCGGATCGCTCCTGTGTCGATCTGAGAAAGGGTTGAATAGATTTTGCAGGATAGCAGGGGGAATTCGCGCAGTGCTTTCTTCAAAGTAGATGCCAATAGTGTCCCAACAAACCTCAGTTCGAATCGTAAACTTGTCTTTTGGTCCCATGAACTTTATAAGTCTTCGGGCGAAGTTCAACAGAGCCTCAAGCATGAGATCTTCGTCGAAGTGAGAGTCAGGCATTTCAGGGTCGAGGTTTATGCGGATCTCCGCCCCGCTAGCTTTGAGCTCTGGCTCCAAGGCTATAAAAGCCCGGGTTATGAGTTTGTTAAAATTGCCCGTGGTCTTGTTGGGTTGTAAAGGCCGTACGTAGTCCCTCATGTTTTTGAGCACCCTTTCAAGACGCTTCACTTCGTCAATGATGATTCGCGCTTTGGGCTTCAAGTGAGGATGGAGTTCGGGTGCGTTCAGTATGGCGGTAGCAAAGCCACCGATGGAAACCAAGGGATTGCGAATTTCATGGGCCAGATAGGAAAACATTCGCCCTATGGTGCTTAGCCGGTCGGAATGGGCCAGTCTTCTCTCACATAGGACCTTTTCTTCCTGAAATTCTATAACTTCCCAGAACAATCTGGCGCTGAGGTGCCCCATTACTTTGAGATGTTTTGGCTTGCTCTTTATTATCTCCTCCAAAACGTCGTTGCTGCCGGCAATCTCAATGAGTAAGTGGAGATGCTCTAAAGCAAAGAAATCTCGAAAATCTTTGGTAGTGTAAATCCCTTTATCGCGGGCGTAGACTAGACCCGGAGCATCCTCATTTGGGTCTGCCACGCCAACAATAGTAACCTGCATGTGGTGTAATGTGTGAGTTTCGAGAAACATGATCAGAGACTTGCAGCGGGGGCCTCCTCCCACCACGGCAATGTTGACCTCACCAGGCTCTGCCTCGGGATAGTCTTTGTGTCTTGCCTGGTCCAAGACTGTCATTTCTTTTGACCACCTCCTTGATATGAAAGGTAATATTCTTCTACAGAAACCTCAGAGACAGTCTGCTTATGAGAATCCAACTGGCTGAGGGAAGTCATAATTTTGCTTCGTCCTCTCTATCCTTATTTGCGGTTTTTGGTAAAATCACTGTGAAAACTGAGCCCTTACCAAGTTCACTTTCCAGGAGTACACGTCCTCCGTGGGCCTCAACAATGGCCTTGACCACTGCCAGGCCCAGACCAATCCCTCCTATCTCCTCTGCATATCTCCCCCGATGAAAAGGTTCAAAAACAGCCTGGAGATCTTCGGCATCTATGCCTCTTCCTTCATCTATGACTTTGATACTAACCTCATCGTCGGTTTGCTCAGTGAGGATGGTAACCTTCCCCTCGCCGACAGTGAACTTAAAGGCGTTATCCAACAGATTGGTAAGTACTCTGCGCAAACGAGCGGCATCTGCCTCGATAAGGGGGAGGCTCTCACTGTTTTCAAGCTTAAGCTCAATTCCTGATTGTGAAGCCCTAGGATGGTATGCTTCAAAAAGTTCCAGCAGTTCTTTATCTATAGAGGTGGCGCTTAGATTCAAATTCAGCTTGCCCGTTTGCAGGCGGGAGAATTCAAGAAAGTCATTGATCAAATGATCCAATTTTCCAGCTTCTCTTTTTATGATCTCAAGGTATTTCTCTCGCCTTACTTCCGCCATGTCCGTTGTATGAGCCAAAAGTCTGAGAGCAAATCCCTGGATGGCAATGAGGGGTGACTTCATATCATGGGCAAACATGGACATGAGATTTGCCTTTTCACGTTCTAAATCTTTTAACTGACTAATGTCCTCAAAGGCCTCCAAACCGCCTATGAGGCTGTCATTTTCATCCAGCAATGCTGCCGTGCTCATTCTTACTGGAATGGTCTCGCCCATCTTGTTCTGAATAGTGGTCTCGATGTGCACTGTAGGATCATGACGCTCGATAACCGTTTTTAATGGACACTCTAGATGACACATTCCCCCTTGCAAAATATCGCCACAATAGCGACCAACAGCTTCCTCAGCTGAATACCTGGTTAATTTTTCTGCCCAGGGGTTAAAATTGGTAATCTGTAATTCGGCATTCACAGTGACCACTGCAACAGGCAGACTTTGAATGACAAACTTGTAGAAGGCTAGATCCGTTCCCACCGAAGAACGATCTTTGATCTTGCCGAATTTTTTGTAAACACTGGTCATAGTCTCACTCACTTGTGTGGTACTCCTTGGTGTGACCACTTTCTCCTTTCTCACCTAATCACTATAGTTCGCAACAGACGTGCCAGCTATTTTGGGCGAGTTTGGCAGAGATACTTCGACGGAATCCCCTATGGGTGGCAGAATTGCGGCTGGTAGCTCAGGGGGTGATTTAAGGTTCACGGTAGCACTATCGCTACCGTGAACCCTCTGATGGTAGCAG
>JAJDNB010000016.1 GCA_022340905.1 Deltaproteobacteria bacterium | reverse complement strand
GACGCCTATGATCCCCACTTGGTAGGGACGGTAAACTTGCTGATGAACAGGGCGGATCAATTTTGGTTTCCATCAACCGAGAGCCAGTATGAGGAAGCACTCCAAGAACTGCGGAGATTCCTCGAGAATCTTAAGCAGGGAAAAAGCCGCTTTTATTATCGCACAGACAATTTGCTCTCACTCATAGCTTCTTACAAGGACCTCCTCGGCAATTGTCACGAGAATCTAGTCAAAGAGACGGAGGCGGATGGATCCCGGGTCAGCTACTTTCGAGCTGATAATTATTTTTATTATTGCCAGGGAGTGGCTCATGTAATGTTTGAAGTCCTGAAAACGGTCCGGGTGGGCTTTGTAGAGCAGTTGCAGACCATTGACGCTGTAGCCTTGATGGACAAGATAGTGGAGAATTTAAAGCGGGCTTCGGAATGCTCCCCCTGGCTTATTACCAATAGCCAAGACGATGGTATTTTGGCAAACCATCGCTACAATCTTGCAGCCTCCATAAGTGCTGCTCTCCATCAGATGAGCACCATGCTTCGCTACTAGACTAAGTATGGTCCTCAGTCAATGCGTCTCCTTCCAAAGACATGGGAGCAGAGAAACCACGAAGAACACGAAGCACACAAAGATTTAAATATTATTGCAACAATCTCTTTGTGATCTTTGTGCCCTTTGTGGTGGAAGACTTCCCAGCTGTCTAGACCACAACTCACTATTTGTACTCAGATCCTTCGACCAGCCGGCGGAATCGCTCTACTCGTTCGACATAATAGGAGCGGTCCCCCGATGCAGCTGCCAGAGCCTTCTCAGCTGTGGCCAGTGCTTTTCTGTCTTGGCCGTTAATGTAATAGGCCTCTGCCAAGGTGTCCAGGATATGAGATTCTTGAGATCGAGCTGCTGCTCTCTCAGCCAGGTCGAGAGCCTTTTTCGGTTGATACAAGGAAGCTTCCTTGCTGGTGGCAAAAACCCAGGCCAGATTGTTCAAGATATCGGGATTGTCAGGGTCTAGTTCCAGGGCGCGCTGTAAATGGAAAACAGCCTGTTTAGGCTGGCTCCGGGTGTAGTAAAGTGTGCCAAGCCTATATCGGAAGAGGGGGTTGTTAGGTTCCAACTGGACCAGGCTGCTGAGCATCTTGAAATTCACTTGTTCGTTGTACTCTTTGCCAATCGCGCCGGTGTAAAAGAAGTAACCAAAGACACCGACGGCCATAATGCCTATTAAGTATCCCGCTAGTGCCTTCCTGATTTTGCCGCGGTGGTTTCTCGACAGGGAGGGATTTCCCCCTGCCTCAGCAAGAAAATCAACCCGTTGCTTTATACTGAAATGGTGCCAGCTGGGAACATCCCGAATGTTGCCACTGTAAAAAGCTACCTTTTCCAAAGCCGAAATCAACGGATAAGGTCTGCCCATGACCGAGAGACCATAGAGGTCAGCCTGTCTCTCAAAGTTGCGGATAAAAAAGCCAAAAAGGAAGCGGAAATATAAGACGAGTAAAAGTAAGAGAGGAAGGGTGGAAACAATAGAAATTAAGGTGATGAACTCATGATCAGTCCTAGTCATCAGCGTCAGTGGCACGTCGCTGGTCAGAAACACCAAAAGTGAAAATCCTGAAATAGGGTAGGCAAGAACGAGATAGCCAAGTAAAAAGACAAGATAGAAAAATAGATGGTGTTCTTTCACGTGGCCCATCTCGTGAGCAAGGACTGCATGCAATTCTTCATCGTCAAGAATGTCGAGAAGCCCTTGGGTTACTAAAAGATAGCGGTAACGACCAAACAGTCCCATTACGCCAGCGGTTATAAAGGTTCCGCCTTGGCCGGGCCAAAGAACGATCTCCCGGACATGGAAATTTTCATTTTGACAAAACCTTTCGATAAGTGATCTTCTTGTTCCCGGCTCCAGAGGCTTACAACTCCAGAGTTGCACCACAAGGGGTGGGGCAAAGATCATGAATATGATCATCAGCAAGGCGAAAAAGAGCACCTGACCTACGGGAGTATTGAGTTGGTCGTGTATCGAGCCAAGGGGCAACAGTTGCATAAGGTCGAAGCTGCCTGAAATGAGGAGCCAGGGCAAAATGATGGCGAGATTGAACTTAAGGTTGGTAGTTACGACGGATACCCTGGAGCAAGTTTCGGAGGTGAAGCGGCAGCGGCACTCATAGCTGAAGAACCAGACGATGGCGAGGTGGAACAAAAATATGACCAAGCCGGCCAAGCCTTGCAGAGTGAAACTGTAGCGAATGAGGGAGACGGTGGTGAGATAGTATTTAATGTCAAGCAAATAGATCTGAACACAAAAAAATATGAGAGCCAAAAGCGATTGGCGAGTCACAATGCGATGGTAGAGAATGGCCCGATGACCGCCCACCGTGACCTCAGACATCCTTGTAGCCAGTCTTTTGAAGACCTGCCTGTTAAACAGACCGAAAATAAAAAGGAGAGCAAGGCCAGAGGCAAAGGTAAAAAACAAGGAAAGCCGTGGTGTTGGGGACGGCTGCTGGGTGGAGAAAATGAGCAGGACGACTATGAAATATATAAAGTTTGTGTACATTCAACAATGTCAGTAGTCAGGGCTCAGGGGTCGGCTCTCCTCTAGGATTCTGGCAGATGTTCCAGGATTGTTTCTGTTGCCTTTTGTTCTTCGGGAGTCAAACCTTCGATCTGATCTAATATCAACCCCCAGGCGGCCAGTACCGCAGGAATTATGCGGTCTGGAGCTTGTTGGTAGTGTCTCTGTAATGTTCGCACTCGCTGGCCGGCTTCCCACAAATGGCGGAAGGTGCTCGCCTGACCGAAGTGGGTCTCTTCTAAGTTAAGGGAGGATAAGGTAATGGTCCTCCACTCATGGGGCAATAAATTGGCTCCTACTGAAATCACTCCACTAGCACTGGGGCGTTCGAGGAAATTGCTTTCCCTCCCGTCGTAGACTAGGAAGTCGGATCTGCTCCGGACTGCTCTCTGGTAATTTATTCCACGTCTGAGATCACCTCGGTGCACAAGTGCTACCAAACGCGGTTCTTGCACAAGTTTTCTCAAAATGGCTGTCCGGATATTCTTCCGCTTGGTGGTGTCTGCGATTTTTCTTATTATGTTCGGATCGTTATCGACGATAAGACTGAATTCCATATCTGCAAGGAGACTGTGGTAGTATTCCGGCAGACCACGATTACTGTGGTAGAAGAGTGGCGTGTCCACCCAGGCTAGGGGTCCCCTGTACTTGAGGCGACGACAGACATTTTCTAATTGATGGCAGATGTGTAGCGTTTGCTCTGCGGATGTACCGGTAATCCGCACCCAAAGGGGCAAGTCAGGAGGTGCTAGGCCAATCGCCTCCTCCAGCAAGGAAGATGAAGCCGGGCCACAGCAGTTGGCGCCGGGGCACCAGAACATGGGATCCAAAAACAGCCCAGCAACAGCTGGTTGTAACCGAGCCATGAGTGACTCGAGATTCTGGTAGACTGAACGGTTTTCGGGGTTTGGCACCAGGGCCAGCGAGCAGATAAGCCCTCTTGGTGTTACAGAATTATTCATTGTAATCCCATAAACCTAGTCCTTTAGGCCAGGTCAGAGAAAGATGACTTTGCCAGTAAAGGTTTCAGTGTTCAGGTTTCAGTTTTTACCCTCTCTTTTTCCTGAAACCTGACACCTGAAACCTTAACACTTGGATTTGTTCACATTGTGAACTTTATATGTCCCTTGCCTAAGAGATCGTGAAGGTGGATTATTCCCAGCAACTCACCTTTTGCACCCACCACGGGCAGCACGGTGATTTCATTCTGTTCCATGATCTCCAGGGCGTCTGCGACAAAGCCACCGATGCGGATAGCTTTGGGGTTTCTACTCATGATGGCTTTAACAGGTTTCTCCAACAATCTTTCATAACTGCATAATCCACGCCGAAGATCGCCGTCAGTCACGATCCCCACCAACCTGTCACCATTACCCATTACCAGGGTTGACCCTAACGTCTTGTCATCCATTTCCTTGATTGCCTCACCCACCAAGGTTTCTTCTTGTACTCTTGGGACACTGGTTCCGGTGCGCATGATTATTTCGATTGGTACTCGCAGTCTTTCTCCCAAGACTCCGCCAGGGTGGCAGCGACGGAAATCCGCGGGCTGAAACTTGCGCATGTTGATGAGTGCCACGCAAAGGGCGTCTCCCAGAGCGAGCATGGCGGTGGTGCTGGCGGTAGGGGCCAAACCAAAGGGGCAGGCCTCTCGTTCAACTCCAGCGTAGACAGTCAGATCACTGTTCCGACCAATGGTAGAGGCGGTATTTCCAGTGAAACAGATGATCCGGGTTTCCAGGTCCTTTAGTGTCGGCAGTATCATCTTGAGTTCATCAGTTTCGCCGCTGCTGGATAAAACCAGGACAATGTCATCCGAACTCACCATTCCGAGATCGCCGTGCATGGCCTCCACGGGATGCAAGAAAAGGGATTGGGTACCCGTGCTGTTAAGCGTAGCCACGATTTTGCGGCCAACTATTCCTGATTTACCAATGCCGGTAACAATCACTCTCCCACGAGCCTTGTATATCCACTGCACCGCCTCGGCAAAATCAGTCCCTACTCGGTCGATTAAACTGTAAATACCCTCTGCTTCAATTCTGAGGACATCCTTTGCTTCGCGAATAATTTTGGCTGTCCCCCTCCGTTGATTAATCTTATCGGGTTTGACCATAATGCTCACTCACTGATTCTCTTATAGTGGAGGATTGACGTTTCAAAGCTGTTGGCGCGAAACGAGATTTGTTTCCATGCAGTGCTTATGAAGGTCATCAGTGAAACTGACTGGATACTCTCCATTGAAGCAGGCAAGGCAAAAGCCCTCGGTATCCATGTTTATCGCTCGCAAGAGTCCCTCTAGGCTGAGATAATGAATACTATCAAGTCCCAGGAACTTCTGGATCTCCTCAGTGGTGTGGGTGGCTGCAAGGAGTTCCTTGCGGGTGGGAAAGTCGATGCCGTAATAACAGGGATAACGGTGCGGCGGACAACTCACCGCCATGTGCACTTCTTGGGCGCCTGCTTCCCTGAGGGTCTTGACACGGTTCTTGGTGGTGGTACCGCGGACAATGGAGTCTTCTATTATCAGGAGTCGCCTGTTGCTCAACAGGGGGCGCACGGGATTCAGTTTTACTTTCACATGGAAGTCCCGCATGGCCTGGGTTGGTTCGATAAACGTGCGGCCCACGTAGTGATTACGAATTACGCCCATTTCCAATGGAATGCCAGATTCTTCCGCGAATCCAAGGGCGGCATAGTTGCCAGAGTCAGGAAACGGCATGACTATGTCAGCACCCACCTGATATTCTCGGGACATTTCGTGTCCCTGACGTTTGCGGGCAAGATAGACATTCTGTCCGAAAATATTGCTGTCCGGGCGGGCAAAGTAGATAAACTCGAAGATGCAGAAAGCTGTGCGACCAGAACGAGGAAGATGTCTGGACCTGAGCCCATTTCCATCAATGAAGACCACCTCTCCCGGCTCCACGTCACGAAGGTAGCGAGCTCCTATAAGGTCAAGGGCACAGGTCTCGGAGGCAATGACATAGGCGTTGTCATCGAGGAGCCCGAGGCACATGGGCCGAAAACCGTGTGGGTCGCGGGCGCCGATGATCTGGTCTTCTGCAGCTATTACGAGGGAATAAGCGCCTCTGATTTCACTAAGAGCGTTTATAAGTGCCTCTTCCAAGCCGCCAGTGAGTTGGCGGGCGATAAGGTGAACGATTACCTCACTGTCCATGGTTGTTTGAAAGATCGAGCCCCGCTGCTCCAGTTCACATTTCAAACTGTGGGCATTGACCAGGTTTCCGTTATGGGCGATGGAGAGGCTGCAGCCTGAATGAGTGATGCAGAAAGGTTGGGCGTTGACTAAAACGGACGAACCAGTCGTGGAATAGCGCACATGGCCAATGCCGAGATAGCCTTTCAGGCTGGCGAGTATATCCTCGTCGAAAATTTCGCTCACCAGACCCATGCCTTTGTGATGGCGCATTATTCTACCGTCAGAAACACTCATGCCAGCACTCTCCTGGCCTCGATGCTGGAGCGCATAAAGTCCGAAGTAGGCGAGACGAGCAGTGTCTTCGTGTCCATAGATAGCGAAGATGCCGCACTCTTCCTTAGGTCTGCCATCAGGGATTATTATGCGTTTCTGCAAGATAAGTTCCTGGCTAAATGTCCGAAATAAGGTAAGGGGTCATAGGTTAAGGTCTTTGAAACCGTTCAAATCGTTCAAGTCGTCAATTAGAAAATTGGTCGATTAGAAAATTAGTTTATTCGTTGAAGTTGTGAACGGTGCAGGGTAACCGGTAAACGGCAACCTATCAATCACTTGACTATTTGACTAATTCCCTAATTCTCTATTTTTCTATTTACTGGCTGAGCTCCGACCCCTGCATTCTTGCTGTTGGCATGATACTCCTGTAAAGAGGTGACTTGCAATTCGCCTCCACAGATTGCAGCAATCGCCTGAACAAAAGCTCTTGCACCAGCAATCGTTGTTGCATAAGGAAGATTATAAACCAAGGTGGCCCGTCGAATCAAATAAGCGTCGGAAGCAGTTTTTCGGCCAGTACTGGTATTGATGACCAGGTTGATCTCTTCGTTCTTGATATGGTCTATGACGTGCGGCCGTCCCTCACTTAATTTAGCCACCGTCAGATTTTGCAAACCGTGTTGCGAGAGAAAAGTGGATGTACCCTGGGTAGCGTAGATTTTGAAGCCGAGTTTATCAAAATCCTTGGCAATGTTTAATATAGCTGGCTTGTCCTGATCCCGAACGCTTATGAACACATTTCCTTCCAACGGCAATGAATAACCGGCAGCCAACTGAGCTTTGGCAAAGGCCATTCCGAAGGTCTTGTCAATACCCATAACCTCGCCGGTGGACTTCATCTCCGGTCCCAGGAGAATGTCTACGTTGGGGAAACGAATAAAAGGAAAAACCGACTCCTTGACAGCCAGGTGAGAGGGCTCCACCTCACGGGTAAATCCCAGTTCAGCCAAGCTCTTACCTAGCATGATCTTGGTGGCTAGCTTGGCAAGGGGTACACCAATTGCCTTACTAACAAATGGTGCTGTACGAGAGGCCCGGGGATTGACCTCGAGGACATAGAGCAAGTTGTCCTTAACCGCGTACTGAATATTCATCAAACCCACCACTCCAAGTTCTTTGGCCAGAGCCCTTGTTTGAACCTTTATTTCCTCGATTATTTCCTGGGAGACACTGATGGGCGGAAGCACACAGGCACTGTCTCCAGAGTGAATCCCCGCCTCCTCAATGTGTTCCATGATCCCACCAATTACGGTTATATTCCCGTCGGAGATGGCGTCCACGTCAATCTCGATGGCATCTTGAAGGAATTGATCTACAAGGATTGGGTGGCCGGTGGCGACGTGGACCGCCTGTTGAATAAAGTCTTCTAGTTGCTCTTGTTGGTAAACTATTTCCATGGCGCGACCGCCCAAAACGTAGGATGGCCTTACGAGCACG
>JAJDNB010000011.1 GCA_022340905.1 Deltaproteobacteria bacterium | reverse complement strand
GCGCGACCTGCATATCAAAAGCGCGGTGCCGCTACAAATATCCAGAGATAGTCAACACCCGGTTGAGAAAGATTCCCTGGAAGTTAGCGGCAATAGCGGGAAGTTGCCGGAGTGAGTCATTTGGAGTAGGGTCGGGCCAAGATAATTGGCTGATTTTCAATGAAAGGATGTTTAAATAAGAGCTTATTTTGAGAGAGAGCCTCTCATCATTTGTGCACTCGTTGGCCTAACACAAATTCAAGTTTCAGCGTTATACATTGAAATTTCCCACCAACTCCCTTCGATTTCATTTAACATCTTTCTGACATTTTTGTCGCCCGCCCTATAGAACCCAAATCTTGGGGATCAATTGATCAACAACTAAAAATTATGCCGGCCTCAATCTTTTTAGTGAGGACTATCTCTTGAAGACCATTTAAAAACTGATTAGTATTCAGTGATTCCTGTGATGGGCAGAGAACCATCCAGGCGAGGGCTTGTTCCCGTATTCCCGATTCTGTGCGTCGAAATCTGGTACGATAATTTGACAAACATTACTCTTTCATCCTATGCATTCTCTCACCGAAAGCGAGTTCTTATCAGATGTATTCGATGGGTAAGCACCTGGTTTTCGTTGGCGGAGGCCATGCGCATCTGACTTCACTCAAGAACCTTTCCGACTTCATCAGCCGGGGTCACAGAGTGACGCTGATAAGTCCCTCTCCGTACCATTATTACTCAGGCATGGGGCCAGGCATGCTTGGCGGTTCCTACCAACCATGGGACGTGCACTTCCACATCGAGAAGCTCGCAACGGACCGGGGAGCCACCTTCATACAGGACAGGGTTGTAACTTTCGACCCTCTGGCTCACCGCCTTTTTCTTCAGTCCGGGCGGGACGTGCAGTATGATGTTGTCTCCTTCAATACGGGGAGCACTGTACCCGTTGAAGCACTAACCAAGGAGCCCCATGACAACGTCATCGCCGTCAAGCCCGTTGTCAATCTCCTCAGGGCTAGGAATGCTATCGCAAAGGGCTCGCAGGAAGGTAGGGCGTTCAACTTCGCAGTCATCGGCGGCGGTGCGGCCGGGGTGGAGATTTCAGGGAATCTTTGGCGGCTCCTTCAAGAACAGAGGGGGAATGGGCGGATCGTCCTCATCGCCGGCGAACGGCTGATGCCGAGCGCGCCCGACAAGGTACGGCGCCTTGCCGTGGAATCACTGGGTGGCAGAGACATCCGGATCCTTGAGGGGAAGATAGTGGAGTCTATTGAGAGGGGGATGGTCACGCTGAACGATCAAACGACGATTGACTTCGACATCGCATTCGTAGCCACAGGTGTCCGGCCTGCCTCGATGTTCCTGGACTCGGGAATCCCGACCGGCCCCGACGGCGGGATGCTCGTCAACGCCCGCCTGCAAAGCGTTGCCCACTCTGACGTGTTTGGAGGTGGCGATTGTATCAGCCTCGAGGGCCACAACCTGGCCAAGGTGGGTGTCTACGCGGTTCGGCAAAGCTCGATCCTTCTCTGTAATTTACTGGCGACCCTGGAGGGCGACGAGATGATGACGTTCACACCGCAAGCGCACTATTTACTGATCTTCAACATGGGGAACGGCAAAGGCATATTCTGGAAAAGGAGCCGAGTGTTCCAGGGGAGACTTGCTTATCTTCTGAAGAACTACCTCGACAGACGCTTTATGAAAGCCTTTCAGGTGTCCGGAGAGCACGACGTGAAGTCAGACACTATTGAATAGATCGAAATGAGTATAAAAGACACAAGGAGTCAGACATGGGCATTATGGACTATTTCAAACCCGTATCGACGTGGCCAGCTGAAATGGTGCGAGCATTTCTGAAAGAGAAAACCGAAGACGAGTACAACCTCGTCGATGTGAGAACACCAAAGGAGTATGAGGAAGGCCACCTCCCTGGCGCACAGTCGATTCCCGTGAGAGATCTGTCTGAGCGCCTCTTGGAGCTGGATTCGAACAAGCCCACGGTCGTCTATTGAGCCTCGGGTGTGCGTAGCCGGGCTGCTGCTGCCACTCTTGAAGGTGCAGGACTCGAAAAGGTGTACAGTATGGAAGGAGGGATACGGGCCTGGAAAGGCTTGACTGCAAAGGGCGCGCCGGAAGCGGGCATCGCATATTTCTCTGCTGCGGCAAGAGCGGAAGAGATGATAGCTCTCGCATGGCTCCTCGAGAATGGCTCACGCCGATTCTACGATGTCTTGGCTCATGCCATAGAAGACAGTGATGTGGCCGACCTGCATAGACAGTTGGCGGGCGCGGAGGAACGTCATAAAGCCACACTTCTCGATCTTTACAAAAAGTTAGTGGGTGCGGCGCCTGATGTGGGATTCCCGCAGTCGGTAATCTCAGTCGAAAACGAAGATGATGTGATGGAGGGAGGCATGAACGTCACAGAGGCATTGCAGTGGGTGAAGGGTAAAAGCGTCACCGAGATCCTCGAACTCTCCGTCGCTTTGGAGACGAATTCTTATGACCTTTATCTGAACATGAAGCGCAGGCTGAAGGATCAACCGTCGGCAGAAGTTTTTCGCGTGTTGTCGGGAGAGGAGAAGGAGCACTTGGAGCGCTTGAGTGCGTTGCTCGAAAAGAAACTGCCTTAAAATGGGCCAGTTTTGATCTGGTCGCGATCAATTACTGTGCCTTTTGCGGACAGAAATTAGAGTCGGTGAATAACACAACATAACCACCCGCTCCAGTCTAACGTTCAAATGGTTCCGAGAGATGTCAATGTGAGCGTTATACATTTAAATTTCCCACCAACCCGCTTCGATTGTAAATAACATCCTTCTGACATTTCTGTAGCTCACCCCTGATTCCCCAAGATTTTGAAACGGACGATTTCTTTTTTTTCTCTTCCCGGATTTTGTGGTAGGCTGAATTCTGCCGGGTTATATTTCGGCGAGCCGCTTAGGACAAGTTACGACTGTGGTTGTTGAAACTAAATTTTCTTCCAGTTAGACTTTTATCTAAAAGATTTTGGCAGATATTAAAGAATCTGGGGTAGCGGTTCGGGCAATTTGGCGCTAACACTGTAAAAGAGGGAGCGGCATGGCAGAATCAACGTTGGTACAGAAAGCCTACACCACAGTTTTGAAACACTTTATAAAAACCGGCCGGGCACCTCACTACACCGAATTGGCCGAAGCTCTGGGACTCCAAACCGACGAGGCCAGGGAATTGCAGCGGAAGGCAGCGGAGGCGTCTGTTGCTTGTTGGCTTGTCCAGGATACCGATTACATCGAGTCCTGGGCCCCATTCTCCAACGTCCCCACCCATTATCTGGTAACTGTGAAGGGCGAACAAAAATGGTATGGTCAGTGAGGACTGGAAGTGCTGGCCGTGCGTTGGCTCTTCCCTGATACTGAGGTTCGCATTGACACGCGTTGTCTGGATTGCGGCGAGCCGATCCTGGTCCGGATGCACGATGAGGAGATTCTGGAAGTAAAACCCCCGACGATTGTCGGCCATATGAATGTTCCGATCTCCAAGTGGGGGGAAACCTCTTGGGCACATAAATGAAGCCGCATGAATCTCTTCCGGTCGGAAGAGCATGTCAAGAAATGGTCGCTTTACGATCCTGTCTCAGCGGACGCTATCATGCCGCTGGTCGACTGGGCAAAGGTCTTCAGTGGGCCGCTAACGCGCAATCGGCTGAAACCAGATTATCTCTCTCGGATCCAGGAATACACATCGGAGTTATTCGTTGCGTTACAGGAACTTGGCAAGACAGGGGCATTCTGGCAGGCACGGTAGAGCCGTGTCGCAGTTCAAAGTCTCCCTTGGGAGGGCCAACTTAGCTGGTGTTGCGGTCGGACGGGGGCAAACATCTTCTTTGCCCTTCTGTACCGAC
>JAJDNB010000272.1 GCA_022340905.1 Deltaproteobacteria bacterium | reverse complement strand
ATGCATGTGGATGGCGGTGCCAGAGAGATGATTTTCTTCCCTCAATTTATTCAGAATTTTGACAAGGCCCTTGCCGAGGCCGGATTCAGCCGTGCCGACGTGCACGGCGAGATCTATGTGCTCTTTAACGGCAGAATCGCGGCAAGGGGAACGTATAAACCTGTGCCCCCGCGCGCGCTGTCTGTCATGGAAGTGGTTGCCCGGACCTTTCAGAGGGCAAACACCATCAGCAGCATCTACCAAATCTGGGTGGGAGGGTTGACTCGCGGGCTGGCCATTCACATTACCGATATTCCACCTGAGTACGAGAATTTGCAGCAGGATATGGAGTTTAACCGGGATGACATGAAACGTCTATTCGACTTCGGGTACAATCGGTCTATCAAGGAAGAGGCCTGGTGGACTCAGCCTGAGGTTGACAATTACCAGGAGCTCATCAGGAAGATCAATCCTTGGAACGTCATCGGAGAGATAGAAGCCAGGCCCGAGCTGCATCGTCTTGAAATGTGGCGTCCTCAAGAATAGAACAGGCATGCACCTATAGATTCCCAAAGTGAAAACGGCATCCAGGATATTCTATCGAAGGAGTGATGGAATGATTCGAAAGCTGCTCAGGGTTTTTGTTTTGATTGCGGTGGTTTTTCCTTGCGGGCACAACGCTTTCGGCCAGAGCATCATGGTGGGCCCCGATAAAAAATTTGAAAAACAAGTCCTTAGCCTTCCCTACGCCTTCTACAATGAGAATTTTGGTTTTGCCGGCGCCTACGTGTACGCTGTGACCGGATACCCGCAGAAGCAGGCGGCGCTGATCTCCACTGCTATGGCCGGCACCAATGGCTCGGCGATGACCTTCCTCATGGGAAGAGACCTGCAGATGCCACTCTTCGATCGATGGTTTCTGGATGCGATTGTCCAGGCCGGCTACTTTCGGGACGCTGACATCTACACGGACGGAAATCCTCATTATGCCAATGAGCGCGCTGGGAGCAATAACTCCGACCAAAACGACTACGTCACCAGCGACGGAGGCTGGGACAACTTCTTCCGGCTCCGGTTCAAATATCTTCTCCCCATGGGCCACGGCCGTGACACCATTATCACCACCCAGGTGGTTGACCGGGGCATGCTCGCTGACGGGGCCACCGGCGGGCAGTCCTGGAACCCCTTTACGAGCGGGCTAACGTACCTAGAATTGCAGCCCTTCTACCGGCTTCAGCAAATCCACGACCGCAACTACCTGCGAAAAAAGGTGAAGACCAACGGTCTCATGGTTTCCCTGTTCCGTGATAACCGGGATTTCAGATTCAACCCTTCGAAGGGAAGCGCCATTCGGCTCAAGTATAGGCGGGATTTTGGCTGGTTCAACAGCTCGGAATCCTATACTGCCGTAGATACCGAGATGACCAAGTACTTCTCACTGGGGGAGTCGGATTGGTTCCGCCAGCGTGTGCTTGCCTTTGATTTTTGGACGGCCTATTCACCCACCTGGAACCAGAAAGACAATGGAGATATCGAACATCGCCCGCCGACCTTTGCCGGGGCCACTCTGGGCGGGCTCTGGCGTTTGCGGGGCTACCCCTCCCAGCGATTCAGCGATAAGGCGGCTATCTACTATGCGGCGGAATATAGGATGATTCCACGGTGGAATCCCTTTGAAAACTGGGACTGGCTACAGAAATATGTCGGGGTCCAGTGGTTGCAGTTTGTGCCTTTCGTGGAGGTGGGACGCGTGGCCCCCGATTGGGGCGTCCAGAGGCTCAATAGAGACATGAAGTGGGACGCTGGTGTAGGCTTGCGCTTGTGGGCCAAGGGGATTGTGGTTCGAATTGATTCGGCCGTTTCCGATGAAGGGTATGGCGTGCAGATGATGGTTGCTCAACCGTTCCAATTCTAGCCCCATTGATTTTGAGACACCGTAAAGCTGTCCTTAAATGGCCCTGTCTTCGGGCGCAGGAGAACCAGCGATGGGCAAAGCGATACCGGTGTTCGATAAGCAGGATTTATAGTCAGTACGTGGCGAGTTGTTTCCACACAGGTAAGGAGAGAACAACCCATGGAGGAAAATACAAAGAAGCTTCTAGGAGCCACAGCGACACCCCTGGCTTCCATCTTTGGTAGCGGTTTTCTGGTTATCGTACCCATTTTATACGGCGCGGTGGGTCCGTACTCACTGGTGGCCATGGCCTGCGTATGCGGGTTGGCCTACGCAGTGGGGAGCGTCATTCGCTACAACATTCGCCACGCCGAGCCGTTACTTGAAGCTGGAAACGCACCACCTCGCGCCGTCTTCTTCGAGCATACTGCCGACATCGCCCTGGTAATGTCTTACGCCATCTCCACCTGCCTGTATATTAGGATTCTTGCGGCCTTTCTTCTGGGGGGTCTGAAAATGGATACTCCCTTTAATGAACATATTGTGACTGTTATCGTCATAGGCTCCATCGGCTTGGTGGGTTACTTCAAGGGGCTGGATATGCTCCAGGAACTGGAGACGTTGGCTCTTGTAGTAACCTTGCTGATTATTGTAGCTCTGCTGGCCGCTTTCGGTTCCTATGACTTTCATGCTTTCACCGGGGCCACCATCCAGCTTCCGGCCATGCCGAATCACAGCTGGTGGGAGATAGCTACCATTGTCGGTGGGACCCTTATCGTGGTCCAGGGGTTTGAAACTACCCGGTACCTAGAAGAGGAGTATGACCAGGAGACCCGGATCCGTTCCTGCCGCCGATCTCAGCTGGTCTCCACAGCGGTCTATCTGGTTTTTGTAGCCTTGGCCACACCTCTAACGCACTTTCTCGGCGGAAAGGTCGAAGACAACGGCCTTATCTTGCTCGCAGCCAAGGCATCCGCCCTGCTTACCTTCCCCCTGGTCGCAGCTGCCGTCCTGAGTCAGTTTAGTGCCGCCGTGGCCGATACCATCGCCGGCGGGGGTAACCTGGCCGAAGCCACCAAAGGGCACGTCGACTCCAGGCACGGTTACGTGCTTATCTGTGGCGTCGGCATCGTACTAGCCTTCTTCAACACCCTGACCATCCTCGCTCTTGCCTCCAGGGCATTCGCCTTTTACTATGCACTGCAGTGCTTTGTGGCGATCAATATTTCCAAGAAGTCTCTGGAAAAATGGGCTATCCGTTTGCTTGCCGCAGTTCTGATTTTTATTGCGGTTTTCTCAGTGCCTGCGGGATAGATTTCGGATTTCGGATTGCGGACTGCGGAAATTCGTAGAAATCGTCAAATCGTTAATTCGTGGTTAAAGCCATTCATAACCATTTGACTATTCGACAAATTGACTATTTGACTTGCTGTCGTCTGTCCTCTGTCGTCTTTCATCTGCCTCCATGCCCGCCTCATCTTTTCCCCGTCTCGCCTGAACTCCTCTCTCGCTCGTCTCGTGTCATACAACAGTGGCACAGAAGTTGCTGCACCACTGTACGGGTACATATTTCAGTAAAGGTTTTAGGCAAAAACTCTTGCCTAGACCCAACGGTCAGTGAATTTGTCCCGAAAGTGGGGATTGGAAATTTGATAAAATCTGGACTGAAATTCCAACAATACGTGGGACTACTTTTCCTATTTCTCCTAACGAGCTGTGCCACTTTGCCAGTCGAAAAAAAATGTGCTGCTCCAGGTGAAGTACAGTTTACTATTAATGTGGGGTTTGAAGTAGAACACAAGTCGTGTATATCTGATTTAGAAACAATATCCTGGCTTATTACAATCTCTATTTGGGATGATGAGTGTAAAGACCGAGCAACTAATCTTGTTACCTATTGGAATGGATGTGTGTATAAGCTATGGGAAATAGATTCGCCACAAGATTGGGTTTACGTAGGAAGCTTCAAAGACCTTGACACATTAGGTGAGTTCATAAAAGTAACGAGACCATTGTTTGCCTCCCGGTGATAGATGCTCCGAGAGGTAAAAAGAAAAGCACCTGACAGTACTAGAAACTGACCCTATTTATCGTGCTGAATATGAAATGGAATATTACTGGGGAGCGGAGCTTCGGCTCCGCTTTTTTTATTTCGGAAGCTAGTCCATCGAAACTGATATATCAGACTTTAGTTCCCACTTTGCAGCCTTCTGACCCACCTCTACATGTGGTAGTAACCTTCCTAGAGCCAAAAGTGTGAATTAAGGGATGTTATGTTTACTGCTAGCAAACGAATAGGAAAGTTTATATAACTCGATCATATCTTGAATATCCCTGAAGTTCACATCTTGGCAAGCGATGTTGATTTCTTGTCCTGAAGAATCAACCTCAACACTCTGTGGAGATCCCCGCCGGATGTGAACTTAAATGACTTGTCATAGCGGCAATTAATTACAACTATTTTACAAAGATATAATGATCCAAATATTCTTTCGAAAAATACTGAATATGTTGGTCGCAAGCAAGGTAGCTTATCTCTGTTATTTGTAGAGGGTTCTTCGATTGTGACTCTCTCCAGAGGATCGACCAACCAGCGATTCTGCCCGTGGGTAAATAACGGATGGAGGGGTGGTAATAGCCTGAGATGGTGATTATATATTGCAATATTTTATGAGGCTCTTTTACCTCTATGCAGTGCGATAATTCTCTCTAGGGTACGAAATGGAAGTAGCATTATTTAAAGATGTCCTTGTCATATTTTCCCTAGCCATCGGCGTGCTTCTAGTTTGTCAGCGCATCAAATTGCCCACTGTTGTGGGCTTCCTTTTAACGGGAATACTCGCTGGACCTTACGGATTTGGGCTGATCAGCGCCATACATGAAGTGGAAATCCTCGCTGAAATTGGTGTGGTGTTACTGCTCTTTACCATCGGGGTTGAGTTTTCTCTTAAAGAGTTCGTGCGCATGAAGAAATCGGTGGTTTTGGGCGGTTCTCTGCAAGTGGTTTTGACCTTCCTGCTGAGCTTCGCCATTTCTATACATCTGGGCCGTCCTCTCAACGAGGCAGTGTTCATAGGTTTCTTTATTTCTCTGAGCAGCACCGCCATTGTCCTGAAAATCCTTCAGGAAAAGGCCCAGTTTGACAGCCCTCATGGCCGTATGGCACTTGCTGTTTTGATTTTTCAGGACATCATTGTTGTCCCCATGATCCTGGTAACCCCCTTGTTGGCTGGAGAGGTAGCCAATTTAGGCAAATCCCTTGGATTTTTGGCACTCAAAGGCATAGGTGTTTTTGCGCTGGTAGCAGTAAGTGCCAGATGGATCGTGCCCGGACTGTTCTATCAAATCGCCCGTTCTCGGAGCCGAGAGCTGTTCTTGTTGAGCGTTCTGGTCATGTGCTTTGGCGTCGCCTGGCTGACTTACCTTGCCGGGCTTTCTCTGGCACTGGGGGCATTTTTGGCCGGCCTGATCATCTCGGAGTCCGATTACGGATACCATGCCCTCGGCAACATCGTGCCCTTTCGAGACGTCTTTACCAGCCTGTTTTTCGTCAGCATCGGCATGCTCTTGGACCTTGGTTTTTTGATTAAACAGCCAGACCAGGTGGCCCTGATCACAGTGGCGGCAATCATTGCCAAGACTTTCATTGCCACTGTTGCCGTGCTCTTACTTGGTTTTCCTCTGCGCACTGCAATCATAGCCGGTCTGACCCTATGCCAGGTGGGAGAATTTTCATTCATTTTGGCCAGATTCGGTGTCGACTATGGATTGCTAGTAGGTGACACCTTCCAACTTTTTCTGGCGGTGGCCGTAATTACCATGGGGGTAACACCCTTTATTATGGCTCTTGCACCTAAAGCCGCTGATGTAACTTTGCGATTGCCCCTTCCCGCTCGACTCAAAACCGGCTTTTCCACAAGGTCGGAATCAGTGAGTGCCCAGCAAGTGCGAGAGCTTGCAGACCACCTGATCATCGTGGGCTATGGTTTGAATGGTAGAAACGTGGCCATGGCGGCCAAGACGGCCAAGATCCCCTATGTCATCTTGGAAATGAACCCGGAGACCCTTCGCAGAGAAAAGAAAAGCGGTGAGCTCATAATGTACGGCGACGCCACCCATGAGGCGGTCCTGATCCATGCCGGGATTGAAAAGGCGCGGGTAGTGGTAGTGGCTATTTCAGATCCTACTGCAACGAGAAAAATTACCGCAGTGGCAAGAAGATTAAATCACAAGATACACATAATTGCTCGAACCCGTTTTTTTGTTGAGACGGCTCCCCTTTATGAACTCGGTGCCAATGAGGTTATCGCAGAGGAATACGAAACCTCGGTGGAGATCTTCGCCCGGGTTTTGGCCAAGTATCTGGTACCCAAAGAAGAGATAGATCGGTTCACCGCAGAAACTAGAAAAGGTGGCTATGAGATGTTTCGCAAACCGGCGCAAGACGCGCCTTCCCTGGCTGACCTCGAACTTAGCTATCCGGATCTGGAAATTAGTAGCATCCGGGTGAGTGCAAAGGCTGCCATAGTTGGAAAATCACTGGCGGAACTTCAGCTGAGAAGCAATTACAGGGTCAACCTTTTAGCTATAAGACGAGGATCGCAGATACTGGCCAATCCCGATGGCCAGACCCAAATTCTTGAAAACGACATCCTCATCCTTCTGGGATCACCTGCTGATCTGGTCCCGGTTGCCGGATCTTGTCTGGAGTGTGACGGCTAAATAATGGTGATTTATTTTGGAACACTTGCAATAAATTTCGTTGGACTCGCAATTGGTGCAGACCGACTCGACTAGCAGGAGGCATTAATGTTTAGTCAAGAGCTCGTCCACCTGTTAGAAGTTTAGATCTCATACATCCACACTCTACACCTCGAGAGTTCCTTACCAAATATAGTAGTTGACTCGCGAATGTCGGACATAAAAATAGCTGCTATCTATGTTGATTCCAGAGTATCCACGAAGTAATACTATCTCTGCTCTTCATATCTGCACCCGTTGGCTTAACACAAATTCCAGTTTGAGCGTTATGAACTGAAATTCTCTACCAATCCGCATCGAGTGCACATAACATCCTTCTGACATTTTTGTTCTTCTGCCATGATCCCTCAAGATGTTGAACTCGATGATTTCGTTTTGCTCCCTTTCCAGATTCTGTGGTGACGCTAATTCAGCAAAGCTGGGTTCCTACTATCCGCCAGTGTTTTTAAGCGATAAAGGGGACTTGACTATATATCCTGCCAGCGTTTTGCTTGTTGCTGTTGACAATTACTGTTTTGGAGTTTATTTTTCCGGTGATTCACACATAAACTCGATCTGGATGGGATGTTTGATCCTTTCATACGGTGTGGACAGGCGGGTACACTGACCGGGGACTGTGCGATGGCACTAAGCAAGGCACAGGAAAGCCTCGAGTGTTGGGAGTTGAACGAATGAGTATCTTGAGTTCAGCCTCCAGGGTACCAACTAGGACTTGACAGTCGTCGCTGTCACGTTCATTGCCAGACGGAATTCCTCGAAGAGCAAGGAATTCCGCTTTTTTTTCTGGGGGCAACAGGGAGGCAACTATGGAAACGGATGTTAATATTCCCAGTGCCGAAGAGTGTGCGGTACAGATTTATAACTGCAGCGGGCAAAAGTTTGAGCCTGAGACGGCATGTGATTTGTGGACAAAAATCTTGCAGCACAAGTGGGTCCTTTCCGAAAAGTTAGGCAGAGACGCTGGCATAAAAGTGGCCTGTCTGGACTTTATCGAGAATATAGAAAACCTATCTGAGGGGCAACGAGAAGAAAAGATTCGGCTCCTTAAAGAATTAGGAGCCCAGATGGTAGAGCCATCTCTTTGGGAAACCATATCAGAAACTCAACCACCAAAGCAGATAGTCAATAAGAGAATAATCCTTCCGCTTACTGAAAGTCATTTAGCTCGAAAACACGGTGTGGTACCGCCTAAAACCATCATCTTTTTCGGCCCCCCCGGTACCGGTAAAACCTACTTTGTGAGAGGCATCGCCGGGGTACTGAGGTGGTGGTATATTGAAATCAGTCCCAGTACCTTGATGGAACAGGGTGAGGAGCATTTGGGTGCCAACCTCAAATACCTCATGGAAAAAGTCCGCAGCCTGGACGAAGTTGTAGTCTTCATAGATGAGTTTGAAGAAATTGCAGCAAGCAGGGAAAACGCATCCCGTATTGAGAAGTCAATTACAAATGAGTTTCTTAAACAGGTGCCCTTGCTAAAAAAGCAGGACAATAAAATACTCCTTATATGCGCTACCAATCACATTAGACAGCTTGACTCAGCATTGCTGAGACCCGGTCGTTTTGACTGCATCATTCCTGTGGGGGGCTTGGACGAGCAAAGCCGTCGAACCATCCTAGAGCATTATCTGTCAGAAACCAATCGCGGCGAAACAGATATGGATCGAATCATTGACCTGACTGTGGGATTCACTCCCGCAGACATTGAGTACGTCTTCCAGACAGTAAGACAAGTTGCCTTCGAAAGGGAACTAATCCAAAAAGAGGACTATCGTGTCACAACAGAAACACTCTTAGAAATGATCGGAAACGTAACTCCGACGCTCACGGACGAGATAGTCGAACAGTTCCAGCAAGATTGTGAGCGCTACACTCGCTATTAACCAGAAAAATATGGGGCAACGTGGGGGATACGTACTCGACTGATTCGGATTCTGAATTGAACGCATACTGGTCAGGACCAATTGCCTCAGAAATACCTAATGGTCAAATGATGCCGACGATCACGTCTTCAAATAGAGCGTTATAATGTAAACTCTCCCACCATTACAGTGGGACTTCATATAACATACGAGACTGTCGAAAAAGTCCTAAGTGCACATTTTTGTCATTTCCGCATCTAGTGAAATCAACTACTTACAAATCATGATTAGTCGGAAAATCGAGGTTTTTAGGGTTTTTCGACAGTCTCTACTTTAATCCACACTTTTGCCTTTGAGACCAATCTACAATATCTTAGTTTAAAATAAGAAAATGCGGAGTCCTTGGCTCCGCTTTTTTTCTCAGCATCCAGTGCCTAAATAAATTCCAGAGGAGTGTAAGTTAAGGGGTGTAACGGGAACGTTGATCTGATGATCTTCGGATCACATTTCCATCATTATCTAGACTTCGATTTTTTTTGGTTAGTATTATTTTTTTAGAATCTGACGTTTCTCATATTGACAATCGCCTTTGAAGCGTTACCTTTATCAAAACGGATCACATCAATATTTCTTACATCGTCTTGCGATGAATCGGGTGGGATACTCACTTCGATCTACAAAAGTTCATCTTCAAACATAGGAGTTATCCACAATCAAAAAAAGAATAGAGTATTTTGTTCCAGGTGAGCCATACAGGGTAGGCCTGGATAATTACCCAAGGACTGTTTGCTAGGTTTCCCGACAAAAAAGGAGATACGATCATGAGGAGAGGGAGAATTAAACTCGTAGGGTTGGCAATGATTCTGGGATTGGTCATGCCTGTTCTGATTGTGCCCAATGTCTTGGCAGCAGAGGTTATGGTTGAACAGGTGCCGGTGCAAAGGGTCAGGATAGTTCAGGAGGTGGTGAAAACCGCGGACAATGTCGCTATCTTGTTCGATGCCTCAGGCTCGATGCAGAATCTCTACAAAGACACCAATATGAAGAAGGTCACTCTGGCGGAGGACATTTTCAAGGAGAGAGCCGCTCGAGTGCCGGATCTGGATTGGAACGTGGGCCTGTATTTGTACACCCCGTGGAAAGTCTTCTACGAGATGCAGCCATTTGACAAAGAGAAATTTACAGCCGCCATCAATGATATGGACTCTTACAAGCCTTCACTCAGTTACGAAAATCAGCCGTCACCGTTGGGAGAGGCGATCATGAACCTTGATCCCATCCTTGCCAAGCTTTCGGGCAAAACGGTTATCTTTGTTTTCACAGACGGCCAATATACCCTGGGTGAGCGCAAGGTAAAACCTGTCGAAGCAGCCAGGGAGATAGCTTCCAAATACAATGTTTCTTTTTATGTGATCAGTTCAGCCCAGTCTCCCAAGGCCAAAGAGCTGGTGAATGATATCGCCTCAGTGAACACGAGCTCCCGAATGGTAACCTTTGATACAATGCTCGAGCGGCCGGAGTATACTACCGGGGCTATTTATATGGTCAGAGACAATGCGATTGTTGAGACTGAGTTGGTCAGCAAAGTGGTAGGCGTGCAGCTCGATAATATTTTGTTTGCTTTTGACAAGGCCAACATTCGTCCAGAGTATGACGACAAGCTGGAGGCATTGGCAAAGTTTTTGGTGGCAAATCCTGAAGCATACGTAGTCATTGAAGGTTTCACCGACAGCACCGGTGATCCCAAATACAATCTAGAGTTGTCACGGAGGCGGGCTGTGAACGTGGAGGATTACTTGATGAAAAAATATGCGATGCTGGCAGCACAGCCTCTCACTCCTACTAGTGCCGAGGAACTGTTTGTGACCATTTGGCATGGGAAGGCACTGCCGGTGGCGAGCAATGATACGGCTGAGGGACGCCAATTGAATCGACGCGTTCGGATAACCATACGGGGGTTGTAGGAACCGGGGCTCGAGCAGAGCCTAACCCACTCATGAAATAGTCTTGGCTGATAGCAAGGACTGCCAAAAGGTAAGGGCAGGGCCATACATGGCCCTGCCTCTGTTCAACTCTCAAGAAAAGATGCGGAGCTTCGGCTCCGTTTTTTTGTTCTGTTCCCCCTTGCTATTACCTCGCCTTCCTTCAGGTTAAGAACTCCTAAATCCAAGTTCATAGCACGTAGCGCACAATCTGGCACGCCGCTTGCTGCTATGGTGAGGCAGTGCAATTTTTCCCGGCGAACTGCACATAAGCCTATGCATTTTACTTCTTGGTTGCACACGGCAGTATGCTAAAGATTTTTGGGGATCTTCATTACCCCTTATACCAGAACCTCTTTTTAAATAGGGTTTTCCCGGGAGGTTAAAAATGGAAGCTACCTTGTATAAACACAGGGAACGAGATCATTGCGCCGTTCCGTATGAACTCCAAGAAAGGCTCCAGACTCTGGGGGAACTCGCTGAGCGCCGAAGAGCCGTGAGATTGAGCCGCCGCTTCTCCGTCAGGTTTTGCAAGGTGGGACTGTATTTTCCAGTAGAGGGAGTGACGGAGAACATTGGGCCGTGTGGAGCTTTCATCAAACTCAACGACTTGCATACTTTCCAAATCGGTGATCGGATCATCCTCACCTTGTCTCTTCCACCCAGCTTCTCTGGGCAAGAGAAGATGATTCGGCTACAAGGTTCAGCCCAGATAATCCGGCTGGTCGGGGATAATGAGGGAGTTGCAGTGGAATTTACAGGGTCCCTCAAGCAATTCAAGAGAACTCATGACTAAGAGTAAGCACCTGGGCTAGTTAGGCGTCAATATCTGAAGTCCCCACTCTACCTCATAAGAGCCAACCGGAAAAACTTTGGCGGAGCTTCGGCTCCGCTTTTTTATTTTCAACATCTTGTGCCAGAGTCAAGACTAGCCAAGGTTTAAATGAAGGGATGTAATTCACATTTCACTATCTTCCTTGCGGTGAAGTTGCTACTCTGCAGACATTCACAAGACCAGTCCGAGATTCTTGAGATTGCGGTGTGCTATTATCTGTAACGGAGTAATGGTTTAGACAGGCGGGACAGGAGAATGAAAATAATCATCAGAACTTTGCTCGTAATCTTGCCCTTCATTCTACCAAATATCATCTATGCAGTTTCTATCTACAACAGTGATGGAAGATCACATGCCATTCAAATTACTGACGTTAGAAGTGGTAGGCAGCAATCAATGACAGTTTATAGGGCTTCTACCGCACATGTTAACTGCAGATATGGGTGTGAAATAAGAGTCATGGATACTGACGACACAATGACTGTGCCACCAGAGTCTTCCTATGCCACTAATGCTCTCGTGATTGGAAACGGCACACTTAGAAAAAGATGAAATATCGAAGATTGTGTTATGAATGGGGCAGGGATTCTTCGCTGACAGGGTAGTCAGACAATCCAGCGCCTTCTGATATTATGGAGACTCACCACAAATAAGCCGACACAGAATGCGCTGAGTAGGGCCAGGTCAAGGGAAAATGGCATGGCATGTCCGCCGTGAACGGCCCCATGCAATACGTCGGCCCCATAAGTGAGAGGAAGTGCATAGGAGATTGGCTTCAAAAAAACGGGCAGTTTCTCTACTGGAAAAAAGAGGCCGCAGAGAAAAATCATGGGGAAACGGAAGAAGTTGGAAAATGTTTGCGCTTCGAAAACCTCGCTCACTGCCACGGCGATGAAAAGGCCAAGAAAGGTGGAGGCCACGGCAATCAAGAAAACAGCCGGAATAAAGGCTCCCCAAGCCACTTGTGATAGGTCTATGAGAAAGACGGCCATCACGACGGGAACGAAGGCATTGGCCACGCCGAACAAAATGGCCCCACCCGTCTTGGCCAGCATTAGGACTTCCAATGGGATGGGCGCCAGCAGGAGTCGTTCGAAAGAGCGATTCTTCTTCTCGAAGGTCACCGTCACCGCGAGCATGGATGTGGTACCGAACAGGATAGAGATCGCCACCACTCCAGGAAGCAATGTTTGGATGCTTCCCAGAGCGCTTCCGGACTTGATGAAAAACATCCCCGTCCACGCCAGGGGAAAAATCAGCCCCCAACTGATGTTCGGCGGTTTCAGGTAATAGGTCCGCATGTCCTTGTGCAAGATGTTCCAAAAGGCGATCCAGAGCTTCATTGGCCGCCTCCCGCTTTTTCTTTCTCTTTTCGCATTGCGTCCGCCTCGATACCGGTTATGCGCACGAAAACATCCTCAAGAGACGGCCGCATCCTTCGCGCCTCGGAGACCTCTCCCCCCTGGTCCTCCAGAAAACGAACCAGCGGTCCGACACGAATGGGTGCGTCACCTTCCACCCGAATCAGGCCTTTTCCAATGTCATTAAATTTCAGGTCGGGAAAAGATTCAGATAGTCTGGCTTCTATGTCGGTCAATGCATTCTCGCAGGTGAGCTGCACTACATTTTTCACCTGCATGGGCTGAACCAAGTTGTCGACCGTATCGATTCGAACGATACGACCGGAGACGATGAAGGCGATGCGATCGCAAAGCCGCTCCGCTTCCTCGATGTAGTGGGTGGTCAGGAAAATGGTTGTTCCAGCCCGGTGCAAGTCGGCGATAAGGTGCCGCAGCTGCCGAGCGCTGGCCACGTCGATACCCGTGGTGGGTTCGTCCAGGAACAAGATTTCGGGTTTGTGAATGATCCCGGCGGCGATGGTGAGCCTGCGCTTCATGCCCCTGGAATAGCCGCCGAACTTGCGGTGCGCTGCCTTGGTCAAGTCGAAAATGTCAATAAGTTCCCGAGCCCGGGCTTGTCGTTCCGCTTTACGCAACCCGTGCAGAGCAGCGCAGAAACACAGGTTATCGAAACCGGTGAGTTCGGGATACAGATTGCTTTCGTCCGGGACTACGCCAACGAGATACTGGGCCGCTCGGGGCTTACCCGTACAGTCAATTCCGCCGATACAGATCGTCCCTGAGTCCGGGCGGGCCAGACCGGTGAGCATGTTGATGGTTGTAGTCTTGCCTGCGCCGTTGGGCCCCAGAAAACCAAACAGTTCGCCCTGGCGAACGCTAAATGAGATTTCGGAGACCGCTTCAACCTCCGCGAAACACTTCCTCAATCCCGCAACAGCGATGGTATCTATCATCTCGTGGTCTTTCGCGGGGCGCAGGGGTGTTGGTTGTCATCGCCGTGGCACTCCTTGATCTGATCCGGGGTGCAGTTCTCGGGCTTATCTTTCAGTTTCTCAGGAAACATACAGAGACCTTTTTCTTGACAACACATAGCCATCCGCCTCCTTCACTCTCGAGAGTTTTTATTTCTTGCAAGTGGTGTTCGCTGATACAGTTGGAGAAACCGGCCCAGGGCGTCCTTGCTTTTCTCCATGAAAGGGACCCAATTGCACAGCAGTTCTTCCCCGTTTTTAGTCACGTGGTAGTAACGTCGCGCCGGTCCACTGCCTGATGTGTCCCACTCAGAAGAGACGAACCCATCCGCCTCCAATCGGCGAAGATGCCGGTAAATGATACCCGGATCAATAACTCCATCCAGAAAACCAAACTCTCCAACCTTCTCGATCAGTTCATAGCCATAAGAGGGCTGCAGGTGAAGAGCCAGCAGCAAAGAGGGCTGGAGAAAGCGCTCGGTCTTTCCAGCCGGGCAGTCGCACCCGTCCTCAGCATGACCTCTGCCTTGACACATGCATCTCTCCTATAAAGACTTAAAGTCTATATAGTAAAAACCTCTATTGTTGTCAATGTTGGTTCGTCTGTCTTCTTTGCTCTTGGTTGTCTGTCATCTACTTGCTGAGGTCTAGTTTATCTTTGAAGTTGATTGGAGAACATTTCAATAATTCACTTTACAGCGTTATTATGTGACGTCCTGCGGAACCGATGGGAGACTTCATATGACTCGATCAGAGGGAAACTCGACCCCTTCTTCAGCTCACCTAAGGGTGTAGACCTGTTCCCAAGAACCGAGAGTGGCGATGAAGGGATGTGATCACTGTTGTGGGTTTTCCCTTCGGCTCTAACAAATTCGATTGGGAAGAGTGTTGATTTTTCGGCGGCGGGTCTGGTGCTGGCATAGGTAGTGCGCATCGTAACCGAGTGCAGAGTCCACTGAAATCATACCATATTACACCTCTACGAGTATTTAGTGGGCAGTGGGTGTCTTTGAGGTATCGCTCTATGATTTGTCTCAACATGGATTTGAAAAACGGTTAAGGAAAATGGCTAGACTACTTGACAGAAATCATTTAGATTTTGATGTCATTGACTCAAAGCAATAAACGAACGCATTCTTCACAGGTACAGCAGGCCCGTGTTTCTTACTATCACCGATGACCGCCCTCCCAAAAAAGATAAAGGATATCCGGAGCATCTACGTGGATACCAAAAAAAATAAGACAACACAACGCGAGCAAGGTTTCGATGCCAAATCCCTTGAAGAGGTGCATAGCACCGTTGAGACCCAACATCCCAAGTTATGGAAACGCATATTTGCTTTCGCGGGACCGGCCTACCTGGTCAGTGTGGGGTATATGGACCCGGGCAACTGGGCGACCGACCTGGAAGGTGGATCACGCTTCGGCTATGCGCTCATCTGGGTGATTTTGATGTCGAACGTGATGGCGGTGCTCTTGCAGACATTGGCTGCCCGTCTCGGAATCGTCACCGGAAAGGACTTGGCCCAGGCCTGCCGAGCAGAATATTCCAAATGGGCCTCATTCGCACTTTGGATCTTGTGTGAGATCGCGATTGCCGCCTGCGATCTGGCGGAAGTGCTGGGCACCATACTCGGGTTGAATCTTCTCTTCGGTCTTCCCTTGCTCTGGGGAGCCCTGGTAACCTTGTTCGATACCTTCCTGCTGCTTGCCATCCAGAAATTGGGGATTCGTAAGATGGAAGCGTTCATTCTGTCGCTGATAACTGTCATTGCAAGTGGTTTCATAGTCAACCTGTTTCTGGCGAGACCGGATTGGGGCGCAGCTGCAGCCGGCCTTGCTCCTTCCTTGCCCACAGGGTCGCTATACATCATACTCGGGATCATCGGGGCGACCGTGATGCCCCACAATCTTTACCTGCATTCATCGCTGGTGCAGACGCGCCGTGTATCACGGATAGTCGATTCGAAGGCGCAGGCTTGCAAATATAACCTCCTCGATTCAGCAATCGCTCTGAATGCTGCCTTTTTTGTAAATTCGGCGATCCTTGTTCTTGCGGCGGCAGTTTTCTATCGTCATGGGATTGTGGTAACCGAGATTCAGCAGGCTCACAAGCTGCTCGAACAACTTCTCGGGACCCAGGCCGCTCCCATCGCTTTCGGACTAGCGCTGCTCGCAGCAGGCCAAAGTTCCACTTTAACGGGCACGCTGGCGGGCCAAATCGTGATGGAAGGGTTTGTCAGGATTCGGCTGAGACCATACCTGCGACGCCTGATAACGCGTTCGATCGCGTTGCTGCCCGCGGTGGTGGTGATTTGGATCTCGGGGGATGAGGGGACGTACAAACTTTTAATTCTGAGCCAGGTGATTCTAAGCCTGCAATTGCCCTTTGCCATCGTTCCGCTGGTACATTTCACTAGCGATAAACTGAAAATGGGTTCCTTCGCCAGCAAATTGTGGGTGAAGGTGCTAGCATGGATCACTTCTATCATCATTATCGCACTGAACGGAAAACTGGTGTATGACCAGATCATGGAATGGATTGAGCGAGGCTCTCCTTTGGTTGTTTCGATTCTGACGATTGGCATTGCGGGAGCGGTCTCCCTCTTCCTCGTGTACATCATAGTGCTGCCGTTGATTCATGGGGAAAGGAGTTGGAAAGAAGGAGAGCCTACGGGGGCTTTAGCGATCATTGAGGGGATCGAAACTCAACGCGTGAAGCATATTGCAGCGGCACTGGGAAAGGATGAAAGCGATTCTGCGATTGTCAGCCGTGCCCTCTCTTTGGCAAAGGCAGAGGGAGCGATGCTCACCCTGATCCATGTGGTCGATTCTGCTCCATCTCTGGTTTACAGCAGCGATGTGTATGACGAACACACGCGGGACGATGAACAGTACCTGCTGGAAATCGCAGCGGAGGTGCGGGCTTCCGGGGTTGCGGTTGAGATCGCACTCGCCCACGGTGATCCCTCCAGGGAACTGGTCGCCTTCGCAGAATCGCACGGAGTCGATATGCTGGTCATGGGGTCGCACGGACACCGCTTGCTGGGCGATTTGCTGTGGGGAGAGACGGTCGATCCGGTGCGTCATCGGGTGAGGATCCCGGTATTGGTGGTACGATAGGCAAAAAAGGTTCACCTGTGCTTACATGTCACATACGCGAGACCTTGCTACAATATTTCGACTTAACCTAAGA
>JAJDNB010000220.1 GCA_022340905.1 Deltaproteobacteria bacterium | reverse complement strand
CTACCTGCTCGATGGCAAGCCGGTGTTTTGCTGGAACATGCTCGATCTCGAGTGGATAAAGTGGGAAGCGCCGAAACCGCTCGCGCCTGGCCGGCACACCGTGGAGTTCGACTTCAAGTATGACGGCCTCGGCGTCGGCACCATGGCGTTCAACAATTTCTCCGGCATCGGCAAGGGCGGCACCGGTACGCTGAAGGTGGACGGCACGGTGGTCGAGACGAAACGGATGGAAAAGACGATCCCCATCATCCTGCAGTGGGACGAGAGCTTCGACATCGGCCAGGACACGATCACCGGTGTGAACGACGCCGACTACCTCCCGCCGTTCCCGCTGACGGCGAAGTTCAACAAGCTGACCATCAAGATCGACCGGCCGCAGTTGTCGCCGGAGGAAATAAAGAAGTTGGAAGAGGGCATGAAGAAGGCCGCAATGGGTATCCAATAACGTCGCTTCGGTCACGCGTTGCGCGGGCCGCGCACTCTGGGAGACGCGGCCCGCGAATTCACCGCCGAAGTGACCCAAGACAAAATCAAGAGAAGGTGAGGAAGCAACAGTTCTTTCGGTAGCCCCCTTGAACCACGACAACTGGCATGGCCGGAACAACTGTTTAAAGCAGCATTTATCTTTTTGTCTGAAGGAGGTTTCTCATGAAGTCTCTCAACCACATTGTACTGTGTCTGTTGGCGCTGCTGGTTATTGCTGGCTGCGCTTCGACGAAGGTTACCAGTCGGAACGAACTCGTGACTGGGCAACTCCCACGGCCCGCTCACATCTGGGTGCACGACTTCGCCGCCACGCCAGCCGATATCCCGGCCGAATCCGCCCTCGCCGGGCAGTATTCCGAGCACAGCACGCCCCAAACCGCCGAGGAGATCGCAACCGGTCGAAAGTTGGGTGGTGAAATCGCCACAGAGTTAGTCAAGGAGATCCGCGGCATGGGAATGCCCGCCGAGGTGGCGGGATCGGAAACGAAACCGCAGATCAATGATATTGTAATCCGGGGCTATCTCATTTCATACAATGCAGGCAGCGCGGCCAAGCGCATCATGATCGGATTCGGTTCCGGTGCGTCAGACCTGAAAGTGGCGGTCGAAGGCTTCCAGATGACGGCCCAGGGATTACGCAAATTGGGATCCGGCACAACGAGTTCAACCAGCGGCGAAACGCCGGGTGCGGACCTGGGGGTTCTCGGTTTAATTGCCACCCACAACCCGGCGGGGCTCATCATCAGCAGTGGAGTGAAAATCTATGGTCAAGAGAGCGGCAAAAGCACGATTGAGGGCAGGGCCAAGGCGATCGCCAAGGAAATTGCCGATGTGCTCAAAAAGCGATTCCAGGAACAAGGCTGGATCAGTTGATTGGGTGGATCGGGTGCGGCTTCCACGGTGTCGGTGTCGGCTGCCGCGGCCCGGACTGACGGGGACGGTAACCATTGTTCTCATAAAGACGCGGTGGGTTTTCAAGGCAGTAGATCTTACAAGAGGAGGAGGAGACATGTTTAGGAAAATTTTCTTTGCTATACTAGTGGCTACCTTTATGGGGGGCTGTCAAAAGCCACCGATGTTCGTACAAGAACATCCAGGAGCAAAAGGTCAACCTCCGGAGCTCCTCGACTATTACGCAGCCAAGGAGATTCGCCCGGGTGAACCCTGGAACGTCTATATCAAGGCCAAGGATATAGACGGTGACATGAAATATATCGTTGTTACCTTGTCTGGGGAGGGTGAAGGGAGCTCTCCAAATTCTGAAATTTGGCTCAAGGGAGCAAATAGGGCTGAATGTGACGGCTATATTTTCATGAACACGCCTCCACTAGGCATGACCACGCTCTCAATTATAGGAAACTTGAAGATCAACATGTTCATACGGGATTGGGCGGGTGGTAAGAGTAAAACTGTCACGCTGCCTCTTGTTTTCAACGAGTCGGCGCCGCCAGAGGAAGTCCCGGCAAACTGGCAGAAGGCAGCCAACAATAAACTGGGCTACATAAACAATACTCTTTTGACCGTGGATCAACTTGGACCTCTGGAATAAGGTTGGAACTAGAATCGATTGGACTCATTTTGGTCAGATCCCTTCCCGACCCTTCTACCTGCAGATCGACGTTGCCGTTCCACGTCGGTAAGTACTATTCGCTCGAGCTCGACATCCCCGGCGAGCAACGGTAGCGGCTCGATCTGTGGTGGATGACAGAAGATTTTGTTGAAAATGAAAGGGGACCGTAGTAAGAGTTAATGGCTCTCATTGCGATCAGAAACTCTTAGTGGGGATATTTTTCTTGAATGTAAGAGGGCTTCCAACCGGGATCTGCTCGATGCATAGACCAGAATGAGAAGTCATATTCTTCATGCAATGAGAAACGCACCGACTGGAAAGGGAGAGTGGTACATGGGCAGGAGAGGATTCAACTGGGTGATAGTTTTACTCATGGCAGGAATGTTTTTGGCAGGACCTCTTTGCATACAGGCCTTGGCAGATGGTTTTTCCGCTAAGCTCATACAAATCGACGGCATGAATTCCCAGGGAACACTCGATGAACACAATGATCTACAGTTCGTAGGGCTGGGATTGTGGAATGGACCGTTAGTCCTTACATTCGGACCATCTGTGCGGAAATTTTACAATCTGGGAACCACCGTTGAAACAGAGACAGGTGAGATAATGGGAAAGTATGCGGTAACGTTCCATCTTTCCCCAAAGAGTCGCGAGGCTAACAACCAAAATCTATCCATAACCGTCATCGACCGTTGGAATGCTGAAATAGAGAGTGAAGTAAACCTGACTTCCGAGGCTGCAGGAGTAGTCGTAGAGGTTGCTACCACAAAAAAGCCTGTTAATTTTCGTATTTTCTATTCTCCTTCCGCTCCTACCACCCCCTAGTTCACTCTCCTACGATGACGGGCACCGCCAGGCGAGTCGAGAGTTGCCATTCATTTTGGCAAATCTCGCCTTGGTGCACAGAAGGAGAAGCGGTTCATGGAAGTGACTGAGAGTGCGCCCACTGACGTGAGCAATGGGTGGGAGGAGGAGGAAGGTGAGAACATTCTCTGAATAATCTACTTTCTGAGGAGCTCCAGCTATGTCTGGCTTCCATCTTCACTACCTTGAGCAGTTTCTTGTCGCACTTGTTCTGACGGGCGCTACGGTGTTCATCCACGGACTCGGAATGCAGTGGGTCAAACGTTACCTTAGTCGTTCCCTGGCGATCGTCGGGCCTCAGGAACGCTCGAGATCGCACCTCCTGACAATGGTCGGCATTGTCTGGATCATGCTTGTAACTCACTCAGTCGAGATCGTCATTTGGGCTCTTTTCTACAAGTTGAGGGGCGTGATCTCGCAGTGGGTGTCGGCAGTATATTTCTCCCTCGCCAGCTACACCACCCTAGGTGAGAGCTCCATAAAACTGCCCGCCCACTGGCAAGGCCTCGGCGGTTTTGAGGCGATGACCGCGATGCTCATGTTTGGCTGGTCCATTGCCATGCTGGCCACCGTGCTCCTGAAGCTCCGGATCATTGACTCTTAGGTAGCCGAAGTGTTGTTATCAGTTATCCGTTTATCGCAGAGGTCAGAGGTCAGAGGTCAGACGACAGCAATCCAAGCTTCCAAGTTCCAGGTTCCAAGTTTCAAGTTAGGACAGGTTATGAACTGGAGTCATCCGGATAACGAATAACGGATAACAAATTGTTCCGTTTGCCGTTTACGTCTTGACGAATTGACTAATTCTCTAATCAACTAATTCTCTCATTTTCCAATCCGCAATCCGTATCGTGAAATGTCTAAAATGTCTAAAATGTTCTAACATGCCTAAAATATATTAAAATCCACAATCTCCAATCCACAATCTCCAATCTACAATCTCAAATCTACATTCGGCCTGCTGCCTGTCGTCAGCTGTCTTTCCCCGTCTCGCACGTCTAGCTTCACTCTATGCCCCATGCTCCATGCTCTATGCCTTCCCAAATCCGCAATCCGCATTCCGGAATCATCTACTAGGGGCACTGTCTTTGATTAAATACCTTATCAAATGAATGGTTTTTTCTATTGAAAACTCCCCACAATGGGTTAATTAATAAAAGTAAAACAATCAAGAGTGCTACAGAGTAGCCATTAAAGCATGGCTGTAGAAAAGTGAGGTATCCATGAATACTACGAGCCAAATATCTGATGAAATTTTCGCCCATGAGCGAGATGCCTTCGTTGAACGGATGCTGCAGTCGACAGCAGGGACGTTTGATATGTTTGCCATCTACCTGGGTGAACGGTTGGGCTTCTATAAGGCGCTAGCTGAAAACGACTGGCTGACCTCTGATGAACTTGCCCTCCAAACGGGCACCCATGAGCGCTATGTGCGCGAGTGGTTGGAACAACAGACGGTAGTTGGAATCCTGGAGGTCGAGGATGCGAACTCTGAGGCAAAAGCTCGCCGTTTTCGCTTGCCTGCCCCCCATGCTGAGGTCCTGGTGGAGCGAGACAGTCTGAACTATCTAGCGCCCCTCGCCCGGCTGATGGCGGGGGTGGTCCATCCCCTGCCTTCTCTGCTGGAGGCATACCGGTCCGGCCGTGGCCTGCCTTTTGAGGACTATGGCCCTGATATGCGCGAGGGTATCGCTGAAATGAACCGTCCAATGTTCCTCAAGTTGTTGGGGACGGAATGGCTGCCAACCATTTCAGATGTTCACGAAAGGTTACAGGCCGATCCACCTGCTCGTGTCGCAGACATTGGCTGCGGTTTCGGCTGGTCGAGCATTGGCATCGCCCAAACCTATCCCGAAGTCAAGGTGGACGGGTACGATCTGGATGAGACTTCAATCGAGATCGCCACTGCAAACGCTGTGGAGGCAGATTTGGGCGACCGGGTGAAGTTCTACGTGCGCGATGCCAGCGATCCAACCCTCGAGGGACAGTATGATCTGGTTACCGCTTTCGAGTGCATACACGACATGTCGGATCCGGTGAGTGCGCTGCGGACAATGCTGAATTTGGCGGGTGCGAACGGCGTAGTCCTGGTCATGGATGAGCGGGTTGGCGACTCCTTTACGCCCAAAGGAAATGAGGTGGAGTGGCTGATGTATGGTTTCAGCGTTCTCCACTGCCTGCCGGCAGGGATGGCCGACCAACCATCACAGGCGACGGGCACGGTGATGCGTACCAAAACCTTGCACCGCTATGCAACGGAGGCTGGTTTTTGCGATGTGGAGATCATGCCAATAGATAACTTCTTTTTTCGGTTTTACCGCTTACAGGCTATTTGCCCCGCGGCATAACCTATTCATCGCAGGGAGTGGGGATAAAGAAAAAAATCAGCAATCCGAATTGAGAAATGTCTAAAACGATTAGAAAGCGTTCAAGTCGTAGAAATCGTAGAAACCGTAGAAGTTGTCATTTAGAAAATTAGTCGATTAGAGAATTAGTCAATTCGTCAAGACGTAAAAGGTAAACAGAACAAGCTGTTATCCGTTATTCGTTATCCGCATGGCTCCAGTTCATAACCTGTCCTAACTTGAAACTTGGAACCTTGAACTGCTGTCCTCTGTCATCTGCCGTCTGAAAGCCCTGAGCCTGTCGAAGGGCTGCCTGCTGCTTTGCCCCTTGTGGTGAAAAACAACCCATTGGCAGTTTAAATCCTACAAAAAAAGTCTGGCTTTTCCTGTTTTTCATGGTTACCATATCTTAATGCTATAGATATTCACTTGTAGCAGCAAATGGAGAAGGATGTTTTCATCCGTGGATTTTTAGCTGGATCAAGGTGGTGTGATGAACCGCACGGAATGCGAGCCTTATGTTGAGGCTGTTTCAAACCGCCTTCGAAAGTTAACTGAGGCCAACCACTCCCTGGCGGGGTTAGAATCGCTTGGCGACCTCTTCCCACGCCTTCTGGATCTGGCCAAGGAGGTGACCGATGCAGAAGCCTCCTCGCTTATGCTCTACAATCCCGAGAGCCAGCTGCTGGAATTCGCCTCGGTCAAAGACGATGTAATGGGAGATAGGGCAAATGATCTCCTCAAAAGTTCTGTCAAGCTGAAGATGGGCGAGGGAATAGCCGGCTGGGTTGCCCAGAACCGTGAACCCGTCATGATAAGGGATGCCCAAAAGGATTCCAGGTTTTCCAACCAGGCAGACAACAAAAGCGGGTTTGTCACCAAAACGATGCTCACCGTGCCTCTTGTTCACCAGGAGGAGATTCTGGGGGTACTCAATGTTCTCAATTCCCGGGAAAAATCTTTTTTCGATAACGAAGACCTGGCACTTTTGGAAAGCTTTGCCGACTTGGCTGCCGTAGCCATAGTACGCTCGAAACTTGTTGAAGAACGAATAGAGCAGGAAAGGCTTCAGGCTGAATTAAGAGCTGCGGCTAAGATCCAGAAACTGTTCTGGCCAAAACTCCCGGATTTGGGCGAAGGAAGCCATGTTTGGGCCTTCTCTCAGCCGGCAGCCTCTGTTGGGGGTGATTTATACGATGTAATTCCCATGCCCGACGAAAGTTGGCTGGTCTACGTTGCGGATGTGGCTGGTAAGGGGCTGCCTGCAGCATTGATTATGGCGGCACTTTCGGCCAAGATCCGCAGTGAAGCACCAATGCACGGTGAAGTAGACAAACTGCTGGCCAATGTAAACAATGCCATGTATGAACTCATGTCTGAGGAGGGATTTTTCGCCACCACAGTGTTGAGCAAATACTGGCCTCGCTCTGGACGAGTGCAGACCGCGCGGGCCGGGCATCCCCATCCCATGTGGGTTATTAACCATGGATGTCGTGAACTTCCTAAACTCGGTGGAATCCCCCTAGGCGTGGAATTCGGAACTGAGTACGAGAAAACAGAGTTTGTCCTATCACCTGGAGAAGCGATTCTCTTTATAACCGACGGAGTAACCGAGGCAGAAAACGAACAAAGTGAGTTGTTCGGCAATGACCGTTTAACTGACTATTTCGGAGTGGGTAGCGGTCCTCCCTGGGCAGAAGGTCTTTTGGAAAGGGTAGGTTCATGGCGCGGCAATGCTGAGACCAACGACGATTTGACCATAGTGGAAATCTGGCGTGATCCTCCCAGGTAATCCTTCTTTCTCGCTGGCCCCCAAAAAAGTAGGCTTCTACTACTCCCTCACCAGATCCTTGAGCCAGGTGGCAAAGCGCAGGGCAAGGCCGTCCGGCCCTGCAATGACGAAGTCCCGTATACCGTAATAGCGGTCCTCGATGGGGCTGAGTATTGTCGCTCCGTGCTGAATGGCACGGTGCCAATATGCGTCCACATCGGGAACCATGACTCGGATATTCCCAATTGGATTTGCCGGAGGGGGAGCGGTACCCGGAACTTGGGACAGAAAAAGGCGGGCGTCTTCCCATGTGAGTTCCATAAAGGTTCCCTCGTCTCGCAAAACTTCAAACCCGTAGGTCCGGTAAAATTTGCTGGATTCTTTTATGTCCTGAACATAGAGAGCAACTACAAGCTGCTCCCCTTGACTGACATAGTTTTCCACTGGGATAACCTCACCAACACAAAAGGAGGACGTTCTTGTTTTTGCGTTTCTGTTTTTTTCTTGGCCTCAGCCTCTAGAAACGCGAAAAAACAAAAAAGTCCCCCTTATCCCTCTCTACTGAACGAATTTTTCTATCTTGGCTTTTTCCTCTAAGTTCTTGACGTAAACTTGTATCTCTTGTTGAATCTTCCTCTGCTTCAAGAATTCCCCGAGCTTTTCTTTAACATCAGCGTAAGGTATTGTACCTTCAGGTGTTTTATCTGTAACCTTGATAAGATGATAGCCGAATCTGGTCTCAACCATGCCACTCACTTCGCCGGGTTTCATGGCAAAAGCTGCATCTTCAAAAGGTTTTACCATCTGCCCCCGGCTAAAGTATCCCAAATCCCCACCCTTGGGGGCGCTAGGACCCTCGGAATATTCTTTGGCAAGAGCACCGAAATCTTCACCCCTTTGAAGTTTTGCTTGAACCATATCGATCTTCTTCTTAGCCTCAGCCTTCTGTGCCGAGTCTGCCTTGGGATCAACTTTGATCAAAATATGACTGGCCTTTACCCTCTCAGGCTGTTTGAATGTTTCAGGGTTGTTGTCGTAGAAAGCTCTAATTTCACTATCCGTAACGGTGACTTTCGGAACGATTTCGTCATCGATCAGTTTCTTTAAGGCCAGGTCGCGTTGGATTTTTTCTTTTATGCTGGCCTCAGTTAAGTCCATTCTAGTCAGCGCCTGGTTGAATTCTGCCTCATTTGGAAATTGGGATTTCAAGTTGATTAATTGTTCATTTATTTCCTCCTGCGAAACCTTGATGCCCTTCTTTAGAGTTTGTTGGTAGAGCAACTCGCGAGCGATCAAATTTTCCAGGACTTGGCTTCTGATTTGATCAAGCTGTGCCACATCGGGAAGGCGCCCGGATGATCTCAGCCGATCGACAACTATGCGCATCTGAGAATCAAGCTCAGCCTGAGTTATAACGGTGGTGTTTACCACCGCCGCCTTGTCCGTTGGCGGTTGCGCTTCTTCCGCCCAGGCAAAGGGCGTGAGGGCCACAAGAAGAAGGAGCAATGCAAATGAACGTACTATCTTTGTCTCCATTCCCGTATCTCCTTACTGATGTAATGCTGGAAAATTAGCTGGAAGTATGTAGGCCTGGTGTTGGCGAAAACCGCTGGCTTACTTGCCTTCTTTTTTTGCGATGTAGCAACGGAGAAGGCAGGTGCAATAATGTGATTCGGCATAGCCCAATGAAAAGATGCAATCACTCGGATCTTCTTCCATGCACTTAAGAAAAGATCGCATGCCAACGTCTTCGGCTTTACAAAGAGTCTTGAACCCGGACTTATAACAAATAAAGTCTTTGGGGCATTTCATCTGACCAATTATCTCTGCAAGTTTCTTTTTGGTCGACTCTTCCATAAACCCACGTTTTCCCGGGACACGACTAGCATATCACAGTTTTCTGAATTGTTGAATGAGTGGATGGATGGAGTTACCCTGCAGCTGCTCCTTCTGCTTTTTCCTGCTTGACCTTCGTGTAGAGAGGAGACATGTTTCGCAGCGTCTGAACCACCTCTTCCAAGACATCAAGGAAACGGTCGATTTCTGCCTCTGTAGTGTCACGACCATATGTGATTACCAGTGTCCCCTGGGCATCGGCAAAGTCGCGGCCAATAGACAAAAGCACGTGAGAAGCCTGCAGGGCTCCAGCAGCACAAGCAGATCTGGTGGAGACAGCGATATTTTCCTCGTCCAACATCAAGACGATTCCCTCTCCTTCGATAAATCTAACTGAGACAGAGACCAGATTGGGCAGCGAAAGTTCTGGGTGTCCGTTTATGTAAATATCTTCAATTCGTGCGTTCAAACCCTCTATTAATCTGTTCTTGATCTTTTTTGCATGTTTGATCCGGAAGTCCATTTCCCGTTTTGCCAAATCGGCGGCCACACCCATGCCAATGATGCCTATGAGATTCTCTGTGCCGGCCCGCTTGTTATTTTCCTGAACACCCCCATCCAAAAGGGGCCATATTCTGGTGCCTCTGCGGATGTATAGGCCACCCACTCCCGAGGGCCCATAAAATTGGTTGGCAGCAAAGCTGAGCAAGTCTACCCCTAGTTGCTGAACATCAATGGGGACAACACCGACTGAGTCCACCGCATCAGTATGAAAAATGACCTTCTTTGCTTTGGTGATCTCAGCGATCTCCTCGATTGGTTGAATGGTGCCAATCTCATTATTGCTGTGCATAATGGTGACCAAGATCGTATCATCCCTTATGGCATCGGCAACGTCAGTGGGGTTTATCCGCCCATAGTGGTCGACCGGCACCGAAGTCACGCGGTAATCCATCATTTTTAAAGCTCTAAGGGTTCTCAGAACGGCATTATGCTCGATGTTGGAAGTAACTATGTGTTTTCCCTTGTTTGCATTGGCAAATGCTACTCCTTTGACAGCATGGTTGACTGATTCCGTACCACTCGAGGTAAATATAACTTCTTTTTCCACCGGGCTATTTATCAGCCTGGCCACCTTTTCCCTTGCCGTTTGCAGAGCAGCCGCTGCCTCGTCCCCGAGTTTGTGTTGACTGGAGGGATTGGCGTAATTTTTATTGATAGCATCTATCATGGCCTTCTGCACCTCAGGCAGAAGAGGATTAGCTGCAAGATGGTCTAAATTTATAATACTCACTGGAAAACCTCCCTAGTGTGGTTCGTCTAATTCTCGGCCGCAGTTGACACAAACCGGCGCTTTCTCATCAGTTTCCACATCACAGTAAGGGCAGTAACAAGCATCTCCGTGGTTGTGTTCATGCTTGTCGGCTCTTTTGGATGTTCCTTTGCTAATGCCGGCCTTTCTGTCCAGGTAGTCTTTAATTGCCATGTGCAAGGCATCGGCACCAAGATTGGAACAATGAAGCTTGTTTTTGGGCAGACCCTCGAGAGCTTCGGCGACTGATTTGTTGGTAATATTTTGAGCCTCTTCGACAGTCTTTCCTTTTGCCATTTCAGTGAGCATGCTGGAGACAGCGATTGCGGCGCCACAGCCGAAGGTGAGGAAGCTGATGTCATCAATGTGTTCATCCTTGACCTTGATGTAAATGGTCATCATGTCGCCACATATAGGATTTCCAACTTCTCCGACCCCGTCTGCGTCCTTCATTTCGCCCACGTTTCGAGGATTTTTGAAATGATCCATTACTACTTGTGAGTACATGGAAGTACCTCCCTGTTAGCGTTCGACCTACGTCCTTATACATAAAGTAAGTAAGAATCACTGATTGTCAACGGCACTTTACCACTCGTGCTTTGCAGGGGGGATACCCTTATAAAACCTATTTGTATGCTAGTATTTAATATAGCACTCGAAGGACAAAGATGAAAGGGGTGAACCTGAGGGGTGAGACAAACAAGGCAAAGCCTCCTCAAACATTACCACATTGGAGTGGTCATTGAGAGCAAGGGAACAAAGGAGGTTTGATACGATCAAATGAAGTAGTGATTTTTTTCTAAAGTTCCCCTTGAAACTCGGCCAGAAATTCTTATTTTCATTGCATAGAAATAATTACACTGAACTGTGTATTTTGCTGATTTACTAAAGAAATGATCACAGATGGAAACTGGTCCCGCCAGTAGGTAGCCAGGGGACAGGGCAGTGAATCGACAGCCTTGTGCCTGGGCCCGGGTTCCATTATGCTCACGGTAGGTAAGATTGTATGTCAGTTAAGTTTCAAGATTACTATGAAATCCTCGGCGTGGGACGCGATGCCAGCGAGGATGAGATAAAACGAGCGTATCGCAAGCTGGCCCGTAAATACCACCCTGACGTCAACAAAGACAAAGAGGCCGAGGAGAGATTCAAGCAGATCAATGAAGCCCACGAGGTACTGAAGGATCCGGAGAAACGGAAGCTCTATGACCAGTTGGGTTCTGACTGGCAAGCGGGACAAGATTTCAAACCACCTCCCGGGTGGGAGGACGCCCACTTTGAGTTTCGCACTGGGCCTGGGACGGAGTCATTTGATTTCGGTGGAGGTTTCAGCGACTTCTTTGAGGCGCTCTTCGGTGGCCGCATGGCTGGCGGAGGTCGCGCAAGTGGTAGGCAACGTTCGTGGGTGATGCATGGACAGGACCACGAGGCGGAGATCGAAATTGACCTTGAAAGTGCCTATCGAGGTGCCACAAGAACCTTGACTTTGCAGGGACACGAGATAGATCCGCAAGGACAGGTTCGCCCTACGGTCCAGAACATACAGGTAAAGATACCAGCGGGAGTCACCGATGGCACCCGCATCCGCTTGACAGGCAAAGGAGGGGAGGGCATGGGTGGCGGCCCTCCAGGTGATCTCTACCTCAAAGTTCGTATCGAGCCTCACCCGCGCTTTTCCTTGGACGGACGCAATCTCCAAACGGAGGTCCCCGTAACACCTTGGGAGGCGGCTCTTGGTGCCACGGTGCAGGTGGCCACCATGGAGGGCACAGTAAATCTCAAGATACCAGCGAATAGCCAGAGTGGAAAGAAGCTGAGGTTGCGCGGCAAAGGGTTTCCCAAGAAAACTGGTGAGCGGGGGGACCTAATTGCACGATTAAAAATTGTTATCCCGAAAAATTTGACTGCAAGAGAAAAGGAACTTTTTGCTGAAATGGCCAAGGAATCCAGGTTTAATCCGAGGAAACCATAAGGGAAAAAGGTAAGATGAGCACCATTCGATACCAGATTGTACACTATAGGTATGAAAGCCGACCCGCATCGGAAGAGCTGCTTTCTCAAGGGGACCTAGCACGGCTAGCTCGTTTGCATCCGGAGATGGTGGAGAAATTGATAGATTGGGGGTTAATTGATCCGGTGGAACGTGAACCCCAGTTGCTATTTCATGAGACTGCGGTGCCCAGAATCTGGAGAATCATGCGGTTGCGCCGGGACCTGGGTATCAATTGGGCCGGGATTGGCGTGGTTTTGGAACTGCTGGACAAGATTGACCAACTCGAGCGAGAGATCGCCAGGCTTCGCAGACAGTTATGATGAGCTGCGGTGCATTGTAGAAGTTTCAAGAATCAATACTACCTTTAGGAGGAATTTTAGAATATGGATCCGAACAAATTAACCCAAAAATCGCAGGAAGCGCTTCATGACGCGCAAACCATTGCTCTGCGCTATGGACACCAGGAGGTGGATGGAGAGCACCTCCTTTTAGCTCTGCTAGAACAGCCAGAGGGGTTGGTGCCTCGTCTTTTCAGCAAGATGGATGTACCGGTGGAAAACCTCAAGGCTGAAGTAGTAGGTGAATTACAAAGGCGCCCCAGCGTTTCAGGTCCAGGAACCGAGGCAGGGAAGATATACGTAACCCAGAGGCTCAATCGCATATTGATCAAGGCGCAAGAAGAAGCCCAGAGACTGAAAGACGACTATGTCTCAGTGGAACACCTGGCTCTGGCCATGATAGAAGAGGGACCTGCCACAGCTGCCGGTCAAGTTTTCAAGAAATTCAACATCACCCGGGATCGTTTCCTGCATGCACTCACTGAGGTGCGCGGCCGACAGCGTGTCACCAGCGCCACTCCTGAGTCCACCTACGAAGCTTTGGAACGCTATGGGCGAGATTTGGTCAAAGAATCACAGCAAGGCCGTCTTGATCCGGTTATAGGCCGCGACCGTGAAATAAGGCGAGTAATCCGCATACTTTCCCGTAAGACAAAAAATAATCCGGTCCTCATTGGTGAACCTGGAGTTGGGAAGACTGCCATTGTTGAGGGGCTGGCTCATCGCATAGTGAAAGGGGATGTGCCAGAAGGGCTCAAAGACAAAACCATCTTTGCCCTCGACCTTGGCGCCCTGGTAGCGGGGGCCAAGTTCCGTGGTGAATTTGAGGAGCGGCTCAAGGCGGTACTGCAGGAGATAAAAGAAAGCGAAGGACGCATATTGCTTTTTATTGACGAACTTCACAATATTGTCGGAGCTGGGCGGGCCGAAGGTTCCATGGATGCAGGCAACATGCTGAAGCCCATGCTTGCCAGAGGTGAATTGCATTGCGTCGGCGCAACTACCTTGGATGAGTATCGCAAGCACATCGAAAAAGATGCTGCACTGGAGCGGCGCTTTCAACCGGTCGTGGTGGATCAACCCACGGTGGAGGACACCATAAGCATTTTGCGGGGTCTCAAGGAACGATATGAGATTCACCATGGCGTAAGAATCCAGGATAGTGCTCTGGTCACGGCGGCAGTCCTTTCCAACCGCTATATTACCGATAGGTTTCTGCCCGACAAGGCCATAGACTTGGTTGACGAAGCCTGCGCTACCATTCGAACAGAAATGGATTCCATGCCCACGGAACTGGATGAGGTGACGCGGCGAGTGATGCAGTTGGAGATCGAGGAAGCCGCACTTAAAAAGGAAAAGGACAAAGCCAGTCGGGACAGATTGGAATCGCTGAGAAAAGAGCTTGCCGATCAGCGCGCCAAAGGGGACGCCCTCAGGGCACAATGGGAGGCCGAGAAGGGCGCTATCCACAAAGTCCAGTCTATAAGGGAAGAAATCGAAAAGATCCGCCATGAGATCAGTGTTGCAGAGCGTAACTATGATCTCAATAGAGCTGCTGAGCTTAAACATGGCCGGCTTCCTGAGCTGGAGCGCAGGCTCAAGGAAGAAGAGCAAGCGCTGGTGGACAAACAAGGCACTGGGCGGTTACTGCGAGAAGAGATCACAGATGATGAAATCGCGGAAATCGTCTCCCGGTGGACGGGTATTCCGGTAAGTCGTCTCATGGAGGGAGAACGAGAGAAATTACTGAAACTGGAAGAGCAGCTGCACGAACGTGTGGTTGGTCAGGATGAGGCGGTAAAAGCGGTTGCCGAGGCGGTTTTACGGTCTCGCGCCGGGATTAAAGATCCGAATCGTCCCATCGGGACCTTTATCTTCCTCGGTCCCACTGGAGTGGGAAAAACTGAACTGGCTCGAGCGCTGGCTGAAAAGCTCTTCGATGATGAGAACAATATGGTGCGGATTGACATGAGCGAGTACATGGAAAAGCATACAGTTGCTCGTCTCATCGGGGCTCCTCCGGGATATGTGGGCTACGAGGAAGGTGGTCAACTCACAGAGGCAGTGCGGCGCAAACCTTACTCTGTCATCCTTTTCGATGAGATCGAGAAGGCCCATCCAGAGGTGTTCAGCATCTTTCTGCAAATAATGGATGATGGCCGTCTCACTGATGCTCAGGGGCGCACGGTTGATTTCAAGAACTGCATCATAATCATGACTTCCAATATTGGTAGTCAGTACATTTTGGACACAACGGGAACTGACGAGGCAAGCTACGAACGTATGCGCGAGCGGGTGCTTCAGGCCATGCGCCAGCATTTCCGTCCTGAATTTCTCAACCGGGTGGACGAGACTCTGGTATTCCACTCCCTCACTAAAGAGCAACTGGCGCAAATTGTGGACATCCAAGTGGCCTGGTTAAAACACCGTCTGGCGGACAGGAGAATTGAACTGGAGTTTTCGGAAGAGGCCAAGGCACTTCTGGCTGAGCGAGGCCATGACCCTGTGTATGGAGCGAGGCCACTGAAGCGGGTGATTCAGAAGTCGGTGGAGACACCACTCGCGAAAAAGATCATGGCTGGAGAGGTGCCGGATGGCAGCAGTGTGCGTGTGAGCACTGATGAGCATGGTCTTGTGTTCAATGTTACCTTATCGGAGGAAAGGAAAGAGGAAGTTTTACAGGTAGTCTGAACCAGCTGGCAGCTGGCAACTGGCAGCGGGCAGCAAAGCCAGTTCATCTACTGCCAGCTGCCTGCTTGGATTGTTTGCAGTGCGACCAGCTGTCGAATTACTCATGCACTTTCTTTCCTGAGTTCATCGATGGCGGTCTGATATAAACTGCGCAATTTATTCTCGTTGGTAACCATGGTGCGGCTGATTTTACCGAAGTGGTTTTTAAGAATTTCACTGGCCTCACCCCAACTTCCACGCAGCTGAGTGAGGTCAGTTCTTGCCTCCTGCAGTTTCTTTTTAAAAAGATCGATCATCATCCGATCCTTCATCTCGCCCACGTCGGTGATCCCGTCATTTTTTTCCATGACTAATTTTCCCTCTTCTGAGATTCAGATAGCAGTGCAGCATACTGCGGGCAGCTCCACGAGAAATCCTGGGCCAGAGTGTTAGGTGTTGTTTCGGCAGAAAACTCCTCAATTCAAGCGCTACCAAGCTAGAATGGACTAACCTTGAGTTTCCAATGTTACCTTATCCAGGGAGAAATGTGCAATAGTTTTGTGAATAGGTTAACAAATAGTATAATAGGACTTCGGATTGCAGATTGCAGATTGCGGATCGACAGAACGTTTGAGTTATGACTGCAAAGCCTATCATTATTGTTGCCATCGGTGGAAATGGTATCTGCCCCTCGGAGCCCGACTCAGAGATGTCCTTTACTGCTCAGCTCATACACACCAAACGAACTCTCTGGAATTTGATCTCTTTGTTCAACCATTTCCGAGTAGTAATCACTCACGGTAATGGACCACAGGCTGGTCTGGTTTATGAGCAAATGATTCCCAAGACCCCCTTTGGAGTAGTGACCCTGGTTACTACCTCTCAAATAAGTTCGGCTATTACCCGGGCCTACGAGGAACTCATAACAGAAAACAATCTGCAGCATCTCCCCCCAATGGAACCTGTTCTTTCCTGGGTGAAGGTGGACCCCGATGATCCCGGCTTTTTGAATCCGGGCAAACCAGTGGGCCAACAACTCTCTGGCAATGAGGTGGGAGATCTGTTGCGAGATCACCCTGACTATCTTTTCGCCGATTACGGTAAGGGTAAACGTAGACTGATTGCTTCACCTCAGCCCCAAGAAATTTTGAACATTTCCGATATCCGGGAGGTCATTGATGACGGTAAGGTGCCGGTAGCCTTGGGCGGTGGTGGCATACCGGTGTTTCTGGACGATCACGGCCGAAAGGAAATCGTCAACGGAATCCTCGATAAGGATCTCTCCTCTGCTTTGCTGGCAAGTAATCTGACGGCGGAGAAATTCCTCATCCTCACAAACGAGCAGGGTGTCTTCACTGGCTACTCCACGACTTCTCCACAGTTTCATCCCCAGATAACCGCTTCACAAGTCGAAAGCTGGCTAAGTGAGGGGGAATTTCCGCCTGGTACCATGGGGCCCAAAGCCGAGGCCGCACTCCACTTCCTTGCAGCCATCCCTTATGGGCGGGTCATTATTGGTCACGTTGAAGAACGGGCGGAAAAACTTTTGCAGGGGAGCGCCGGCACTACTATTACCGCCGGCTGATATGGTCAGCCGGAAATTCTAAATTCATTGGATTATAGGGGGGATGTGAGATTTGAGATATGAGATGTGAGACGTGGGGTTGATGGCTTTTGTCTTTATTATCCCAGATCACATATCACACATCTCAGATCAAATTTGGGTAGGCAATTCCTCGTTGCCACAAATTCACTGCTTCTTTAAATAGTCTCCTGAACCCAGGTGTACCCCCGAGTCCTTTCCGGCCGAAATTGAAGTTTATCTCGATGAAGACAGGCGGACCTGCATCGGGAAACATGAGATCAAAGCCGGCGAAATTAATACTGGCAAGGTGACACAAGCTGGCCACGGCGGCCATACCGCGTCTCTGTAGTTCGGGGAAAATTTCAGCGCGCATGCGTCCGCCACGGCACACATTGTTGTAGAAGTTGCCATCACCAACGCGAAAATAGCTCACCATTTTGGCGCCTACAACCACCACCCTGAGATCCATGCCTCCATGGTCAACCCATCGCTGAATCAGTAGAGGTTCCTCTGCCGGCAGCCCCTGCAGTCCTCTTATGAGATCTTTTCGGCAGCGAACAGGAAAAACCGTACTACCCCCACCACCCTTATCTCCCTTGAGCACAAAGGGATAGTGCAGCGGCAGCATCCTCTTTTCGGCAGCCAGTAGTACCTGGGGGTTGGGGTAGAGGATGGTTCTGGGATGGCGTATTTTCAACCGCTGAAAAAGGATTATTTGCTTGGTCTTTCCACTATAGTCATATTTGGCATCAAGATTAGGGAACCGATTCTGTGCCATGGCGGCAATTTTTCTGTAACGCTTCCTGGTCATACCCCGTGGCATGACCACTCCACGAGCAGCACGGATCAGATGTGTGACTTCTGGAACCTCCAGTGGTGCCAAGTTCGGCAAATTCTTCTCCAGCTCCACCAGAGAATTCATTGAGAGAAAGTAGTCCGCCATGGCAAACTTCCAAAATGCCTAAAATGTTGAGAAACCGTTCAAGTCATTGAAATCGTAGAAACCGTAGAAGGCGTCAATTAGAAAATTAGTCGATTAGGAAATTAGTCATTTCGTCAAAGCGTGAACGGTAAACGGTAAACAATTTGACCAATTTCCTAATTTTTTATCCCAAAATCCTCAATCCGCAATCTAAAATCTACATTCTGCCAGCTGGTCAACCCATCACCCACTCCCGCAGCCACCGGAGTGTTTTCCACCTATGTGTCTCTATCCCATCCGCTCGGAAATCGCGGCTCCGCCAGAGTATTAGGTTATATTCTCCACGGAACATTGCCCAAGGATTGTAGGGTCTAAGGCCATAGCACTTCTTCTCCGCCCAGGTTCTAACGTAGCTCTTTCCCCGCAGTTGTTGTCGTTCACAGCCATGGAGATCCTCTTGCAGCACTAGTTTCGGGGTCATAGAAAAAATCACTTCTTCCCATCGGCAGTGTGGGTACACCCTTTGACATACGACCACAGCACAATGAATGTCTTCCAGGTCCTCAACCCAAGTTTCGGGAAATAGTCTCGTATTTTCCCAGAATCGTCGGGGTTCGCCGCCATAATGCTGACTTAGCAACCTGGTCATACCGTCAGGATCAAAAAACAAATTGGGAGAAACCGGTTCAATCCATGGACCGCAATCGATGCCGACGTAGTATGTGAGATTCAAAGCGGTCATGAGACGGAGGTGATTGTCGATTCTGTTGATCATGCGACCGCAGCCCAGGCTGACCAAAGAAGTGTGCCCGTGCTCTCGAAGAAAATCAATAGCTGGTTTGTTTTCCGGCATGGGAAGGATTTCCTCCGTGTTGCAACACATTAGTGCATGGACCGTGTTAATTCAAGCCTCAAAGATCTATTGTATCTCTATACCGTTCCGACTCAGGCATCCCTCATCCCAAGCACCAAATGAGAGGGTTTCAGGTGTCAGCAATTCCCGATTCGCAATCCGAAATCCGCAATCCCCAATCGCTTTACTATACCGGAATGGCTAGTATGCTGGTACTGCTTTCTATTCAACATTGAAAAGCTGGTCCTTAGGGCCAGGACAGATCGCATAGAGCATGGCGCATAGCGAAAAAAAGAGTGAGAGGTAAATGGTAAAAGGTCTGACGTCAAGATTACATGATATAAGTGATATAATCATAAAAATGCTGGCTTGATGGATCAAGGGAGCAAATGGCATGAAGGCAGAAAACCAAAGTGACACTAACCGTCAAACCCTGATCCTATCCGCCCTGAGAAACCCCGACTTCTACCCTCATCCAGTAAGCACGATTCAGGTTGAAGAGACTCACATTTCCAGAGTTTTTCTAACGGGTGACTTTGTCTACAAGATAAAGAAGCCGGTTGATTTTGGTTTCTTGGACTTCAGCACCTTAGAAAAACGACGCCACTACTGCAAACAGGAAATTTCGTTAAACCGACGCCTGAGCAAAGAGGTGTACCTCGAAGTGGTGGCCATAACCCGAGAAGGGACGGGATACACTCTTAATGGTTCCGGAGAACCAGTGGAGTACGCAGTGAAAATGCAACAGCTGCCTCGGGAGAGGACCATGCTGGAACTGTTGCGAAGAGGTGAACTGAGCCCTGGCATGCTAAAAGGACTGGGGCAGGTAATGACCAGGTTCTACCAGACAGCGGAGAGAGGGGTGAAGATCGATAAGATGGGTTCCCGAGAGATGATTTGGGTCAACATCGAGGAAGACTTTGTCCAGACAAGTCCGTTCGTGCCGGCTATCCTGGAAAGGGTTAAGTTTTCGGAGATGCACAGGAAAGTACGCACTTTTCTCGACGAAAAAAGGGAGCTTTTCGACCGCCGCAGAGAAACAGGTTGCATTCGAGACTGCCATGGCGATCTGCGGTTGGGTCACATCTATTTCGTTGATACCATACAAATTATCGACTGCATAGAGTTCAATGATCGCTTCCGCTACGGTGATGTGGCTTCCGATCTGGCCTTTTTGGCAATGGATCTGGACTATACTGGCTTCCCAGATGTGGCGCAGAATCTCCTCACCGCGTATGCTCGGTTGGCAGATGATCCGGAGATCTTTTTGGTCCTCGATTTCTACAAATGCTATCGAGCACATGTACGCTGCAAGGTTGAATGCTTACGGCACAGATCAGGAGATCTTCAGGAGCGAGAGGCCCGAGTCACTAAAGCAAGGGCGCAAAGCTATTTCGAACTGGCATACAGATACGCTGACAATTTTGCTATCCAGACCATCTGGATTGTCTGCGGGTTGAGTGGCAGCGGCAAGAGCACTATAGCTGCGGAGCTAGCGACACGATTGAACGTGCGGTGGCACAACTCCGATGTCGTTCGGAAAAAGCTTTTCGGGTTGAGTCCTGAGGAGTCGGTGGTAGTCCCATTCGGTCAGTCCATATACGGGCCTGCAGCAACCGAGCAAACCTATGAACAATTGCTCCTCGAGGCTAAAAAAGATTTGTCACGAGGCAGGTCGGTTATTGTGGATGGTACCTTTGGCAAACTCCCGCACAGAAAGCTAGCTTGTAACCTCGCCGTGGAGATGGGGGTGAACATAATCTTCATCGAGTGTCGATGTGGACTAACATTGTTACGCCAGAGGCTTACCGAGCGGGAGGAGGAAAAGTCTGTATCAGACGCGCGGTTACAGCATCTAGAAGAACAAAACCGAGCATTTGAAACACTGAATGAGTTGCCGGAAAGTTTGCATTTGTCAATCAACACAGATCAACCGACCAACCAGAGTGTACTGGAGATATTCTCCAAGGCCTATGTGCTAGGAACTCAGCAAGGAGATGCCCGTAGAAAGCGAGCAGGCGGAAGCTAGCAGCAGGCAGACGTCGCAACTAAGCATTAGGCCCAGCGATACGATACGGGGAAGGGGAGAGAGGGCGAGACGGGGATTAAAGGGCAGACCTAGACACACAGCCTCATGCACGGTAATGGTTACAGGAACACCTCAGGGGCTTACAAGAAGATGCTACCATCTCAGCACGTAGTGCACATGGGACGGGTTGGGGGTGACGGTATTTTATCGGATGCGCTTTCAGATGAGCCAACCGCGAAGGTTGACATGAGCTTCTTTACCTCACCCTGACAGAGTGGGCAGTTCACCCTCGTTTCCTGATGCATCACCAGCTTGTCAAAGCTATAATTGCAGCTGTCGCAGCTATATTCAAAAATTGGCATTTTATTCCCCCTTATCAGCTAGGAATTAAGTTAAATATAATGCCTGTATAACATTTCTTCAAGAGTCTGGTAACAAGGTGCAAAGGGCATAGGGCATGGAGCATAGGGCATAGAGTCAGACTCCAGAGGTCAGATGGCAGACGAAGCTACGATAATTTCGAATTTCGAATTTCGAAATTTTTGCTCTATGCCCCATGCTCTGTGCCGCATACCTTGCGCCGTGAGCCTTGAGCCGTGCGCCACTCTGGATTCTTGCTGCTGATTGCCGGTTACAGAGGCGTGCGCTTGAGGACCAGTGACTGAAAGGTAGAGTGTGCCATGAAAATAGCAACCTGGAATGTGAACTCCATACGGGTAAGATTGCAGCAGGTTTTAGATTGGCTGGCCCTTGAGCAGCCCGAAATTCTCTGCCTGCAGGAAATAAAGATCACCAATGAACTTTTTCCCGTCGATCCTTTTGAGGCTCTTGGCTATCAAGTCATGGTCAGTGGGCAAAAAACTTACAACGGAGTGGCCATTCTCAGCAGGTACGATAGCACCGAAGTTCTGGAAGGATTCCCAGACTATGATGCCCAAGGGCAGAAAAGGTTGATAGCTGCAACGGTGGGCAGGATAAGGGTGGTTAACGTCTATGTACCCAATGGTTCAGCTCCCGATTCCCCGAAGTTCACCTACAAGCTGGAATTCATAAACCAGCTGCGGAACTACTTGCAGAAGTTGCACCTGAATGAGGAGCACCTGGTTTTGGTCGGAGATTTCAACATCGCTCCTGAGGCTCGCGACGTGTACGATCCCGAAGCAATGGAAGGAGAGATTGGCTTTCACCCCGAGGAGAGGTCCGCCCTAGCAGAATTAAAGGACTGGGGATTCGAGGACGTCTTCCGCAGACACCATGAGGAAGGTGGTCTTTATAGTTGGTGGGACTATCGGGCAGCCGCCTTCCGCCGAGACATGGGTTTGAGGATTGATCACATTTGGGCCACACCGGCACTTTCAGCACTTAGCGTGGACAGCGGCATGGACAAAACACAGCGCTCTTTGCCCCAGCCGCCCGATCACATTCCCGTGTGGGTCGTCTTTGACGCAAAGGGCATAGCGCAAGGAGCATAGGGCATGGAGCCACAGGCGAGACGGGGAGCTTCGGCTGGGGCTACACGTCATTAGCCTTTGACCTCCGACCTCCGACCTCTGACTTCTGATAAGGTACTCCCCCTGTCTATAGGAACTAGATCTTTACTAAGAATAGTAGGGTTCTCCCTCCCCGGCCTCGGGGCAATTCCAAAGAGACCGTTCGATCAAGCCCAAGACCTTCAGTCAGGGCGAGGTCCGCAAATCTCGCATGATCTTCAACATTTGTCGGGCCCAACATGACAACAAGGGTGTTACCAGGCTGCAAAAATGGAGTAACAAGCTTAAGCAGGGGTTCCAGGCGAGTGAAGGCGCGTGAAATGATGGTGCTAAAAAACTGTTCTGGTAGTCTCATATGCTCGAAGCGGCTGTGCAGCACAGTGACTGACTCGAGTTTGAGGGTGCGTATCAGGTGCTTGAGAAATGAAACCTTTTTGCGGTTTGCCTCCACCAGTTGGACCTGAAGTTCAGGAGCGGCGATCTTGAGGGGGAGTGAGGGGAACCCCGCTCCTGGCCCAATATCCAGTATTTCGCCAGAAAGTTCCAAGTAGGGTAAGGGAGTAAGGGAATCTACGAAGTGCTTGATGATAATGTCTTCGGGATCTCTGATACTAGTGAGATTAAAGGTCTTGTTCCACTCCAGAAGCTCTCTCAAGTAAAGACCAAAGAGACCTATCTGTGTGTCACTCAGCGAGACCCCCACTTTATGCGTCGCCTGGCGGAGCACGTCTTCGAATTTAACCATGGCCAATTTATCTTCCACTTACCCGAATCCTGGTGGATTCTAACGTCATTTTCGGTGTTCTGCTTGCCCAGTTATGCCTGATCACATGCTCCAGTAACCCATTTGTGTTGCGCTAGGGCTAGCAATCTGGTAAGAAATTGCTTGAACATAAAGAGAGGGATACTTCCAGATCTCGCCAGAGGAGAGATCGGAATCAGGAGGTTTAAAGTGGCCAAGCCCAAAGAAATTCACGTACGCTGCATGCGTTGCCGCGAATGGGTTCCTACTTCCGTTACGTTTAAAGGCAAGAAAGGCTTTGATCTGGATAGCCTGGTTAAAAATCGGCCTCCTTGCCCAAGATGCGGTGAAATGACGAGTTACAACAAAGAAAATTTGTGTATCCGCGACGAAAGTGGTGATTTCGTCTGTATTGAAATGTAGGTAGCGTCCATCTGCAAACTACTGTTGAGCATTAAGTGCAAACAGGACATCCTTACCCTTTACTTTCCCAGGCAAAATTTACTGAAGATTTGATCCAGTAGATCCTCAGTAGTTGTCAAACCAATAATCTCTCCCAGGTGAGCCAACGCCTCCTGTATCTCCAGAGCAATCAGTTCAGCAGAGGATTGGCTGTCGAGAAGTTGCAAAGCCCGATTCACCGCTGCCAGAGTGCGCTCCAGGCAGAGCTTATGGCGCAAGTTAGGGGCTACCACTGAAGTCTCTGTGTCCAGTCTTCGTCCGAGGATGGTATGAAAAACTGCGTCTTTCAACTGTTCCATACCGTCACCATGGAGGGCAGAAATTTCAACGAATGTCTCCGCTGGAAAACGCTCACTGATGGCAGCGAAATCTGGATGAGGATCAAGGTCGATTTTGTTTAAAACAACAACTCTTGGCTTACTGTCGATATCTTCATAAATCTGTAAATCCTCAGAGGTCAAGGAGTCGTTCCGGTCTAAGACGAAGAGCACCAGATCAGCTTGGGACAGCCGCTCTCTGGTGAACTCCATACCCAATTCTTCCACTAGACCGTCAGGTTGACGCAACCCTGCAGTGTCAACCAGTCGAAGTGGAATTCCCCTGAGACTCAAGCTCTCTTCAATAACATCGCGGGTGGTACCAGGAATAGGAGTAACCAAAGCACGGTTGGACCGGAGCAGATTATTGAGCAGGCTAGATTTTCCAACGTTGGGCTTGCCGGCAATGATGACTGAAAGCCCTTCTCTCAAGATACGACCGTCCTCGTAGTTATCGAGCAACTTGCGTATGGGCTCCTCTACGTGCTGACGCACCCGCGCTGCGAGGTCTGGGTCTGAAAAAATTTCTAAGTCTTCTTCAGGAAAATCAATGGCAGCTTCAACCATTGCCAGGGTATCAAGCAGGTGGTTGCGCAATGCGGTAATTATGCTTTGCAAGCCCCCTTTCAGATGTTCGCTGGCGAGATGAAGGCTTCGATTGGTTTTTGAACTAACCACGTCTAAAACGGCTTCCGCCTGGGTCAAATCAATGCGCCCGTTCAAGAAGGCCCGCCGGGTGAACTCACCGGGTTCAGCCAAACGTGCACCAGCCCGAATCACCAATTCCAGAATTCGGGCCAACACCGCGAGGCCGCTATGACAATTGATCTCGACAACGTCTTCCCGAGTGTAAGTTGCCGGCCCGCGCATGAAGGTTATGAGCACTTCATCTACAGTTCTTTGAGTTCCGGGCTCAATAATGTGGCCGTGATAGAGACGGTGGGATTGTATAGTTTTCTGGGGTCCAGAAAAGTGAAACAAATGGCGGCCCACAGCCCAGGCCTCGGGGCCGCTGATCTTTACAATGCCGACACCACCGGTTCCTATGGGGGTGGCTATGGCAGCAATGGTGTCGTCTAGGGACTCACAGACTTTCATTTCTCCCGAGAACCACTCTGCTCGGATGGGGAACGGGTCGAGGAGTGCTGCCGATTACCCCGTTTCCTCGAAGGAGACTCTCTTTTCACTGGAAACACGACAACTTTGCGCAAGGCCCCATCCCCTTTACTTTTGGTTCGCACCTGCTGATCCTCTTTTAAAGCCACATGGATGATGCGCCGGTCGTAGGCACTGAGCGGACTGCTGGTTGCCGGCCTGGAAGATTTCTTGGCCCGGTTCGCCAGGTTCAGAGCCACCTCTGTAAGAGCCTTGCGTCTCCTTTCCCGATAATTTTCAGTGTCTATGATAATGTGTGCCTTTCTCGCTCCTCGCCGATTAAACATCTTGTTGACTATATATTGTAATGAGTGGAGAGTCTGGCCCCGCTTACCAATGAGTAGGCCGGAGCCGTTGCTCGATATCTCAAGCCTGATCCGATTTTCCTCCCAGCTAGCCTCCACAGTGGCTGGAATCTGAAAGTGAGTAAGAATGTTTTCCAGTATCTCTTTTGCTTCTTCGAGCAAGGTTGGATCATCTGATTCTTTTGGGGACACCAGAATTTTGGCATTTCTAGTACCGATACCAAAGATCCCTGATGAACCGTGGGAAACTATTTCAATTTCGAGCTGATCTGCAGGAAGGCTCAAACGTTGACAGGCCGTTTCGATGGCCTCTTCAACTGATTTTCCCTCGATTTCCAGTGCAGACATGATTTCCTCCATAAAGCAATATGAACACAAGGTGTGTAGATGTCAGTAATAATCATCCTTAGGCTGCTTTCTTGTTAATGTAATATTGCTGTCCTATGGACAGGATGTTGTTGACCAACCAGTAGAGCACCAGGCCGCTGGGAAAATTAACAAAAAAGACGGTGAAGATCACTGGCATCATCATCATCATCTTTTCCTGCCTTGGGTCACCCGTTGTGGGGGACATTTTCTGCTGGGCGAACATGGAGATGCCCATAAGTATGGTTAGCACAGGAAGTCCCTGGTCAAGATTCCAGTAATGGATCGGAATCTTGAAACCGAGTGGAAGACGATCTGGCGCCGATAGGTCGTTAATCCATAACATGAAGGGAGCATGGCGGATGGCTAGAGCACTGTAGAGCACTCTGTACAGGGCGAAAAAAACCGGAATCTGCAAAAGCATGGGTAGACACCCGCCCACCGGATTTACCTTATGGGTTTTATACATTTGCATGATTTCTTGGTTCATCTTTTCTTTGTCGTCTTTGTATTTCTCCCGAATCTTTTGCATTTTTGGTTGTAGTTTTTTCATTTGCTGCATGGACACATAACTTTTGTGAGTGAGGGGCCAGAAAAGAAGTTTAATCAGGACGGTAAGCAAAATGATATCCACCCCGTAGTTATGGGTAAAACGGTTAAAAAATTTGAGGCACTTGAGAAGGGGCTGGGCAATGATATCAAACCAGCCGTAGTTAATTATGTGGGTCAGCTTGGGGTCGGCGGCCTTTAAGTAACTCTCTTCCTTGGGACCCAGGAAAAGCTTATAGTGGAATTCCTGCTCGGTTCCGGGTTGCAGTGTTATCTTGGGGCCGATAAAGGTGGTTTCCACCATCTGTCTGGCATCATCCAGTGCCTTGAGCTGAGCATGATTAGGGGCCAGGTCTATGGGGGCCACGGCCATGGCGAAATACTGACTGGTATAAGCGATCCAATCAACAGGCCCTGGAAACTCCTTCTCACCCTTAATCTTTGTGAATTTCACCTGTTCCAATTTGTCGTTGGCAAAGAGTGCCGGACCTTGAAAGGTGTATCGGCTACTACCAGTCGCGGAAATAGGCAAGTTGATCAGGCTCAAAGTGGGAGAGTTTGCCCATGTCTGACTGCTCAGGTCTTTAACCCTGATATGAAGATCGATGAGATATTTGTCTCCATAAAACACACACTGGCGGGTAATTTTGAGCCAACCAGGTGCCTCGTACTGGAAACTAAGTGACTTGGTTTCGTTGCTCGCGATCTGTAAAGACGACTGATCGGCAACATAAGGGGCGAGGTTCAAGGCTGCCACCGGATTATTGAGGAAATTGAATGCGAGAGGCAATTCTTCTACATTACTGGTCTTAACCAGTTCTACTCCAGGCGAGTCTTTAGCAATAGTTTCCCGAAATTTTTTAAGAACAAAGCTTTTAAGCCGAGCACCAGTCTCAGTAAACACCGCCCGGTATAGAGGGGTTTCTACCACCACATCCTTGCCAGGGTGAGCCGTCTGCGGCGGAAGTGGCGAGGGCAATACTGGGGGAGCCTGGCTGACGGGTGCCGAAGGTTGCTCTGCAGCCTCTGGCTTCGCCGGGGCAGGGGTAGTCTTTTCAATCTCGGGAGAGGTAGTAGGGGGCGCAGTAACCCTTTTGGGAACAAAGAATTTCTCCCACAATACAAGCACAATTATACACAGAACTATGGCTAAAAGAATGCGCTTTTCCATAACGTGGGAACTCCTGCCACAGGTTGCACACTACGAACCGAAGTGAGATGTGAAGATGAATCGGCATAGAGAGAAGAACTCTCGCTTCGGTCCGAGTAGTTCATTGAAATCCTTGAATCACCGATAGTTTTCAACCGGATCATAACCACCGGCGTGGAACGGATGGCAGCGCAGGAGTCTTCTGAAGGTAAGAACCAGACCTCGGCTAACACCGAAGGTGGTGATGGCCTGGCGGGCAAATTCAGAACACGTGGGGGTGAAACGACAGGACGGGAGCGTCCATGGCGAAATTATGAGTTGGTAAGCTCGAATGGATGTGAGCAAAAATTTTTTGATCATAGACAATGGTTTCCAATAAGCACGGCCACCAACTCCTCGTGTACGTCTTGATAAGCAAGGGTTGCCGCGTCCCTTCTGGCTACTATAACCACATCGTGTGATGGTGGCAACTGGTGCTTATGTAAACGAAAAAACTCGCGGAGGTAGCGTTTCACTCGATTTCGCTTGACTGCGTTACCTACCTTTTTACCAACCGTAACCCCCAGACGCGAGAACTGCAGTCCATTTGGCCTCAGGATGATGGTGAAGTTTTT
>JAJDNB010000201.1 GCA_022340905.1 Deltaproteobacteria bacterium | reverse complement strand
AGTGACAAATCCCGAGTCAGAGGCGAGCCAATGCCAAATCTTCGCGCATAGTCAATGACATAATCGATGCCAATATCTCGCAGAATCTTGATGGTCACCACGTTCCGGGAGAAAATCAAAGCAGTGCGCAGTAGGGTGGGTCCATAGAATTTTTCTTTATAATTCTTGGGCTTCCACTTAAAGTCCATCTCCTCGTCGGTGTAAATTATCGGTGAATCGATAATAATGGTAGCTGGGGTGTAGCCCTTATCTAGTGCGGCCGCATAGGTAAAGGGTTTAAAGGCAGAACCGGGCTGACGTCGTGACTGAATGGCACGATTAAACTGACTCGATTTGAAATCCAGGCCACCCACCATTGCCTTAACGTATCCCGTAGAGTTTTCCATACAGAGCAAGGCTCCCTGTACTTCCGGTTCCTGCTCAAGTGCGACAATCCAGCCCTTGGTCTTGCTGTCCTCTTCCAATAACCGCACCAGTATCACATCTCCTACCTTGAGCACTTTCGAGGGATCGCTCACCTTCACGGCACCGTAGGCTATCTCCGGATCGGGTTTGCGAGCCCACTCCATATTGGCCACCGGCAGCGTTCCCACAGTGCCATCGAGCCGAACAGATACGGTTTTTTCTTTTCTGGAGACTGCAATTACCACTCCCTTGACCACAACACCTTTTTCAAGTTTCCTCTTCTCTCCCGACTCCTGCAAGTCCTTGAAAAACGATTCGATTTCCTCTGGTTTGAGCTGCTTGAGGGGGCCTCTGTATCCCTGCCGTTTGTCCAGTTCGTAGAGACCTTTTTGGATGGCTTTTTGCGCCTTTTCTTGAAAGGCCACATTTACCGTGGTGAAAACCCGTAGACCCTCTCGATAAAGGGCTTCTTCACCATACTTTTCCTCTAGGTACCGCCGAATATGCTCGGTAAAATAAGGAATACCAACGATATCCCAGTCTTTTCGCTCTTTGATATCCAAATTATAGGCCAGAGCCTCGGCAGCCTCATTGGTGGTGATGTAGCCATCCGCCACCATCCTATTTAGGACGTAGACCTGTCTCTCCTTTGCCCTCTCCGGGTGACTATAGGGTGAATATCGACTAGGCGCTTGAGGCAATCCTGCCAGAGTAGCACATTCTGCCAGATTGAGCTCCTCTACTTTCTTTCCGAAGTAGTTCTCCGCCGCAGCTTCCACACCGTAAGCACCATGACCAAGATAGATTTGATTCAGGTACAAAAAAAGGATTTCCTGTTTAGACAAGTGCTTTTCGATCCGATAGGCAAGTATAGCCTCTTTGAGTTTACGACTAAAACTTCTCTCTGGGCTCAACAGTAAAGATTTAGTAACCTGTTGGGTTATGGTGCTTCCGCCTTGGACAATGCCACCAGCCTTGATGTTTTTCCACGAAGCACGAAGTATACCCAGAAAATCGATGCCCTCGTGTTCAAAAAATCGGGAATCTTCTGCCGCAACAAAGGCATCAATCAATCGTTGCGGAATCTTTTCTAAGGGAACAACTATTCTGCGCTCCAGATAAAACTCGGCGATGAGGTTGCCACTATCGTCATATACGGTGGTGACTACAGACGGCTCATAGTCTTGCAGAGAACTAATCTGGGGAAGATTCCGAGTAACGCTATAGAACCCGTATGCCCCACCTACGAGAAGGACAACTATAATTATCAAAGAGGCCCAGGCGATAAAGCGAACTCTACCTCGCTTGCGCTTTCTTCCCGTTAGTTGCGATCTCCTAAAATGGGCTTTCAAAGCTTATACCTCTAAAGTTCCCTTTCAGGCTCAGTGAAAAGCTGGATTTTAAATCACTGGGCTACTTATGTCAAAAGCAATTGTCAGAAGACCCCATACAGGTACTGGATCATACATTACAATCATAGCAGAGACTTTCTAACAGATCCTGGCAAGAAAATGCAATTTTTCTAATCTTTTATGCAAAACACTGCCGATAAAAGCTGCATGGAGATGGCATTGCCGCTAGAATTAAGCTACGATCCTACAATTTCATACTATTGAATATTTTTTAAACTGTTTCAATTATTTACGACACTCTGTTTTCCCTATTTGTTCCCAAGAAATTCTGGCCCGGATGTTTATGAATAACTTGCTCCGACAGGCTGCGGGATAAATTTGCCGGGGACCCAGGGACGTCAAAACTTTAAACCATTCAACGACTAAATTATTGAATTTTCTCAGTTTATGAGATATCCTGGTTAAACCTATGTCATTAACTCTTTCCATGGAGAAAGTCCTCAATATTGCCCACCGCGGAGCCAGGTCTCTTGCTCCGGAAAACACCCTGTCTGCTGCCCGTAAAGGTTTGGCAGTGGGTGCAGACATGTGGGAGTTGGACGTTCAATTAACCGCTGACCATGAACTTGTCGTCATCCATGACTCAACGCTAAAACGTACTTCCAATGTTGTGGATTTGTTTCCCCACCGGCGACCCTGGCAGGTTCATGAGTTCACCTTAGCTGATATGCGCAAACTCGATTTTGGCTCATGGTTTATTGAACAGGACCCCTTTGGTCAGATTGCTGCTGAGGTCGTCACTGAGGAGGAACTTAAAAACTACGTGGGAGAACCTGCTCCAACTTTGGAGGAGGCCTTGTCATTCACCAAAGAGCAAAACTGGCACGTCAACATAGAAATAAAAGATCTCAGCAAGAGGCCGGGAAACAGCCAAATCGTCGATAAAGTCATAGCTCTGGTGGAAAAACTGAACATGGTGAATATGGTCCTTGTCTCCTCCTTTAATCACCAGTATCTGGCCCAAATAGCAGCCTCGTATCCTCACGTGCTCACTGGAGTTTTAGACACGAAACCTCACGTGCGACCGGCCTCTCTACTCCGCCGCCTCGGGGCTCGCACCTACCACCCCCGCAAAACCTTTATTCGTCTGGCTGACATTGAGAAGTTAAGGCGGCAGGGCTTCGGGGTGAACGTTCGAACAATAAACGACGAGAAGACTATGGAGAGACTCGTGCGAGCAGGGGTAAGCGGCATTTTTACTGATTTTCCTCAGGTACTCGCCTCGGTCCTTACAAGCTATAAAAAGTCTGAAGCTTAGCCTCCCTCAGCAGGCCAATTTAACCTTTACCCACCACTTGCTGTCTTTGGACCTGAAGATGGTCCACTGTCTCATCAGTCTTTTTTATCCACGTTCCTTGAATAAAGGCCTCGGTCATTCTGTAGGCTTCCTCATCCGTATATTGTCTCGGCGGGTGCTTCATAAAGTAGGCAGACGGACCATAGAGAATGCCTCCCTCATTCCGCCTGAGAGCCAGCTTGCAGCACCTTATGGCATCAATGCCAACGCCGGCGGAATTTGGCGAATCCTCTACGGAAAGGCGCAACTCTAAATCCATTGCCACATCGCCGAAAAGTTTGCCTTCCATGCGAATAAAGCAAATTTTGTTATCTTTCTGCCAGGCCACGTAATCGCTCGGTCCGATGTGGATGTTTTCGTCATCCAACCTCTTTTCCGCCACCGATTGGACCGCCTCCGTCTTAGATTTTTTCTTGGAAAGGAGACGGCTACGATTTAGCATGTTGAGAAAATCAGTGTTTCCTCCAGTATTTAGCTGGTAAGTACGTTCCAGTTTCACCCCTCGTTTCTTGAAAAGATCGGTCAGCATCCGGTGAACAATGGTAGCACCAAGCTGGCTCTTAATATCATCACCTATGATGGGAAGATTTCTCTCCTTGAAGCGATTGGCCCAGGAAGGATTGCTGGCTATAAAAACAGGCATGTTATTGATAAAACCCAACCCAGCCTCCAGAGCACATTCGGCGTAAAAACGGGTAGCCTCCTCCGAACCTACAGGGAGGTAGTTTAAAAGAACCTCCGCTTCCGACTCCTTTAGAAGGCGAACCACATCCTCCAATTCAGGTTCCTGTTCCTTTGCAGGAATAAAGGTGTATTTCTCAGCATAATTTTGCATGTGCTCCGCCAATCCATCCAGGATCCGACCCATGTGAACGGTGGTGCCGGTTTTGCGAATGTCTTGGTAAAATACAGTAGTGCAGTTGGGTGGAGCAAAGATTGCCTCGGCCACATCCCTGCCTACCTTTCTCCGGTCAATGTCGAAAGCCGCTACCACCTCGATATCATAGGGTTTATATCCCCCGATATCCCAGTGCATCAAACCGATGGCAGACTCTCTATCTTTGTCTCTGTAATAATTAATCCCCTGAATCAGAGAACTAGCGCAATTTCCGATGCCGACAACACCGACCTTTACAGTAGCCATCTGTCCACCCCCTACTAACGTTGCCATTTATCCTTTATTAATAAAGATAAACAGTTGCCCGCTGCCGTCAATCGCTGTAAGAGAACTATTAAGACAGAACACTCGACGCTGTTAGCACTTTCAATGAGATTAACGAGTGCTATTCCATAATGCAGAGGAGAAGATTTGATTCCCCGAAGGAAGCTGGAGGCAGTCGCAGTCATAATTGCAACAATGCTACATTATTGTCACTTTGCAGAGACCTTGTCAAGCTTTCATCCCACCCCTGATCCCCCAGCAAGGCATCATCTGCCGTTCGGCAGGCTCACGGCCCTGAGCAAAGTCGAAGGGCGGCGTTCCCTTCAATCGCTCCTCCTTGCGGCGTATTACCCCATACGCCTCAGTCGTCGCTCCTCGGCGCCTTGCATCTAATACCTTGCTGGTGATCAGGAATATTCCATAAGCAGCTGATTTCACGTCTGATACCTAAATTAGACGGTGGATTTGGGCCACAGAGATTGTTCTGTCTTTGTAGGTATTCATCAGACCGAAGTCATCATTATCTGCAGGAACCTCTTGCACCCTATCCTAATCTTGAGATCTAAGTTTGGACACTGGGATTCCACAGAGGAATTTAAAAACCTCATTCCCAGTGTTCACATACGTGTGCTGGCTATTGGGAGGAACAAAAACTATATCTCCTACAGCTACCTCAAACCACTCACCGTCTATCTGTACTCTCCCTTTCCCTTCCATAATGTAGTTTTCGTGTTCAAAAGAATGGGTGTGGTTGGGAGTATTGCCTCCCGGAGCAACTTCGATTACTCGTAAGGCATACGTAGGGGCACCATCCTTTTCTTCATCTATTACCCAGCGGATGGTAACGCCGGGCGCTTCATCTCCAAAGACTTCGGCCTTCACCTCGCTGTAGTGACAGACTTTTGTTCTCGGTTCAGTCATGTGTAAACCTCCTTCCTTTGGCATAGAGCAT
>JAJDNB010000180.1 GCA_022340905.1 Deltaproteobacteria bacterium | reverse complement strand
CATTTCAGAAATCGCTTAGGGATTCCCGCAAAGCGGGGTGTCCCGATGCCTACATCGGGACAAATGGGAAAGCGCCTGAGGAAGAAAATAAGCTGGCTTATTTTCTTCCTCAAGGGCTTCCCATTACAACCCTAAACGATTCTGACCTAATGCGCATGGTTCATCTCGACTTGTGAAGGCCGCGACATCTGTGTGTTCGCGAAGCGAACCCGTGCCAGCAAAACTACCTCCTACCTTCTGATAAGGAAATTTCTTCCAGGGGTATTTGCTCTAGGGAGGCTACGGCATCGCGCATTTTCTGCTCCAGGGGCATGGTTTTCTTTTGCTTGTAGTCGTACATCACCTGGACCGAATTGCCCTCTGTAATCGGCCGACCGCTTGCCTTATCCTCCATCCTGTATTCAAAATTAAAACTCTTATTGCCCAAGTTGCGAGCCCTGATTCCGATTTGAATCGTCTCTCCCAAATAAGCCGGGCTCAAGTAACGACAGGATACTTCAGCTAAAATGAAGTTTATACCTTTCAGGTCCTGAACCCTTGTCAGGGCTTTCCAGTACTCCATCCTGGCATCTTCCATCAAGGAAACAAAGGCCACATTGTTAACGTGGCGCATGGCATCAAGATCCCGAAAACGAACTTCGTGTTCAAAAACCACCTGGTATCCTTCCATTGGGACAATCCTCCAATTCAAATCCAGCTGCGAGCAATCGGCACAGTCTAGCGTATTCTGGGCCAGAGTGCTACAGGCAAAAACCTTGTTCGTCGTGGTTCACTGCGTTAGACGCATGGGGCATAGAGCATAGAGTCAAACCGGAATGTTGGAATAACGGAATGATGGAATTATGGGAAAATGGAATAATCGGCTCTGTATTCGATAAGAATTCTATAATCCATTTGATATGCTTCTACCTAAAATTTTTACTATAACCCTTGACCCAGTATTCCAGTCTTCCAATATTCCAGCATTCCTGTTGCAAGCTGACATTAGGCGTGGACTCAAAAGTCTGAGGCTGATAAAAGTCAGAAAACCGCTGCTTAAGGTAAACTACTTAATGGAAAAGACGCCTAATATTTTGCTGATTAATCCGTGGGTTCATGATTTTGCTGTCCATGATCTCTGGGCTAAACCTCTGGGACTTCTGATGCTAGGCGGACTTTTGCGTGCCCATGGCTACCAGCTGAGACTAGTGGACTGTCTAGACATTCATGATCCGCGACTGAAAGAAGTAACTGGTATGAAGCGCGCTACTCGCCGAGGTTATGGCACGGGTAAATTCTATCGCACGGAAATACCAAAACCAGGTCCTTTGGAGCAATTTGAGCGGCCATATTACCGATTCGGTATCACTCCCGAAATCTTCAGGGATCTCCTTGGCCGCGGGCCAGAACCAGATGTGGTTCTAGTCACGTCCACCATGACCTACTGGTACCCCGGAGTGCAGAAGAGTATCCGTTTGCTCAAAGACCAGTTCCCCGATGTTCCTGTAGTCCTGGGAGGCATTTACGCCACCCTCTGCCAGGAGCACGCTGCCAGTAATAGCGGCGCCGACCATATACTCCCAGGACCTGGTGAAAATCTTATACTGCAATTATTAGAGAAGCTGACCGGCCACTCTTTCGACAAGCTTTTGCACAGTGGAGAGAAAAAAACCATATTGAGGCCTGCCTTTGATCTGTTACCCCAACTCGATTACATTTGTACGCTCACCAGCCGTGGCTGTCCCTTTCACTGCCCCTATTGTGCTTCAGACCTGCTCTACTCGGGGTTTGTTAGGAGAGATCCCATCGAGGTGGTGGACGAACTGGAGCACTGGCACAAGAAATACTCCATTGTTGACGTCGCCTTTTACGACGATGCCCTACTGTTGGACGCGAACAAGCATATTCTGGTTCTGCTCAAAGAAGTAAGAACAAGAAAACTTCCGCTGCAATTTCACACGCCCAATGGTGTTCACGTCGGCAGTCTTAGTGAAGAGGTCTGTGAAGGTCTCTTTCTCTCTGGCTTCAGAACTGTGCGTCTTGGTCTTGAAACTGTCGACGCTGAGCGTCAGCATCAACTGGGAGGGAAAGTCAAGCCAGGGGCCTTCTCCGCTGCTATGGAGAGCCTGACGCGAGCAGGTTTTCAGCCAGGCCAAATAGGAGTTTACCTTCTTTGCGGTCTACCGAAACAAGATAGCGATGAGGTTGCAGAATCCATCCGCATGGTGAAAGATCACGGAGCCAGACCCTATCTAGCTGAGTATTCACCCATTCCCGGCACTCCCCTTTGGTCTGAGGCACAGCGCTGCTCTCCTTTTGATCTTGCTAATGAACCTCTCTTTCATAACAACTCTATATTGCCGTGTCGAAGTGAGGGGTTTGGGCTGGAGGAGTTGCAGGAGTTGAAGCAGCTATGCAAAGCATGAACCACAGAGAGGGCGGAGAACGCAAATAGAGCAATCTGAATTCTTTAGACAGGATAACAGGATGTACAGGATCGGAGAAGCAAAAGAGACTAAGCCTTTGGAAGGATCGCTTAAGGGCTGAATGGGAAGCCCCGTGGGACGAAAGCAAGCGAGCTTACTTTCGTCCTCAGGTGCTTTCCCGTTCGTCCCGATGTAGCCATCGGGACGCCCCGCTCCGCGGGGCCCTTTAGCGATCCTATCTTTTCTTCGTGTCCTTCGTGTTCTTCGTGGTTATGTCTTTTGCCGTGTAATCCGTGTGTTGCCGCAGGCAACCCGTGCCAAGAATCGTCTGCGTATGTCTGCGTGCGTCTGCGGTTAAATAGACTATCCTTGATTGATGAGGGCGGCGAGGTAGCCTGCACCGAAACCATTATCTATGTTAACCACCGCCACCCCGGGAGCGCAGGAGTTGAGCATAGCCATAAGAGCTGCCAGTCCTTTGAAGGAAGCTCCGTAGCCCACACTGGTGGGCACAGCGATTATGGGCTTGCTCACCATGCCCCCCACAACACTGGGAAGTGCCCCTTCCATGCCGGCAACGACCACCAAGACACTTGCCTCTCGCATCTTGTGGAAATGGTGGAGGAGGCGATGCAAGCCCGACACTCCAACATCAAAAAGCCGTTCAACCTTGCTACCAACCATCTCCGCGGTAATTGCAGCTTCCTCCGCCACTGGAATATCGGAGGTTCCGGCTGCCAGGATCAGAACCAATCCTTTTCCCTTGTGAGGAACCTTTTTTTGTCTCACTGTCAGGGTGCGAGAAAGGTGGTCGTACACGGCCTTCTTTATTTTTTTCTGCACCGCCTTTGCCTTGTCCTCATCGATCCTGGTCACCAGTACGTCTGTCTTTTGAGCCAACATGGCTTTCATGATTTTTATGATCTGGTCGACGCTTTTCCCTTCACCGAAGATCAC
>JAJDNB010000161.1 GCA_022340905.1 Deltaproteobacteria bacterium | reverse complement strand
AGGTTTCTTTCAGTTAGATGAACTATGGGATAGACCACCAACTGCCCTGGGCCATGGTAGGTCACATCTCCTCCACGTTCGACATGATGAACCTGAATTCCCTCAGAGGCCAGTTCTGCTGAGGTTGACAGGATGTTGGCTCTGCTTCCCCGCCGACCTAGGGTGATAACTGGCTCGTGTTCGACCAGGAGCAGAGTGTCGGGCACAAATTCCCCCTGACGCAATTCGACTAGTCGTCTCTGCAGGTCGAGTATTTCGAGATATCCGGCCTGCCCGAGATTTACAATCCAACCATCACCTTTTGTCATCAATTCATCTCGCTTCGCTTCCGATCCGCATCGAGCATGGAGCATGGGGCATGGAGCATAGAGCATAGAGCATAGAGCATAGAGCATAGAGTCATTTCTCATTGCTCATTTATCATTGCGCATTAAAACCAGAGGCGTATTAAAAAACTTCACAATAATGTGAAATAAAAAATGAAAAATGCGAAATGATACATTATTTGCTGTCAGCTGCCTGGTGTCTGCTGCTTGCTGACTTACAAACCGAGGTCCAGCTTATGAATAGACAGACCCCTCGCATCTTCCACCGCTTCCCACAGTGCTTCGGCAACTGTCGGGTGGGCATGAATAGTTCTGGCCATCTCATTGAGGCTTAAGCCCTGGTTTACCGCCACCGTACATTCTGCAAGCAAGGTACTGGCATTCGGGCCAATAATGTGAATGCCCATAATCCTTTCGTCTTTCTTCCGGGCGATTACTTTGACAAAACCGTCTATTTCGCCGATGGCGTGTGCTTTACCCAAGGCGCGAAAAGGGAAAAATCCCTCGAGGTAGGAGATATTCTGTTCATCGCACTGCTGGCTGGTAAGTCCAACGCTGGCAATCTCCGGGCTGGTAAATATGGCCACCGGCACTGCCTGCTTGTCCACCCGGGCTTGCTCATTTCCCAATCCATGTTCCACTGCGATTATCCCCTGGTGAGAGGCAAAGTGGGCCAACTCTCTTTCCCCTGTAACGTCGCCAATAGCATAGACTCCGGGCACATTTGTCTGGCAGTGTTGATCGACCTGAACATAGCCGTTCTGGAGATTGAGGCCGGTATCATCCAAACCTATTCCGTAAGAAACAGGAGATCTTCCCACGGTGACCAGAACTGCCTCTGTCTCGATCCGTTTGTTTGAGCTAAGAGTGATTTCAACTCCAGATGAGGTGTGGCGAGCAGCCACAGGAGGATCGCCAAGGTGCAATTTCACTTTGCGTTTTTTTAGCGCCCGGATGAGAACTCTGTTGATATCCTGGTCAAGATCCTTTATGGCCTCTTTGCTTCTTTTGGTAATATGGATGGTGGAGCCAAGAGCACTGAAGAGGAGGGCGAATTCACACCCGGATACGCCACCGCCCACAATAAACAAGCTGCGGGGAATCTCAGTCAATTCCAATATGCTGCGGGTGTTAAACACCTTCTTATGATCCCAAGGCACGAGACCGAGGGGGAGGGGTTCCGATCCAGTGGCTATGATGAGCTGGTTGCCGCGAATGGTTTCTTTTCCTTGTTCGCTCGTTGTCACCTCAACCACACCTGGTTCTTTTACATATCCCTCCCCCATGATGAGATTAACCTTATGACGCTCGAACAACCTTTCAACTCCTTCTCGGAGCTCTGCCACGATTCGCTGGTTTCTGAGAACAATCTTGTCCAGATAAGCAACTGGGTTTTGGCAACTCAAGCCAAAAGCCTCTGCGTTTCGCATTTGGTCAAAAAGGACGGCGCATTTGTACATGGCCTTGGTTGGAATGCACCCCCAGTTGAGACAGGTCCCACCAACCAGTTCCTTTTCAATAATGCAGACTCTTCTACCAAGCTGAGCCGCCCGAATAGCTGCTACGTAGCCACCTGGTCCGGCTCCAAGTATCACCGTGTCGTACTGGCTCATCTGGGTAGTCTCCTGAGGAATCAAGACTGAGGCTAGGTCATAACGGCCAGGGGTTCTAACCACAGGGGGAGAGAATTTTAGATTTTTGATTGCAGATTTCAGATGTAAGATTGTCGTTTTGGTGGGGCGTAGTGTGAGGAGCATTTACCAGCTGGCTGTTGCTCAAATGATCTAATCCCACGATACTGCCTCCTTCGAAGTGCCCAGTACTTTCTTTACAATCTACAATCTGCAATCTCAAATCTTAAATGTCTCTTTATATTCTCTGTGGTTGACCTCGGTATCACTGCAATCGGTTATTGGCCGGGCTCAGTGCGAAAATCTTTAGATTTTATCCCGTAGCGCCGAAGTATCTGTTGCAAGGCCTGTCGTTCCAGTCCACATTCGCGGGCTGAACGGGTGACATTGCCATTGTTGCGCCGCAGCAGTTCTCCCAAATATTCAGCATGGAAGCGATGAAGTATCTGCTCTTTCGCCTCTTTGTAATCCATCCGGTGAATTTCACTTCCAACCACACAGCTATTGGTCTGTTCACCAGTCCAGCCTATTTCGTACGGCTTGATAATATCACTGGTTGAAAGAAGAATTGCTCGGTTGATTATATTTTCCAGCTCTCTAACGTTGCCCTGCCAGTCCCTTCTTAACAATAAATCCATCAACTCAGGAGACAAAGATTTGAGCGGCCTGCCGAACTCCTTGCAATAGTGCTTGAGAAAATGTTCAGCCAACAGGGGGATATCTTCTTTACGTTCTCGCAGGGGAGGCATCTGCACGGTAAGGACGTTGAGTCGATAGAACAAATCTTCCCGAAAATGTTGCTTACGGATCTTTTCTCTCAAGTCACGATTTGTGGAGGCAATAACTCGCACATCCACCCTGATTGATTTGGTCTGTCCCAGGGGTTTGATTTCTTTTTCTTGGAGCACCCTCAATAATTTGGTCTGAATAGTTGGACTAATATCTCCTATCTCGTCCAGATAGATGGTGCCACCGCGGGCTTCCTCAAACAAACCAATCTTGTCACTACTGGCATCGGTAAAGGCCCCCTTTTTGTAGCCGAAAAGCTCGCTTTCCAGAATATTTTCCGGCAGGGTAGGACAGTTCACTGTTACATAGGGCTGGTCAGAGCGATGGCTGAGGCCATGAATTGCCCGAGCCGCTAGATCCTTTCCTGTACCGGATTCTCCGGTGATGAGAACGGTAACATCCGTTTTGGCTATCATCTGGATGGTCTGGTAGACGCGCTCCATGGCTGGGCTTGAACCGAGTAGGTCTCCAAAGGGCTCCTTCTCTTTTATCCGACGCTGAAGACTCAAATTTTCTCGAAGTAGCTGACTTCTCTCCAAAGCTTTGCGCAGCAAGTGAATGAGTTCTTCGCGGTCAAATGGCTTGGTGATGAAATCGTAAGCCCCCTTTTTGATCGATTTCACCGCCAGTTCCACCACGCCGTGGGCAGTCATTATCACTACGGTCATCCAGGGATTGATCTGCTTAACTCGCTCCAGCAGTTCAATGCCATCCATTCCAGGCATGCGGATGTCGATCAGAGCCAGATCATAATTCCTGGTGTCCAGCAGTTTGAGCGCTTCTGAGCCGGAAGCAGCAGTATCTATCTCACAACCTAGTTCATGCCTGATACTTCGCTCCAATAAACGAAGCATGTCAGTCTCATCATCAACAACCAGAAGTCTGTCTTTCGTTTCTTCTGCCATAAACCTTTAAACAGGCCAATCGGGCAGCGGAGCCCACCCGGGCAATGGTGTGATGGCTCGCACGCTCGTCAACATGGTTCTCCCTGCTCCTCCAAGGTGACCGGAAAGGTAATAGTAAATGTGCTTCCCTCCCCCGCTGTACTCTGCAGCTCAATCCCGCCGTGGTGGTCTTTGATGATACCATAGCTGACTGACAGCCCCAAACCAGTGCCCTGGCCCGTGGGTTTGGTAGTGAAAAAGGGGTCGAAAATCTTGTTTGAAATTTCAGCAGGTATGCCTGAGCCCGTGTCCGCCACGACAATGGTGACCTGGTTACGGAAAGAATCGTGAGCGGTGCTAATCTGGATTTGTCCCTGACCTGCCATCGCCTGTTTGGCATTCATCAATAGATTCATGAAGACTTGTTTCAATTTTTCACCGTCAGCACAGAGCAGTGGGATGGAATCGTCTAGCTCGGTCTCTATGGTGACGTTGTCCAAATTGAACTGATGCTCTACCACCGATATGACCTCGCGGAGCAGATCATTGACCTGGAGCACACCTTTCGTAGTTTCAACGCTTCGAGCAAACTTGAGAAGGTCCTCGACAATCCTTTTACAGTTGCGCGCGTGTTTTTCAATAGTTTTAAGATCCTCATAATCCTGCGTGTTATCGGGCTCATTGCGCAGTAATAGCTGAGTATAGCCAAGTATCATGCCGAGAGGGTTGTTTACCTCGTGGGCCACCCCGGCAGAGAGTTCACCCAGAGAAGCTAAACGGTCCGCCTGCAGGAGTTGCTGCTCCATTTCTTTTCGATGCGTAATATCCTTGGCAATGCCCTCGAATCCTCCTACCTTGCCATCAGTTCTTTTGCTCGCCGTCAGGCTTAAAAGCCATGTTAGCCTGTCCCCATCCCGGTTCTGTACTCTACACTCAAGGTCTTTGCGGTAACCGGCTAAAGAAACTTCTCCCAGGAGCTGCTGGGGATCTGGAGGTGGCACAAGCAAATCAGTAAAAGTTGTCTGTGAAATGAGCTCATCCCCTGAAGCATATCCGAGGACACTGAGCCCAGCCTGATTTATGTCCAAGAATCTGCCCTTTTGGTCTAGAACCAGAATAATATCCATAGATCCTTCGAATATCCGTCGATATTTTTCTTCGGACTTGCTTAGTTCTTCAGTTCGCTGCCGCACCATGTCTTCCAGATTTCGGTTGAGCCACATGAGTTCTTCACTCGCCTTTTCAATGGCCTTCTTGTCCTGCAGAATTTGAACATTAATCCGTTGAACTCTCTGAAAAAAGAGAGTAATGCTACCTACAATGACGAAAGTCAAAGTGTTAATCGAGCCGCTAAAAGGTCTCAGCTCTATCCAAATGTCGCTGTGTCCCGCAAGAAGGAGCAGCCGTTTGGCAATATGGCCCACTGATCGCGAGACCGAAAA
>JAJDNB010000123.1 GCA_022340905.1 Deltaproteobacteria bacterium | reverse complement strand
CAACAAGGAGAGAGCACCAATGAAACAGTTTTTGTCCAAACCCGCTGTCCTAATCGTGCTAGTTGCCACCATGCTTGGGTTGCCGGTAGTTACAGTGGCCCAGAACGCTCCCTCACTTGAGGTGGCAGTGGCTGCTATTTGTCAGGATGTAGTTGACCGCGAGCCCGTGGATGCCGGTGTGAGTTTTTCAGCCTCAGTCGGCACCCTGTACTGCTTTACCAAGATTACCGGCGCCCAAAACCCCACCAAGATCACCCATGTCTGGTATTTCGGCGGCACTGAGCGGGCCAGGGTTGAGCTAGACATTAACTCAGACAATTGGCGCACCTGGAGTTCTAAAATTATTCAAGCCAACGAAATTGGTTCTTGGCGAGTGGATATTCTTGACGAAGCGGGCACCGTGTTGAAAGAACTTCAGTTTGAAATCACCCAATAGAAAACCCGTTTAAGTTAAAGACAAACTGAGACCGGCTTGACCGTCCGGATCAAGGGGACAGTTGCACTGGTCTTTTCTATTTCGCAGAGCGCATAGCGCAAAGAGTTAAAGGCCCAGGGCGCAGGGCTCAAGGCCCAAGGCAAAGGATCAGGGGCGGGGGTCGGGGATCAGGAGCTGATCTATCGACTTCTGCGATTTCTACGACTTCTACGGTTTTTACGATTTCCAGCTGACTGAGACAGGTTTAGAGCATGGTGTACAAAAGTCATTGTGAATTGGACCCGGCACTTGGTGAAACAGTGGTGCGAGGCAGGGTAGTGGAGGTTACTTCTACCACCTTTTTGTTAGCGCGACAGGATAGCGAACTGAGGCTTGAAGCCGATGGGAACATCCTTGCGAAATGTGGCGATATCGTGGAGGTACTCGTGGATGAAGAGGTTCAGCCACCACGAGTTCTCCGGCTCAATCGCCTCGTTGTTTCCCCTCAGGACCCAACGACCAATTCGGAAAGCATGTTCCATCGTTTGCACCACGACAATGGCCGAATTAAACGGCTGATGTTCCTCAAGTCGAAGGGGCTGAGATTAATTCGTTCCTTTTTCTTTTCGCGTGATTTTATTGAATGGCAAACGCCCCAACTGGTTGCCTCACCTGGACTCGAAGTCCATTTGCAAGGGTTTGTTACCCATTATCTAGATGATCAGGGTCGCAGCCGTCCCTGCTACCTTCCCACCTCTCCGGAGTTCTCGCTAAAAAAGGCTCTTTGTGCCGGCATGGAGCGTATCTATGAAATCTGCAGCTGCTTTAGAAATGGCGGAGAGGCGGGGCCTTTGCATCAGTGCGAGTTTACCATGCTGGAATGGTATCGAGCCTATGCTGATTATCGAGCAATCATGAGCGATGTGGAGGAACTTAGTATTCATCTCCAAGAAGGTTTGTCTTCTGAAAATTCATCAGCTTTTCGCTCAAGACAAATTGATTGGCGGCCGCCGTGGCCAAGAACTAGCCTACAGGAAGTTTTTGACCACTACTGTGGCGTCGACCTGGAGAAGGGAGTAGAAGATCTGGATTATTTCCACTCGGAGGCGTCCAGACTTCTGGGGGAGGGCTCCATTGAAAGCCGAGATTTTGACTCGCTCTTTTATCAGCTCTTTCTTTCTCTTATCGAACCGCGTCTAGGATTGGAAAAACCAGAAATCCTCTACGATTATCCCATTAGTATGGCTGGACTAGCGGCGAGAAAGTCAGGTCAGCCCAAATTTGCCGAGAGATTTGAGGTGTATGTCGCCGGTGTAGAGATAGCCAATGCCTTTACTGAATTGAACAATCCGGTGGAACAGGAGGAACGTTTTAGCAAGGCGTTGGAGGAGAAGAGGCGTATGGGCTATCCAGAGGTCCCAGTGGACAGACAATTCCTAAAGGAACTGAGTTATGGAATGCCACCTTCAGCCGGAATCGCCCTCGGAGTGGAGCGGCTGTTGATGGCTCTGACCGGGACCGAGCATATAGACGATCTTTTTTTCTTGCCCCACCGCTGGGGCACTACCGATGACCAGAGGCTATGGCCAGTGTGATGTGCATAGGGCATGGAGTAAAGCGAGAAATGCGAGAAAAGCGGGAAAGGTTATGCGATGCATCTCGCAAAATTTTCTCCATTTCTCGCCTTGGTCCTTTCTCGCTTATCACGCACCGGGAAGCGGTTTGCGCTTAGCGCTATGCGATTTTTTACCTTCCAGCTATAATGGATGTCCTTGCCTATAATAACTTTACTGTCCTAATTAGGGTGGGAACAGAATGAAGGGGGATTTGCAGACCGACGTCCTCGTGGTTGGCGCTGGACCGGCAGGCTGTATGGCAGCTTTGGGGTTGGCGCGCCAAGGAATTGATGTTGTAGTGGCAGACCGAAGTCAATTTCCAAGAGAAAAGGTCTGCGGAGACGGTCTTCTCGAGGATAGCTTGCAAATCTTGGAAGTCGTCGGCCTCGGTTCGGCGGTCAAGGAAAAGGCTCATCCTATTCGCAGTATTCTGTTCGTGGCTCCAAACGGAACTGAGTGTGAGCTTGAAGGGGATTATTATACCCTGCCCAGGAAGGAGCTGGATGCGCTGCTATTGAGTGAAGCTTGTAAGGAGGGAGCTCGATTTTTGGGTGGGATTACGGTTTCAGAACCGCTAGTCCAAAGTGGGAGGTGTGTTGGAACTCTGGGCTTTGATGAGGAAGGGCGGCAGATTAATATTGCCGCCAAGTTGGTTTTTTTGGCAACTGGCGCCAACGCCCGTATTTTGCGGGTCTTCGGAGTGCTGCAGAATAGGAATCACAGTGCCATTGGTGTCCGCGGCTATTTCCGCCTGACCGAGACCATAGATGAGAGCTCCATGGTCGTTATTTACGATAAACGCCTCCTGCCCGGCTACGGTTGGATGTTTCCCTTAGGTCAGGGTATTTTCAATGTGGGCTGCGGCATCTTTCTCGACGGCCGGAAGAAAATGCCCCGCTTTGGACACAATCTAACGGGATTCTACAAGCATATTCAACCGCTGGCCCGTTACCTACAAATGGCGGAGCAAATAGCGCCCATCAGTGCAGCACCGATGCGCACAGGTTTTCAAGGAGCGCGAGCCTACGCGCCGGGACTCCTCGTTTTGGGAGAGGCGCTTGGTCTCACATTTCCATTTATTGGTGAGGGGGTCAGTAGCGCCCTGGAAAGTGGACGGGTGGCTGCCTCTGTGGCCCTTGAGGCCGTGGAGAAAAATGATTTTACCGGTAGTACTTTGGGAAAGTATGAGGGAATCCTGCGCAAGACAATGAATGGGCGGCAGCAGGGATACCAATCAGCACAGCGGTTATTTCGCTTCACATCCTTTGCCAATCTCCTCATTGGAAAAGCCGCCCGCAACCCAGATGTGCGAGGGGTGGCTCGGCAGATAGTGCTCGGCGAGAGAGATCCACTGGATGTTTTTTCCCTCCGGGGGATGTTGAGAGTTCTTCTGTTGAGATGAAGGGCATAGAGCATTTATCAGCTGGCAACGGGCAGCAGACAGCTGGCAGGGATTTAAAAAATGCAAATTTGAATTGTCTGTCTTTTGTCATCTGTCCTCTGATTTCTGACCTCTGACTTCCGACCTCCGAACTCTGTTATATGTCTTCCGTCCTCCGTCGTCTTCCCTTTAGTATGACCGGGTCACTATCTCGCCCGGCTCTAAATCCATCTCCAACAATTCGAGTGCATCTTGCAGAACCTGCAACTGAATATCCCTGTCATGCGGGAGCCCCAGGGGGTGACCCAAAGAAAAACTTGGGTACAGTGCTCTTGGGGGCTTGACTTTCTTGCTTATAGCCAAGTTGAGAGAAATGGAAACTGTAGATATGCCTCGTTCTTCTAAGATACGCTGAATCAACCCCACGGATTGGTTACAAAGACCTCAAGTGGGGGTTAGAAAGGCCGCGTCTACGCCATCGTCAGTCAGTTCGGCGGCTACCTTTGGTGCCGTCTCTTGGGTCAAGGTTTTCAGATGGTCACCCATAATATGACCCATGAAACTAAAAAACCTCGGGCCAATGGAACCTATTACTCCCTGTTTGAACAGCTGGCGCAGAGGTTCTGCAGGCAGAATTAAGTTGGGGTCGGTAAGAGCATCAGTATGGTTGTAATAGTCGTGAGTGATGGTCAGTTGTTCCAAGGGAATGTCTGAAGAAATCTCACGATAGGAGGGATCACCCTCTTTATCTGCCATGTCAAAGGGCTCCTGATCCTTGGTATGAAGGCCACCAGTGGTTATGAGGCCTATGCTGCAGAGGTTGAGTGGTTTTTTCAGTGGAGTGAATGGGGTGGTCGTATTGACCACCAGGTCTGCTTGCTTTGCATAGAGATCAACGAGCGAAGGGATTTTGGTGTAGACTTTAGCAACTGTCTGATTCTTGAAACGTTTGAATTTGCCCATAGCGTCAAAGAATATAAGGATTTGAGCCTGGAAAGGCAAGGACAAACAGGATGGCAGTTGTCCATGGTGGCATAGGGCATAGAGCATAGGGCAAAGAGCATAGAGTAAGAGGGTAGAGTGCAGAGGGAAGATGCTAGGCATTCCAGAATTAACTTGACAAAGCGGCAGAATAGGATTAGAAATGCTATGCGTAATTTTATTTACAAAACAGGAAAAGAGATTGGACGACCCGTCTAGTAGTAGTTGCTTATTTTTTGTTGCCAGGTCGAGCCATCAGACTCGAGGGCTTGGATCGGTACGACTGAAGTTTTGTTCTAGTGGACCCTAAAGGGTTCCTTCAGATGTGTGCCTTTATGCCCCGAGACCATATGGCTCGGGGCTTTTTATTTGGAAAGGGGGTGGTTGCCATGAAAGTAGTGAGGTTCAAGGGAAAGAATCGGGTCGAGGTAAAAAAGCGGGTGCTGGATTACTATTTCTGCAACCGTGAGCAGCTGGAAGAAGAATCCATAAAAGACTTCTTCAGACGCTGTGTCATCGATCCCAATGGCAGGACTGTTATTTATAGGGGGCAATGATGGACGCATCCGACTCGAGCCACCAACGTAAGAAGGAAGGGGATGGAAGCTAGGCTTTATCCCCTTCCTTCTTTTCTCGCCTCTAATCTCACATCCCACATCTACAATCAGAGAATCCAGAAGTCAGAATCCAGAATTCAGGAGAAGAGCCGCCAAAACTGAGATCATTTCAATGACTTTCTGTTTTCTGACCTCTGACGTCTGACCTCTAAAATCTAATCCGCGTCTCGCTCATTTCGCTTTACTCTATGCCCTATGCTCTCTGCCTTTTCTATTGACAATTCGCCAATACTTTGCTAATCATTTCACATCCTACTTGCCTATTATCTTGCCTATTAAGTTCCAGAAGGGGAGAGGTCATGTACATTGGGGAACTATTTTGCAGCGGCCTGGCGAGAAGTGTTCAAAGCCTACTACCATGGGATATACCATGGCATGATCCCAGTCACGCCGTCTTTTTTATTGCCTTTTATGGTGCCTTGGGGGCTATCGGCATGGGATTAATGGTGGCCCTGGGGCGAACCTTGCTGAATCTTTTCAAAAAGAACTCGGATCACTAGCGAGACAATCTCGCTGGAACTTGCCGTTAAGCCGCACCGGCCCTTATGTGTGAAAGGCCTGCGGCTTTTTTATTTTTATATAATGTCCTTGATGTTAGGCTTTCAGGATTCAGAGTTTTTCCGCTCAAATAAATCTTCTTGCTGGCTCTGTTGATTGGGAGAGAGGTCGAAGTGTTCATAAGCGAGTCGGGTAGCCATGCGGCCCCTGGGGGTTCGGTTTAAATAACCCTCTTGTACGAGAAAGGGTTCATAAACATCTTCAAGGGTGTCTCTCTCCTCACCCACTACTGCCGAGAGTGTATCGATTCCCGCTGGACCACCATCGAATTTTTGGATGAGGGTGAGAAGAATCTTTCGATCCATTTTATCTAATCCCTTTTCATCAACGCCCAGCATTTTTAAGGCCGCGTCGGTAACCGGCCTGTTGATAATGCCATCCGCTCTCACCTGGGCATAATCGCGGACCCTGCGCAGTAAGCGGTTGGCCACCCTGGGAGTGCCCCGCGATCTCCTGGCGATTTCCATGGCTCCCTCGTCGTCTATGGAAATACCCAGAATTTTAGCGGCTCGACTGACTATTTTCGCGAGATGCTCTGGGTGGTAAAAGTCCAAGCGTAATACTACTCCGAAGCGATCACGAAGGGGAGGGGTCAGGAGTCCCGCGCGAGTGGTGGCTCCTACCAAGGTGAATGGGGGCACATCCAGCTTAACCGTTCTGGCGCTGGGCCCTTGGCCGATAACCAAATCGAGTTGGAAATCCTCCATAGCTGGGTAGAGGACTTCCTCTACAATGTGGTTTAGCCTGTGAATCTCGTCAATAAAAAGGACGTCCCGAGGTTTCAGATTCGTTAGGATAGCGGCGAGATCGCCTGCCCGTTCCAACACGGGGCCAGAGGTTGTCCGGATGTTGACGTTGAGTTCCTGGGAAACTATATAAGCAATCGTGGTTTTGCCCAGGCCAGGAAAGCCATGAACGAGAACGTGATCAAGGGCCTCACGTCGCGCCCTTGCGGCCTCGATAAAAACTTTGAGGTTGTCTTTAATCCTATCCTGGCCAACAAACTCCACCAGGCTCAGAGGTCGAAGGCTGGCTTCGAAGCCAATTTCTTCTTCTTTTTCTTCTCCGTTGAACAGTCTTTCTTCCATACTAGCTCACTTCGTTCGCAGCATAGAGCATAGGGCATGGAGCATAGAGTTGAAATTTCGAAATTCGAAATCCTCTGTCGTCTGTACTCTAACCTCTAACTTCTCACCCTATGCCCTTTGCTCTATGCTAAGGCGCGGAGTGACTCCTTCAGTAAGGTCTCGAGGGTAACTTCTCCCTCGAGTCGCTTCCTGGCATTTTCGATAGCCTGTTGGGCCACTCCCTTTTTGTATCCCAGATTGAGCAGAGCAGAAAGGGCATCCTCGTTCATTGCCTCTTCAGCTGCTGTTTTCGCTGGTGTGGTGGCGTGACTAGGTGCCAGAGTGGTGAGCTTGTCCCTCAGTTCCAGCATGATTCGCTCGGCGGTCTTGCGCCCTACGCCAGGTATAGAGATCAACCTGGCAAGATTATTGTGGCCCAAAGATTCAACCAGTTCAGCAGGACTGATGCCGGACAAGATATTCACTGCGAGACGAGGCCCAATTCCGGAAATACTCATTAGGCGGACGAAAAGCGCTTTTTCCTCTGGTGACTGAAAACCGTAAAGTTGCAGAGCATCTTCTCGCACGTGAGTATGTATGTGCAAAGACACAGTGTTCCCTACCTGGGGAAGATCGTAGAAAGTTGAAAGCGGCACGTGGACTTGGTAGCCAATGCCATCGACGTCGATAACGAGGTACTCTGGTGATTTGAAATGGAGAAGTCCTTGGATATGGGCAATCATCGACGGCTCCTGTGAGTGAGTTTCCCGGCTCCTTGACAGCAATGAAGGTGACATATGGCAACCGCTAATGCGTCTGCTGTATCAGCGTCAGGGGGTGCACCCAGTTTAAGAAGGGTGCGGACCATCTCTTGAACTTGTACTTTGTGGGCTCGTCCGTATCCCACCAAGGCCTTTTTCACTTCCAGAGGGGAGTACTCTGCGATGGGGAGTTTAGCGTTCAGCCCCGCCAAAATAGCCACTCCTCGGGCATGGCCAAGTTTTAAAGCACTTTTGATATTACGAGCAATGAAAAGATCCTCCACGGCCATGACCTCGGGCTCGTATAAGGCTATTACCTCCTCCAACTCTGCATATATTCTCTTTAATCGCTGGTGAAAGTCCATACGCGAAGAAGAGACAACCCGACCGCTGGCTACGTGGCACAATCTATTATTAACTTCCTCCACAATGCCGTATCCGGTAATCGTTGACCCGGGATCTACGCCAATAATTCGCATCAACTCTCCCCGCTATCGTCGATAGTGGCTGGTGCTGCTTTTAAGGAGTCCGGCGACAGGGGAGTGGCATGGGGCATGGAGCAGAGAGCATGGGGTAAATCCAATATTCTTGACTCTCTATGCCCTTTGCCCTATGCCTGCTACGTTCTGGCTCCTGGCTCCTAACTCCCAACCGCTTACTGCTCACCGTTTACCGTTTACCAAAACTACGTGATCCGCTGGAGAATCTCGTCTGGAATATCGAAGTTCGCGTAGACTTTCTGCACATCGTCGGAGTCCTCAATAGCCTCCATGAGTTTGAGTACCTGGTTTGCCTGGGACTCATCCTCAACTTTTACAGTATTCTGAGGTATCATGGTTATTTCTGCCATGGCGTAAGCTAATTCCCGGTCATCGAAGGCCTGTTTCACCGACTCGAGCATAGCCGGATCAGTGTGCACCTCAAACTGGTCCTCTGCGGTAATCACATCGTCTGCACCTGCTTCCAGGGCTGCCTCCAAAATATCGTCCTCATCTACCTGATCCCTTTCAAAAACGATTAGACCTCTCTTGTCAAACATCCACGCCACGCAGCCAGCTTCACCAAGGTTGCCGCCCCGTTTGTTGAAGATGTAACGGATATCAGCAGCGGCCCTATTCTTGTTATCCGTCATGACTTCTACAAGCACGGCCACGCCACCGGGACCATAACCCTCGTAGATGGTTTCTTCGTACTGGACTCCTTCAAGTTCGCCTGTGCCCTTCTTGATTGCCCGTTCGATATTGTCCTTGGGCATGTTCTCGGCCTTGGCTGCGGCTATGGCCTGTCTCAATCGAGGATTGCCCGCTGGATCGCCTCCACCCATACGAGCGGCTACCATGAGCTCCTTGTTGAGCTTAGAAAAGATTTTTCCCCGCTTGACGTCCACGGCACCTTTCTTGTGACGAATACTGTGCCATTTCGAATGTCCGGACATTTCTCTTCCCCCCGTTTAAGGTCGATCGTCAATATTGGGAGTTATTTCTTTTATCGTGTTCTAGGCGACACCACTCCAACGACGCGGAGAAGGGGAGATCCGGTGACCCGGTGCATTTTGACATTATCATTTTCGCCGTCTCGCCCCGTCTCCCCCTCGCCGTGTCCATATCTTACATCATATTCTCTTATAGTGAGCTGGTAGTAGTTCAATTTTTAGTGACACGGGAGTTTTCTTTCTTTTTGTCCATGGCAACCAGATATATCTCCTTACTTTGACTGCGGGTGGCACGAGGTTTGATGCCTCTCACTTTGCCGAATCTGCCCTTGAGCTCTTTGACCATTTCGTCGAAACCAGAGCCCTGGAAAATCTTACCTAAGAAGTGACCACCCGGTACCAACAAGTCGTCGGCCAGACTTAGAGCCCGCTGGAAAAGAGTAAAGGAGCGACTGCTGTCAACCGAGCGAACTCCTGTAGTCGATGGTGCGAGGTCGCTCAGCACCACGTCAAACTCTTCGGAAATCTGATAAAGATCGGCGGGTAAAATCTCGAAGACATCAGCTTGAATAAAATGGACATGAGGCGGCAACTCGATAGAAATCTTGCGGGTATCGACACCTACTACCAAACCCCGTTTTCCCACAGCCCGAGCACAGTACTGAAGCCATGATCCAGGATGACAGCCCAGGTCGAGAACTCGTTGACCTGGCTTGAATAGCCGGACGCGCCGGTCGACCTCTTCCAGCTTGAAAACAGAGCGGGCAATGAAACCCTCTTTTTTCGCCCGGCGAAAATAGTGATCTTGTGGCTGCCATCCGGTCATTTGGCGTGTCAGCTTCCAGCGGTCAGCTATCAGCCATCAGCAACATGAAATATCTGGGCTAACTGAGAGCTGACAGCTGAAGGCTGAAGGCTTTCTTTTTGATCGGTATCCCTTGTAGCACGAAGCAAAAGCTCTTGTAAAGGAGCAAACCATGGGGCAGCAGACAGCGGACGGCATGCAGTTCGTAGCAAGTGATTAATGAAACATCCGGGTCAAGCCCTTTCTCGTCACGAAAGGTGCCTAGTGACTAGTGACCAATGGTCTGTAATGCAGAAACTTACTTTTGCTTATTATAAATCAAAATTGATCGAAAAGCAGAGAAAAACTCTATTTTTCGAAGCTATATGGCTGATATTTGCATTCATAAAAATTTAAAGAAAAGAATTGGAAAATTTGAGATTTGCCTTTTAGAAATGATGTCGATATGCTCCCCCATGTGTTAGCACTCATCCAAGGTGAGTGCTAACAATTTTCTTAATCATTATCTTTGGCTTTGCGGTCTTGTAAATATTCGAAAAGGAGTTAGGAGCCATGAAGTTACAACCATTGAACGATCGGATAGTGGTCAAACGCACAGAGGAAGAGGAGGTTAGCAAGGGAGGCATTATTATTCCTGATAGCGCCAAGGAAAAGCCGATCCAAGGCAAAGTCTTGGCCGTAGGTACTGGCAAGGTCCTCGATGACGGCAGCAAGTTGCCCCTCGATGTCAAGAAGGGCGATACGGTGCTTTTCAGCAAGTATGCAGGATCTGAGGTGAAAATCGAAGGTGAAGAATTATTGATCATGCGAGAGGACGATGTGCTGGCAGTTGTGGAGAAATAACGAGGCAAGAGCTATAAGGAACCTGACAAGGATCCAAAAGGAGTTGAATAAATGGCAAAAGAACTGAAATTTACCTCGAAAGCGAGGGAATCCTTGCTTAATGGCATAAATGCTTTGACAGATGCGGTAAAGGTCACCCTTGGACCCAAAGGTAGGAACGTGATTCTAGAGAAGACTTTTGGTTCACCCACTATTACCAAAGACGGGGTGACCGTGGCCAAAGAAATCGAGCTCGAGGATAGGTTTGAGAACATGGGCGCCCAGATGGTCAAAGAGGTGGCCAGCAAGACCTCAGATGTGGCTGGTGACGGCACCACCACGGCGACAGTATTGGCTCAGTCCATTTTCTACCAAGGCTCAAAACTGGTGGCGGCGGGCCACAATCCCATGGCTCTCAAGCGCGGAATCGATAAGGCGGTCGCTGTTGTTGTGCAAGAGCTGCAAAAGCTGAGCAATCCCACCAAGGATCAGAAGGAGATCGCTCAAGTGGGAACCATCAGCGCCAACAATGACGAAACTATAGGCAACATAATCGCCGAGGCCATGAACAAAGTTGGCAAAGAGGGCGTGATCACAGTTGAGGAAGCCAAGGCCATGGAGACCACTCTCGAGGTGGTTGAAGGCATGCAGTTTGACCGTGGTTATATCTCTCCGTACTTCGTCACTGACCCTGAACGCATGGAAGTGGTGCTTGAGGAGCCTTACTTTCTCATCCATGAAAAGAAAATAAGCAACATGAAAGACCTGCTCCCCCTCCTGGAGCAGATAGCCAAAATGGGTAGGCCGCTGATGATTATTGCCGAAGACGTAGAGGGTGAGGCCCTGGCCACTTTGGTAGTGAACAAGCTGCGCGGCACATTGAAAGTCTGCTCAGTAAAGGCTCCCGGGTTTGGTGACCGGCGAAAGGCCATGTTGGAAGACATAGCAATTCTTACTGGAGGTCAGGTAGTTGCTGAAGATCTTGGTATCAAACTAGAGAATGTTAGCCTCAACGATCTTGGTACTGCTAAGACAGTAAGGGTGGACAAAGACAACACCACCATCGTAGATGGTGGAGGTACCCGCAAAGCTCTAGAGAGTCGGGTAAAGCAAATCCGCACTCAGATCGAAGAGACTACCTCTGACTGGGACCGGGAGAAACTGCAAGAGCGGCTGGCCAAGCTTATTGGCGGCGTCGCTGTAATCAATGTTGGGGCTGCAACAGAGACGGAGATGAAGGAGAGAAAGGCACGGGTTGAGGATGCCTTGAATGCTACCCGTGCTGCAGTTGAGGAGGGCATTGTACCTGGCGGTGGTGTGGCGCTGGTTCGCTGTATCCAGGCACTGGAAAAGATGAAGCTCGAAGGTGAGGAAAGCCTTGGAGCTTCCGTGCTGAAAAGGGCCCTGGAGGAACCGTTGCGGCAAATTGCTAATAATGCCGGATGGGAAGGCTCAGTAGTAGTCGAGCATATCAAGAACCAAAAAGGAGCCGTCGGTTTCAATGCTGAGACTGAGAAGTATGAGGATCTCACCAAGGCTGGTGTTATCGACCCCACAAAGGTGGTGAGGTTTGCCTTGCAAAACGCTGCAAGTGTAGCCTCCCTCTTACTGACTACCGAGGCCACGGTTGCCGAGAAACCGGAAGAAAAAGAGCAAATGCCGGCAATGCCTCCTGGGGGAGGTATGGGTGGTGACATGGGCGGTATGGGAATGTACTAGCCTGAGGTTTCCCACCATAACAGAGCATATGAAAAAACCCGCATTCGAGCGAATGCGGGTTTTTTGCATTCTCACCCACCACCTTACTGAAGGTGGGGGGTGGGATACAGATTAATTCTTGGCAACTTTCTCTTTAAGCTTATCTAGCAGACTCTGGTAGGAGGAACTGAGGATGATGCTGTCGAACTGCTGTTGATAATTTTTGACCAGGCTCACACCCTCGATTGAAACGTCATAGATTGTCCACTCGGGACCTTCCTTCTTCATCTTGTAGATTACAGGGATTTCAGTTTGTTTGTCGGTGAAAATTGTCACCTTGACCAGACTGAAATTTCCTTTAACCCTTTCGCCGATGTAATCGACTTTGTCACCTGAGTAATTTTCTATCCTACTCATGTAGGTCCTTTCGAGCAAATCGGTGAAAAGGGGAACGAACTCTTTCTTTTCCTCTGGAGTCAGCCCTTCCCAGTGGTTGGCCAGGGAGCGTCTTGCCATCTCTGTCCAATCAAAACGCTCGTTCAGGGTCATCCTGAGCATCTTTCTTCTTTCTGCGACATTGTTTTTGAGAACAGGATCGTGAAGAATGGTAATCATTTTGTCGGTTGTCTTCTTGATGTGATCAGTGGGCTCGCCAGCCAAACCGGGAGTCGCAAGACCAAATATCAGAACGAGTGCAACAATGGTTCGACATAAAAAGTTCGGTAACATTCTCTTCTCCACCTCCAGGTGAGTCGACCTAATCCAAGACAAAGTGAGAAACCAACTCCTCAATGTATACCCTCGCTGCCTAGGGGAAGATAGTCATTTCCGGCCTAAAAAACAAGGATACAGCTTTTCGAGCGCTAGAAATCTTCCTTTGACACAGAGGGTTCAGTATAGCATATAGTTTTCTTTGGTGCACCGGGGTAGCTTTCTTAGAAGTTTTCCCCAAAAATGAATGGACCATTCTTCTGGTTTGTGTTCAAGAGCCAGTTTGCATTGGTATGCTAATAAAAATGCCCTTGCTGATGTCTCTTCTTTCGTTCCGGGGCTCACGGTCTGGTCACTTCTTACCCAGCTGTGGCCGGGTGACAGCACCCCCTCCCTGTTCCCCGTTCCTACGGAACGGAGCCAGGGGCTCCCCCACCCACAGCCGGGGAAGTGGCACAGACCTTCCGCAGTCACTCAGAAGAGACATCAACAAAGGCCAAAAGGGGAGGCTGCGAAACAACGAACATCTGAGCAACCTTTATTCACGGATCTCAGCCTCGAAAGGGTCTGCATGAAGATGTGGTGCTCACTAAACAGGAACCCTGCCAATGGATGGCGCGAATCATGCGCGTTGTGGAGCAGCCTTCCCGTGGCCTGGGTCAGAGAAATATTATTGGGGAAACTCTTGGGTAGCTTCCTGCTTAAAAGAATGCTGAAAAAGAAGTATCATCTGCAGCCGACTATGTCCTCGACCTTGAGGGGATCA
>JAJDNB010000140.1 GCA_022340905.1 Deltaproteobacteria bacterium | reverse complement strand
CAGGATTGGCAAGGTGATGTGAGAATTGTTCTTTTCCTGAAACTCCGTGAAGATAGTAAGCTTACCGACGAGTTAGTTGACAGAATCAAAACCACTATCCGAGAAAATTGTACCCCGAGACACGTCCCTGCTAAATGTATTGAGGTGTCAGATATTCCTTACACCATCAGTGGCAAGAAGGTGGAATTGGCAGTTCAAAATATTCTTCATGGCCGGGAAGTAAAAAACAAGGATGCCCTGGCTAATCCCGAGGCCTTGGACTGCTATGTGGACCTACCTGAGCTAAAGACGTAAGATCACATGGCACAAATGTATCCCCCCTTGGGTGGAGCCAGTAGGATGAGAAATTACTAGGCCATTGGCAAAAGAGGAGATAAGAGGTAAGGTGTGACACCAGAACGTCAAAAGTCGGTTAAAACCATTTCTCTTTTGTTTTTGTGGAGAAAGGAGAAAAGTTTATGAAGAGCAGGTTTGCCATTTTCATCGTCACTTTATTCCTTCTCTTTTTCTGGGTTGCCACCAGTACTGCCACGGTGGAATGGGATGTGGCCGGCACCCTCAACCTAAAAGAGACACCACGCGATGCGGCCATAGCGCTCAATGGAAAGTGGATATTCGTCCTTACCGACACGGGCGAGATTCTCATCTACTCCTCAGACGGCAAGCTGGAGGGCACTATTTCTGTGGGGAAGGATGTTGAGGGCATCAAGGCGGGCCCGAGAGAAGACATTCTCCTTCTCACCAGCGGCAAAGACAAGCAGGTTCAGATCATCACCCTGGATTTCATCCAGGAAATTAATGTTTCGGGGTCACCCTTCAAGGGAAAAGCTGACGCACCAGTGGTGATCGCCGCTTTCAACGATTTCCAGTGACCCTACTGCGCCAGGCTCGCGCCTGAACTCGAGCAGGTGCTCGAGAAGTACCCTAACCAAGTGAAACTGGTTTTCAAAAACTTTCCCCTGAGAAACCACCAGTTTTCCATGCAGGCTGCTATTGCCGCTCTTGCAGCGGAGAAACAGGGAAAGTTCTGGGAATTCCATGATCTGCTCTTTAAGAACTACAACCACTTGAACGAAGAAAAGATCAAAGAGATTGCCCAGCAACTCAACCTGGACATGAAAAAGTTCGAAAAGGACCGAAAAGACCCCGAGATCAGGGTGATGATCAACAAGGATTTAGCGGAGGGCAACCGGGTGGGGGTTCGAGGTACGCCAACGATCTTCATCAACGGCAGGCTTCTGCGAAACCGAAGCATGGCTGGATTCCAGGAGCTCATCGAAAAAGCACTCAAGAAGCCGGTCCATTAGGAATGGAATAGGCGTTACATCCACCCCAACGACAGGATGGCTGTCAGCCAACCAAAGCGTGGCGCCGCGAACAATTTTCAACTGACCGACCCGCTTTGGGATTAACACCCTCACCGGTGTAGAAAAGGTCTTGACAAACCCGCAAGGGTTACATATATTTCGATATATGTCGAAATATCGAGATGATCAAATCAAACAATTTGCAGAGATTTTCAAGGCTTTGTCAAACCCCAACCGCCTTCGCATGTTCCTCCACCTTGTCACTTGTTGCGTCCCTGGAACAGTAGGTAGCTTTGATGCTAAAGATGGCGTGAGCGCCTGTGTGGGTGATCTGGGCCGTGACCTGGACATAGTACCTTCTACCGTATCCCATCACATAAAGGAGCTCCATCGCGCCGGTCTCATTCGAATGGAACGCCGGGGGCAAAAAATTGAGTGCTGGGTAGACCCGGTTATCCTTCGTGGTTTGGCTCGCTTTTTTGATGAACCTTTAACTTAGCCAGGACGTTTCATGAATTGCCTGCTGCGACCGCGGATAAAGATGTCCTCCTGGGCGTCCTCGGGTGTCGGACCCTGCGACGTACTGTTCAAGTACGCCTCGGATCCAACCCCCTGCGGTTGCCCAGTAGCACAACCGCCTCCACGGTCTTGCGACGGTAATTCATAAAACATCCTGGCTACGAATTTTTTTGCAAAAATATTTCGATATTATTCGAATTCTCGAATGAAATGGGGCTCACATGGCGAAAAAACATGCCGATGATGTCCGAACCTTCATACGTAACAAGTATGCAGAAGTGGCTAATAAAGATTCGACAGGCTGCGGCTGTTCCACGTCACCACCCTCTTGTTGTGGCAACCCAAGTGTTTCACTCGTTGAGCTAAGCACACTCACTGGCTACTCCCAAGAAGAGCTTAACAATGCTCCACAAGGTTCCAACATGGGACTTGGGTGTGGCAACCCTCTGGCAATTGCTTCTCTAAAAAGTGGTGAGACTATTGTTGACCTCGGCAGCGGTGGTGGCTTTGACTGTTTTCTGGCAGCGAGGAAGGTGGGTGAGAGCGGGAGAATCATCGGGGTGGACATGACCCCAGAAATGATCGCCAAAGCCAGAGAGAACGCTGGTAAAGGCGCTTACTCCAATGTCGACTTTCGCTTGGGGGAGATTGAGCATCTGCCGGTGGAAGATGGAAGCGCAGATGTCATCATTTCCAATTGCGTTATTAATCTTTCCCCTGAAAAGCTAAATGTTTTTCGCGAAACATTTCGAATCTTGAAACCCGGAGGCCGCCTTGCCATTACCGATGTGGTGGCATCCGCTCCGTTACCTCAAGAATTTAAAACCGATCCAACCCTGTTGTCCGGCTGCATCGCTGGAGCAGTTACTGTTGAGGAACTCAATACCATGCTCCAAGAAGTGGGTTTCACAGACATACGAATTTCTCCCCTGGAGAACAGCCGCATATTCATCAAAGACTGGTTTCCAGATATCAACGCTGAGGACTACGTGGTCTCAGCCACCATAGAGGCAGTAAAGCCTTTGGCATAAAGAGCCCTCGGTAATGGACCTGCAACTTTACCCATTTGTTACCGGGTAACTTTTGGGTAAATTTACCCATTTTTGGTACGGTACGTTTCGGGTATATTGGCGGAGGACCATCTTTTGTTGCGGTCAGGGACAATCTCCTAGATTTTCTCGACGACATTGAAGGCTGAAGTGATTTTGTCAAACAACCATGAATAGAAAAACTCAGAAGAGAATAATGAGACCTAACATACTGAGATTCGGGATGAATATTTGGCCACCTTTTCTCGGTGCCGGCATAAGAGTCAAACACATAGCAGGGGACTACAGGGAAATAATCGTATCCATGAAATTGCGCTGGTACAATCGCAACTATGTGGGGACACATTTTGGTGGCAGCCTTGCTGCCATGACCGATCCTTTTTACATGCTCATGTTGATTCACGTATTGGGTAGTGATTATACCGTGTGGGACAAAAGCAGCACCATTGATTTCATTGCTCCCGGCAGGGGAACCGTAACAGCTCATTTTATCCTGAATGACGATCAAATAGCTGAAATAAAACGAAAAGCATTAACCGGTGAACCTTATTTCCCCAAATTTTCGGTAGACATTGTCAACCAGTCAGGCGAGGTTATTGCCACGGTTGCAAAGAAACTGTACATTCGCAAGAAGCAGGGTAAAGAGTAATTTACCCCCTTTAGGGCCATGCTCATAGAACAAGTACTTCCCAAATATGACGAACGGGAATATCATCAGATCGACATAAGGGGAGACAGAAAGGAAGTCTACCAAGCCATCCGGACCATTGATTTTTCCGATTCCTTTGTCATCCGCACCTTGTTTCGACTGCGGGGGCTTCCACCAATCTCAACCAATTTGGATGGACTTCTCCAGGTGGGCTTCCTGCTTGTCCACGAGACTCGCGACGAGGAGTTTGTTCTCGGCCTTGTTGGGAAGTTCTGGACGTTGCGGGCCGAGATTCTCAAGGTGAATGCCGTTCAGTATGGAGAATTCAACCAGAAAGGATATGCGAAATTGGCCTGGAACTTTGCTATCCAGGAGTTAGCTCCCGGCACCGTCAGGTTGTCTACTGAAACACGAATTGCCTGTACAGACGACCGCAGTAGATTACGCTTCAAACTTTACTGGGCTTTGATCGGCAGATTCAGTGGCTGGACCCGTAAGGAGATGCTTCGAGTGGTCAAAAGACGGGTAGAAGCAAAGTGAAACTGCATGTAGTCGTACTTTGCAAATGATTTGCCGAAAGACAAATAAGTGAATGAAGAAAGTATGCTATACATAGCAGCGAGTATTTATTTCAGCGAGCTTAGAGAAAGGCTCAGATCATGGAAATCAGAGTAACTAAATCAACTACTGTTGGCCAGAAGCCTCGCCCGCAAGATGAAAAACTCGGTTTTGGCAAGTACACTACCGATCACATGTTTCTCATGGACTATGCACAGGAAAAAGGATGGCACAACCCTCGAATTCAACCTTATGGTGCCCTAAGGCTTGATCCCTCCGCTATGGTGTTGCACTACAACCAAGAGGTGTTTGAAGGTCTCAAGGCTTACCATTTGGAGGGCGGCGGAATTGGACTCTTCCGGCCTGAGAAGAATATCGAGCGCATGAACGCTTCTGCTAGAAGAATGGTAATGCCTGAACTGGACCCGGACCTTTTTCTCCGGGCCATGAAGGAATTAATCCTATTGGACCGAGCTTGGATTCCAAAATCAGAGGGTACTTCACTTTACATCAGACCCACCATGATAGCTAGCGAACCGGCACTGGGTGTTAGGCCAGCAAGAGAATATCTCTTTTTTATTGTCTTGGGTCCTGTTGGAGCCTATTACCCCGAGGGATTTAATCCCACCAAAATCTTTGTCTCTGATCACTATGTGCGGGCTGTCAGGGGAGGCGTGGGAGAAGCTAAAACCTCCGGAAATTACGGAGCTACCCTTTACGTTTCCCGTGAAGCCAGTGAAAAAGGCTACACCCAGGTGCTCTGGCTCGATGCCATAGAGCGTAAGTATGTCGAGGAGGTTGGCACCAGTAATATCTTCTTTTTTATAAATGATGAGCTAGTCACTCCACCTCTAGGTGGAACTATCCTTCCAGGCGTCACTCGAGACTCAGTCCTTCAGCTTGCCAGCCACTGGGGAATACATGCTGTCGAACGTCAAATTTCTATTGATGAGGTAGTTGAGGGATGCCAAAATAAGTCCTTAAAGGAAATGTTTGCCACCGGCACCGCCGCGGTAATTTCTCCTGTCGGTTTAATCTCTTACAAAGAAGAGGATTTTCAGGTGGCAGACGGCCAGACAGGCGAACTGTCCAAAAAATTCTACGACGAAATCACCGGCATCCAGTATGGTCGCAAGGAAGATCCTTTCGGCTGGCGCCTTCGTATCGCTTGAACCAACTTCCTGCCCGCATTCCCTCCTGTTCCCCCTCGCTGTTCGAACCGTGGGCTCCTCGAGACTGGCTGCCAGCGAGGCCAGAGGAAACCAAGAAAGAAGATGTCTGTTGAAATAAGGTCTATATCAATTGATTTAGCGGAGATACACATTGCTTGAGATTTCAGCCGAGGCGGACGGCCAAGGCAGTTGGGGCTGGCGATAAGCTATGAGGTTAGTCGAAAACATTCCCCTGGATACCAAGATAATTGCCAACCTTATACGTGATCACGATGACTTGCACTTGGTCTGGCCGAAAGCTAAGTGGCCCTTTAATCATCTGCAGTGGCAAAAGGTCTTGGATCCTGGAGCAGGCCACAAGCCTTTCTTGGTTTATGAAGACAATCAGCTCATTGGCCACGCTGCCATTCGCAAAACGAAGGAACCCGGAGTCTATTCTTTAAACTTTCTGTACCTCCTGCCTCATATGCGCTCGAGAGGATTGGGCGCAAAGATGGTGAGTCTTCTGGAACAGTACGCTCGAGCGGAATTGTTTGCCAAGAAACTGGTTTTGGTAACCAGAACCTATAACCCTGGAGCCAGAAAGTGCTATGCCAAATGCGGCTTTCGAGAATATAGCCGCGAGGTTACCTTAATCAGAATGTTTAAAGTTTTGTAGCCTGAGCACTGAAACCTGACCCCTGTGGAAGATCCCGTCTGCAGGGAAGGGACAGGGGGAAACCTTACACACAGACGACATTTTGTACATGGGGAAGGAATGTTTGAACTTATTAAGCGAGCCAAAGAAAGATTGCGAGGCCACTCTAACGTCACCCCTGTTATGACATCCCGGACCCTCAACGAATTGGTGGAAGCACAAGTTTTTTTGAAATGTGAGAATTTTCAGAGGGTAGGTGCATTCAAGTTCCGCGGCGCCTTTAATACCATATGTCAACTTACCGACGAACAAAAGAAACGCGGAGTCATCACTTACTCCTCCGGAAATCATGCCCAGGCAGTTGCCCTGGTAGGTCGATTGCTGGGAGTCCGCACCACCGTGGTCATGCCCGAAAATGCTCCCATGGTTAAACGTGCTGCCACTGAGGTGTATGGGGCAACGGTTATTGACTATGATCCCGAGAAAACTACTCGAGAAGAGATGGCAAAGATTCTCAAAGCTGACCATGGCTACACCCTGATACCTCCCTTCGATCATCTTGATATCATTGCCGGACAAGGAACGGCAGCGATGGAATTGTTGGAGAGAATTAAAAGCTTGGATACACTGCTCGTACCGTGTGGGGGTGGTGGATTGCTGAGTGGTTCGGCTATCGCCGCAAAAACCATGGAGCCCACCTGTCGAGTTATTGGTATAGAACCTGAACTGGCAGACGATGCCACCAGATCATTTCACACCAAGACACTGCAAACAGTGAAGAATCCCCCCACCATAGCTGACGGGACCCGTACGCCCTCTCTGGGTAAGCTCACTTTTCCGTTGGTCCTGGAATATGTTGATGACATGAGAACCGTGACCGAAAGCGGTATCATCGAAGCTGTGCAATTTTTATTCTATCGCATGAAAATGGTAGTAGAGCCCTCGGGAGCACTGGGCTTGGCAGCACTGCTCAGTGGTGCGGTATCTGCAAAAGGTAGCGTGGGGGTTATTATTAGTGGCGGTAATATTGATGGTGATCTCATGTCCAAGATTTTGAAGGGCTGAACGAAAAGACCTGGTCTTCGTCTGGGCTATTCAGCACGAAAGCTTATGTAATCACCCAAAATTATTGCTTTTATAGTGTTAGAAGGTTGGAGAACAGGGGAGATTGCTATGAACTTTGTGCTTTCATCAATAGAGGATGACATCGCAACGGTAACCTTGCAAAGGGGAAAAGTTAACGCGCTAAATGAGCCTATGGTGGAGGAAATAGATGACCTTTTTAGAACTCTGGAAACGGACACTGCGGTAAAATCGATTATCTTTACCGGTGCTGGAAAGTTTTTCTCCTTTGGCTTTGATGTCCCCGAATTCCTGCACTATCCCAAGGAAGATTTCGTGTACTATCTTGAGAAGTTCACGAACCTCTGCACCTATCTGTTCCAGTTTCCAAAACCCGTTGTAGCGGCCCTGAACGGTCACACCATAGCTGGCGGTTGCATGCTGGCCATTGCCTGCGATGTCCGTATTATGGCGTCCGGCAAAGGGAAGATATCGTTGAACGAAATAACCTTTGGAGCTCCGGTTTTTGCCGGAAGTGTTGAAATGCTGAGGTTTTGCGTGGGATCGAGGAATGCTCAGGCGATACTCTACAGTGGAGCCATGTATTCTGCCGAAGATGCGCTTCAACTGGGATTGGTAGATCGGGTGTCCTCTGAGAATGCATTGACAGATGATGCCAGAAAAGTTGCCGAGGAGTTCGCTGGAAAAGATAGTGCAGCCTTCAGAAGCATTAAGAAGCTTCTTCGAAAGCCGGTGGCCGAGGAGATGGTCCGGCACGAAAAGGACTGTATCCTCGAATTTGTTGATATTTGGTACTCGGAAACTACCCGGGAAAAGTTAGAAAGAATCAAGATACATTAGTACAATAGGTATGTGGCAGGTGACCCTTTCATCTTGAAAGAAAGCACTAGAGAACTTTTAGAGGGTTGGACTGACGAGGAGCCTCACAGCTTGACTTTACTGCAAGGGCTCTCAAGACAGAAATGAAGGAAACATGATATAAAAACTAGAGATGAATGACCCAGGTTTGCTCAACAAGTGCCAATCAAAAATGAGAAACATTTTCGCCTATACGGCATTGCTCTGGCGTAATCCCCAGGTGTTTTTCCCCCTGATTGCCAAGACTTCCTTTTCACAGTTTGAAAAAAAACTCAACCGAGCCTTGCTTGGATACCCGAGCAATCATAACTATTTCATTTATAACAAGAGAATATTTCCCAGGTTTCAACTATTCGAGAGATTTCAACTTGTTACCTCTCTTTTTCCGGAGAAACTGGAAAGTCTCTTGGATATTGGATCGTGCAGGGGTTTTTACGTCTTCGGGGCCGCGGGTCATCACACCTGCAATTTATCTGTGGGAGTTGATGTATATGAGCCATTCATTGCCATCTCTCAAGAGATAAGAGCATATTTAAACGTCGACACAGTTCACTTTCATCTGGCTACACTTGATGAAGTCTATGAGAATCTTGGAAGTTTCGGAGGACCTTTTCAGGTCGTTCTGTTGTTGGGAACTTACCATTACCTCTTTTGGGGTAGTGGGAAGTGCTCCAGCGGTTTTTGTAGTCATAGAGAGATCCTGTCTCGGCTTGCAAAAATTTGCTCTGACAGGCTAATTTTCTCCGCTCGTCTGGAAACGAATCGACTTCCAAAGAGTATTCGGAGTAGAGCTGAAATGAACAAAGATAAATATGCCTATCATACTCACGGCTTTATTGAATGTGCCAGAGAATATTTCGATATTCATGAAGCAGGTTACTTGGGTAGATATCCCCTGTTGCTCATGGTGAAAAAGGGATCCAAATAAACCGTTACTACGTATCTTAGGAGGTGTGATGATGAAATGTGACAAATGTGGGGCTGGGATTTCAGCAGAGGAGAAATTTGAACACTCAGGAAAGACTCTGTGTGAGGATTGCTATTTAGATATCGTCACCATCCCAAAGACGTGCGACCCCTGGGCGGTTCATTCTGCGAAAAGCACCCCACAAGAAAGCGATGGTCTAACTGCAGAGCAGCAGCAGCTCTTGGATTTGATTAACAAAACCGGTCCTCTCACCGCAGAGGAAATCTGCGCCGAGTTATCCATAGACCTCAGTGAATTCCAAAGAAATTTTGCTACCTTGAGACATATGGAATTGGCCCGGGGGTTCAAGAAGGGAGAGCAGGTCTATTACACCCTCTTCAACGACAGTTAGCCCGGATATTTCATGAATTGCCATGGCGAGACCGCAAAGATGAGCGTGCACCTGGCAACCGTACCGCGGGATTGGGCCCGAGGCGTACCTGAATGGTACGTCGCAGGGGCCGACCCCCCGAGGACGCCTGGAAGGACGGCCAAATTATTCGCGCTCGCTGCGCTCCGCTCAGTCCCGCACCGCAAGCGGCATCTGCGACAAGCGGGTTCTCAGTTTCGCGGTCGGAGCAGGTGATTCATGAGATATCAGGGCTAGGTTTAGGTTATGCGGTTGGCGGGCAAGGGTTGAGACATTCTTTAAGTTTCGACCTGGATAGTGGATCCAGTTTTGGACAGTCATTATATAACCTGGCACCTTCGCTCACTTGAACGGCAAATACCAGGCACGTAGGAAGGCCGCATTCTTGACAATTGTCCTTGGGCAAAAGTTTAAGGATATCGAGGACCCTTGGCTTGGGTGAAACCTCGAAACTCGGCTTGATCGCACTCCGGTTCTTCCAGGTGTTATTGATTTCCCTTTTGAGCCACAGGAGAATCTTCTCCGCCTCAGCTTCGTCATCCACCATATTAATGGCGATCATTTGAGGATAGAGGGTGATGAGCCTTGCCTGGAATTTTAGTGCCAGCCTTGGGGGGTTTCTGTAGTATTGGTACCCTCCCAAGACGGTATTCAGATAGGGAAGTACTTCTGCAATGTCACCATCGAGGTGAGCGTAGCACCTTCGGTGTTTCGCCCTTGGATTGGGGGGCAGCCAGAACTCCTGGCGATACCCTTCCACGAGCATAGAATAACCTCCTTCGCTATTGGAATGGCTTAATCCGGGAATAATGTCGTAGTCCTGTTATTCACCAAGCTTTCCGCCTGCCTTGGCAGCCATTTTGGCGTTGAACTTGGTAGCATTAATGACAAACCTGTCGTGCCGACCCTCAGAGATTGTGTCTACCCCATCATCTGCCACTATAGAGAAGCTTAGCTTCCGTCCTTCCACCTCATCCAGTTTCCCTTTTACCGTTACAGTCAGACCAGGGGGGGTAGCAGCCACATGACTCAGATCCACTTGAATTCCCACGGTTTGCTCATCAGGCCAATCAATGTGAGGATTTATGGCCTGGATACAGGCCCATTCAAAAAGTCCCACCATGAATCCCGTGGCCAAAACTTTCGGCATCACCTGAAACTCGGCAGATTCCGGATAAAGGTAAGGCACGGTTTTGTTTTCTGGAACCGTGAATCTAAACTCAAAGGTCAATCCCGGCTTTAGAGAATCTTTCATGGCTCACCCCCTGCAGTTTTTCTTTGCCTATTTCCAACATCTCTGATAATTCTATATAAATCAAATTAATAATTTTTATTATATTCATTAGTGGAACTTATTAGTTATGGAGTGGCAGCAGGTCATAGGTTTCTATCAAGTAGCTAAGCTTGGGAGTTTCACCAAAGCGGCTGCAGCCACATTTAGAACGCAGTCGGCTTTAAGTCAGCAGATCAAGGCTCTCGAACGAGAATTGGATTGTCATCTCTTTGAGAGAATCGGGAAGAGGAAGCTGAGGCTCACTTCTGCGGGAGAGAGATTTTTTACATTTGCAGAGTCGGTATTGGAAAATTACGATAGTTTAGTGGAGGATTTGAACAAACTAGGAGGTTTCCACAAGGGGAGGCTGGGAATAGCCGCACCCTTTACCACTCTTTATCACCTGCTCCCTGAGGTACTTAAAGAATATATTAAACATTTTCCACAGGTTGAACTGACCATACTCGATCGCTCACAACAAACTGTTATTGAACTCATCAGGGGTGGGGATGTCGACTTCGGTTTGGTCCTTGAGTCTGAGGTTCCCGGCGATCTGACCTCATTCCGCTGGAAAAGGGTAGAAACGGTCTTGATGACACCGCCCGGTCACCCTCTGGCCGAGGCAAAACGGCTTACACTAGAAAAACTTGCCAAATATCCCCTTATACTGCCGCCGAAGGATCTCAAGTTTACCTGCCGTAGGATGCTGGAAGAGCGGTTTCAAAAACTCGGATTGGACTACCAAATCGTCATGGAATCTTCCAATGTCGAGCTGACCTCCCTCTACGTGGAAATGGGACTCGGCATATCCTTTGCCACAGTGGTGATTGACCTCCCGGCACTTCAACAGCGAAAGCTTGAATTCCTGCCAATGGACCAATTGTTTAAACCGGATTATATCGCCGCAGTAATGAGAAAGGACAAAAACCTGTCCACTCACAAGAGTTTCTTCCTCACCATATTATTGGGAGAATCAGCCCTACCACTAAACTAGACCCCGGTCCAGATTGCGGTATTGAATGGCCTCGGCAATGTGAGTGGCGCTGATCTCTTCCAGCCCTCCAAGATCCGCTATGGTCCGGGCTATTTTGAGAATTCTATTGTGAGCCCTGGCGCTCAATCCCAAGCGATCGATGGCAGCCTCCAACAAACGATGGGAGTCCTCGCCCAGCCGGCAGAAGCGCTTGAGTAACCTCGGAACCATTTGGGCATTGCAATATACCCTAGGGTGGCGAAAGCGCTTGTGCTGTACAATTCTCGCCGAATTCACCCGACTTTTGATGGCAGCTGAGGATTCGCCTCCACTTTCTTGAGCCAAATCATCATATTGCACCGCTGGCACTTCCACATGGATGTCCAGTCGGTCCAGGAGTGGTCCTGAAATCTTGGTGCGATACCGCTGGATCTGCAGATGAGTGCATTGGCATTGCCGTTTGTAATCACCATAGAAACCGCACGGACAAGGATTCATCGCAGCAACCGCCATAAAACGTGCCGGATACGTAATCGAGGTTGCAGCCCGAGCAATGGTTACCTTGCCATCTTCCATGGGCTGTCGCAGGACCTCTAAAACATTTTTTCTGAACTCCGGCATCTCATCCAAAAACAATACTCCATTGTGCGCTAGACTCACTTCGCCGGGTTTGGGAATCTGACCTCCCCCTATCAAGCCAGCATCAGAAATACTGTGATGGGGAGATCTGAAGGGACGAGTGGCAATGAGAGCGCGTTCGTCCATTAACCCCATAATGCTATACACTTTGGTGGTCTCTAGAGCTTCCTCAAAGGTCAGATCAGGAAGAATGGTTGGAAGTCTCTGGGCCAGCATTGTCTTGCCCGACCCGGGTGGCCCAACCATCAACACGTTGTGACCGCCAGCAGCTGCTATTTCCAAAGCACGCTTCACATGCCCCTGTCCCTTCACTTCATTGAAATCGACCTCGTAGTGCGCATCTCCGGGAAACAGATTCTCAGGGTCTATACTCGTGGCCGACAAGTCATAGTTTTCATTAAAAAAATCAATTACTTGAGAGAGATGAGTTGCGGCAAACACCTTAACTCCTTGCACTACCGCTGATTCTCTGCTATTGGCCTCTGGCACGATTATTCCCGCGAGCCCCTTGTTCCGGGCAGCTAAAGCCATAGGCAAAGCACCTTTGGTTGGCTTCACTTTTCCATCTAATGAAAGTTCGCCGATTATGAGATAGCGCTGAAGTTTGTCTCGATTGACCAAACCAGTTGCGGCCAGAATACCCACGGCCATGGGCAGATCAAATCCAGCTCCCTCCTTTTTTACGTCTGCCGGTGCGAGGTTGACAGTAATTCGGTGGGGCGGAAAACGGTAGCCCGTGTTCTTTATTGCTGACTTCACTCGATCCTTGCTCTCCCGCACGGCGCCGTCAGGGAGACCCACCGTGGCAAAAGCGGGCAGACCCATGGTGATATCCACTTCAACCTCTACTACGTAGGCATCAACTCCCAGAACTGCGCTCGATAGCACTTTTGCGAGCATATCCGAACTCAAATGGTTCGTGCCCTTCTTTTGATAGCAAACCGTACGGGCACTTGGTGGAGCATTACTTTGTTTGTGGGGCACATGGAGTAACGGGGTGATGGAGTAATGGAGTATTGTTAAGGATCAGAAGAGTATCGAAGTCTATCTTTTCCTCATTGCTCCAGTGCTCCAATACTGCACCACTCCAGCAGCGACTTTTCCCGAGACCATACTAGATCTTTGTACCGCTTCTAGAGCATGTGATTCGCTGGGATTAATCGGGACATTTTGCGCCGGAAGGAAATCCTGAATAGTTAGTATGGTACTTGTGCGCCTGTGCCCCATTCATACAGGCAGAATTGTGTCTGCCCATGAATCCTATAAACATAGCAGATGAAGACCCTCGTCGCAAGCACAAAGGGCTACTAGCCCGGATGTTTTATGACTTGCTTGCTGCGACCCTGAAACTGGGAACCCGCTTGTCGCAGATGCCGCTTGCGGTGCGGGACTGAGCGGGGCGGAGCGAGCGCGAATAATATGGGCATCCTTCTGGCTGTCCTCGGGTATCGCCTCCTGCGACGTACCATGCAGGTACGCCTCGGAACCAATACCCTGCGGTTACCCAGTGGCACGCCCATCTTCATGCTCTCGCGACATCAATTCATAAAGCATTCGGGCTAAATTGACTTTTCTCCCCAATTTGTTATTTTTCCTGGCAGACAACCTTCCTCCCTCTGGAATTCAAAATGTTCGGCTTCATTTTTCCCTCGAAAGGAATCGGCGGCAACGGTGGCAAAGTGTACCAGTGCTTTGGCTGTAAAGGTTTTGTCACCTATTCGGATCGACTGATTTGCATCGGCTCTTCCCACCGACATCTATTCGTCAACCCAGCGGGTGTTGAATGCGATTTCCTCACCTTTTCGGACTGTCCTGGTGCAACTGCTCATGGAGGCGCCACTGCAGCCCACTCTTGGTTTCCAGGCTACCGCTGGCGCATGGCCTTCTGCCGCCACTGTGCTCACCACCTTGGCTGGTACTATGAAGCCATGTCAATATTCGAACGACCGAGAGACTTTTGGGGTATCCTTTTTAGCCACCTTGTGGCTCGCTAAGCGCAGAGAGCATAGCGCATAGCGTTAGGGGACACAAGCCTGGCGGAGCAAGGCACCAGCAGGTCATCACGCTCCGCGCCATGCGCTATGCGGGTAAAGCCGCTTGCCATCCGCTCAGTTGTTGTTTATGATCGTCTGGATTGAAAGACTGGCTATATCCTGGAATTAGATCATATGACCCGCCCTACATTCAGCCTAATAATTTGGTTTGCTCTTTCTCTCCTGAGGCCGGACGTACCCGTTTTTGCACAGAATCAGTCCCAGTTCGATACCAACCCACCCGTACAAATCCAAGTACAGACATATCCCGATAAGGTCTTTGCCGGCCATGATGCTTGGATTGCCGTGCAGATCATTCTACATCCTGAATGGCATATCTACGGCAATCCTAAAGGTCCGGGACCCGGGTTACCCACCGTGCTCGCCGTCCACTCCCTTCCGGAAGGGGTTACTGCTGATCACGCCAGGTTTCTACCTGCCGAAAAACTACTCGAGCCTGATTTGGGTCCTGATGAGTGGGTCTGGATTTATCGAAAAAAAACAACTGTCTATTTACGACTATCTACTCCAGTCGGTTTATCGCCCCAAAGTTACCAGATTCAGCTGCACCTCCAATTGGCCCTCTGCCGGGTGGGTGTGTGTATGCCTTTTAAGACCGACCTTGCCGCGCCACTCCATGTGGTAAGCGACCTATCGGCAGAAGCATCAATTCCCCCATCCATAACCAAAGAGATTCAACTCACCCATGCAGGAAAGACCCAATCTGGATCACAACCAACCGACCTTGCCGAGACTCTCTCAGAGCCGACCCAGAAAGCCATTTCTAAACTTGTTGAGGTCCCCTCCCTGAAGCCCAGAGCCGTCATGCCCAGCCTCGAGGTTAAGGGTTTGGTCAAAGCAGCTTTGTTCGCCATTCTAGCCGGCTTCATCCTCAATTTCATGCCTTGCGTTCTACCCGTCGTTAGTTTGAAGGTCCTGGGCTTTGTGCAACAGGCACAGGAGAGTGGGCGTCGTGTGGCACTTCTGGGTTTGAGTTTTGCCGCTGGCATTTTTGTGGTTTTCCTTGTACTTGCTGCCCTGGCCAGTTTTGCCGGATACGGCTGGGGAGAGCTTTTTCAGAAGCAGAGTTTTCTCATAGCAATGATTGGGCTTATCTTCACCATGGCGCTTTGCCTGTTCGGGCTTTTCCAGTTACCAATCCCACACTTCGCCAGCAGTGGAGAGAGCATCAGCGTGCAGCGTCAAGGATACTTCGAATCATTTTACAAGGGTACACTGGCCACATTTCTGGCCACACCGTGCAGCGGTCCTCTCCTAGGAGGCGCCATGGCCTGGACCCTTCGGCAACCTCCTATTCAGATCTTCGTAGTCTTTTCGTTCCTGGGCCTGGGAATGGCCAGTCCCTATGTGGTCATGTCATTCTATCCTACCGCTCTAAAATGGCTTCCCCGGCCAGGCACCTGGCTCATCCACTTCGAGCGTTTTATGGGCTTTGCCCTCTTGGCAACAGTTGTTTATTTACTCACAATTCTTCCGGAGAACATGAGAGTCTGGATTGTTCTTTTCTGCCTCTTTCTTGCCATAGGATTCTACATGTGGGGACAGATGACTAGCCTCAGCGATTCATCACGCCGCCGCATTGCAGTGCGGTTGTTGGCTGTAATAATAATGGTCGCAGGGGGATGGCTGAGTTTGAAGACACTTCCCTCAACGGGTTGGAACGAGGATCTCCTGGCAGAGGCAGCGGAATCCGCGAGTTGGCAGGTCTACACCGAGGCAAAACTCCTCGAAGCTGTTCAGGGAAACCGTTGGGTGATAGTGGATTTTACTGCAGACTGGTGCCCCAATTGTATCCTAGTTGAAAGAACAGCTCTCCAAGACCAGCAGGTTGTTGAAACCTTCCGCAAACATAATGCTTTGCTCCTGAAAGCTGATCTCACTCGGGAAAACCCACCAGCCAAACGATTACTCGAGAAGATGGGAAGTCGCAGCATACCTTTCCTGGCGCTTTTTCCCCCGGGAGAGAACTTCTGGCAACCTTTTTTCCTCAGGGACATCTATCGCGCTCGCGATGTCTTGCGGGCATTCGAGATGGCTGCGGAGGAAGAATAAGCAGGAGAAGTGTAAAGGGAAACGGATCTTCCCTGAGAGCACACACTTTTCCCGGTGCGGAAATAAAAAGGCATGGAGCATAGGGCATAGAGCATGGAGTAAAAACTAAAAATTCTGGGCCTTGCGCTATGCCCCCAACGGAGGGAGATGCAGCATAAAGCGGATTTTGAGGTCTTTTTTGCTCAAACTTTCTACGCCTCTAGACTCCCTCAACCTCATAGCAAGTCGGCTTCTTTCAAATAGGTCATGGCCCGACCACTAAGAGTCGTTACCCGGCTTAAATTTTGACTCAATTCCTGTCTTGCAGTCTCCATTTGTCCTAAACGAGCATAGCCCTCCATAAGAGTGAGTTGTCCACTCAGGCCACCCCAAGTCGAATCTTCCATCACATTTGCAGCTAGCTGCATTTCACTGGTCACACCCTTGATAAGAAGACTGAACATTTTCAGGCCACCTGCCCTTTCTCCCTCCTTAAGATCCTCCAGTGCATCCAAGAGTCTCCCCGTAATGATAAGAGCGGATTTTAACCTTTCAGCATACATAAAACCCAGGATATTCTTTTTTGCTTCTTCCACCTTCATAGTCTCCCTTCAGCAGATTCTCCAATTGTATTCAAGCTGACAAAACAGTATCATTATTTTTCTCTTGATGAAAAAACTTTTCCATGGAATCGCCTTTTTAAAGGGATAGCCCATGGCTGGCTGCAAAGTGCGTCAATGGGTGTTGGTATTATGAGCAGGCGGAACTACTACAAAATCCTGGGGCTAAAAAGGGGAGCCTCTCTCACTGAGATCAAGAAGCGATTTCGGCTGCTTGCTCTTCAGTACCATCCAGACCACAATCCTGGAGATCCGATCTCAGAGGAGCATTTCAAACTTGTAGCGGAAGCTTACCATGTTTTAAGCGATTCAAAGAAGCGGCGGTTGTACGATCGAAAGGGATATGATGGATTAAAAGACCAAGGTTACAAGGGGTTCGAGCGTACTGAAGATGTAATGAGGACCTTTGCCAATGAATTTTTTGATTTCCTGGGCATTTCAGGACTTCGCCCTCACGCACACCCGTCTCGAGGCGCCGATCTCTCGTACCAGTTAGAGGTATCATCAGAAGAAGCCACCGAAGGTGGTACGAAGCAAATCCGAGTTAATTCCATGGAAATCTGTGGTGCTTGTCAGGGAAACGGGGTAATTCCCACTTCCCATGTACAGACCTGTCTCTGGTGTGACGGCAGTGGCAAGTATACTGAGTCGTCCGGTATTTTTTCAGCGATTGGCATTTGTCCCAAGTGCAAAGGCAAAGGAGAGGTTCGCATGTTCCCCTGCTCTTCTTGCCAGGGGCAAGGCAGGCTGGAAGTTGCCAGGGATTTCCTGGTAGATATCCCCGCCGGAGTGGAGCACAACAGTCGTTTGAAGATCTCAGGCAAAGGTGATAGTGGAGAAAATGGCCAGTCGGGTGATCTCTATATCACCATACGGGTAAGAACTGATTCATAACCGAGGCACATTTTGTTATTTTAAACTGACAGTAAGAGTGTCGATGCAGCGTTTTCGAGAATTCCTATCTCTCACAGGGTTCACAGACCCGCCCGCCTCGCCTGAGCGAGAGCGATGGCGGGCAGAGAACTCAAGAGCCCGCAGGTCTCGGGCGTGAGGTGGGTTGAGGTAATTAACCGTGCTTAGGGGATAACCATGTCAGAGTTTACTCATTTTGATGAATCAGGTCAGGCACGAATGGTGGATGTGGGGGAGAAACCCGTCACTGATCGCAAGGCGCTTGCCAGGGCGAGGATTCGCATGCAACCGGAAACCTTTGATCTCATTACCGGTGGGGATGTAAAGAAGGGTGATGTTCTCGGAGTCGCTCGGTTGAGCGGAATTATGGCAGCAAAACGAACCAGTGAACTCATCCCTCTCTGCCATCCCCTCAGGTTGACCAGCGTGAGCATAGATTTCACCCCGGATAGGGATTCCTCGGAGATAGTCATTCTCTCTCAGGTTAAAGCTAGGGATAGAACTGGGGTTGAGATGGAGGCCTTGATTGCGGTTTCGACCGCGGCTTTAACAATCTATGACATGTGCAAGTCTTACGACCGGGGTATGGTTATCGATGACATTCGTTTGCTGGAGAAGAGTGGCGGCAAAAGCGGTCTTTACCGAGATCCAAGCTTTTCAGCCAAATAGAGATTTTATCCTTTACTTATGCAAGATCCTGTGCTAAGAAATCTCTCTTCTAGGTCGGTAGAGGAGAATTTTACCATGAAAAAGGAAAAACTTGAATATTTCCGCGAGATCTTGAAGGAAAGGTTTGAAGAAATACTAGCCGAAGCGGAAAAGACCGTCACGGGTATGACTACTACAAACGAGAACTTTCCGGACCCTACCGATCGGGCTTCTCTCGAATCTGACCGAAACTTTATGTTGCGTATCCGGGATCGAGAGCGCAAGCTGCTATCAAAGATAAAAAGTGCCTTGGAGCGCATTGACTCTGGAGATTTTGGCATCTGTGAGTCCTGTGGCGACGATATAGGGGAGGAAAGACTAAAGGCTCGACCGGTTACTACACTCTGTATCGCTTGCAAGAAAAAGCAGGAAGCCTTGGAAAAGGCCCGTGGTCAATAAACCTCAAATACTATACTTGCCCACCTAGAATTACTTCCAATCTGTTTTCTCTGTTCTCCAAGCAACCACCTCACCAAACTTCCCCGTCCACACCACTATCTATCAATTCTGGCCCAAAAGGGCTGCCGTTTGGGACTCGTTGCTACAATAGTCTCACGGTATATGTCCACCAGGGTCCACCACTCATATGCTCGTCTTCATCTTGACCCAGGCAAACCCTGATTGTATCATTTGATCAAACAACCTGCCGATCGCTGAAAGGTGACTGCTTATAGAATTTTCAAATGCTCTATGTCTCCAGCGTGAAAAACTATTTGTTTCCCCTCTGCCAATCTCACAAGGAGACCACCGTTTTCAGTGAGATCAACAGCAAGTCCCTCTGTGGCTTTATCTTTTCGCCAAATACGTACCCTTTGCCCCAAGGTGGATGAGTAATGGCGCCATTGCTCGAGTATCACCGAAAGATCCCCGCACTGAAAGTTATGGTAGAGCTCTTCAAGTTCCGAGAAAATCTTAATAACCAATGGACCACGATCCACCGTTTTTTTAAGCTCCATTCGGAGAGAGCTGGCGTTAACCCTTATATCTTCGGGGAGATCTCCTCGACCATTGTTGACATTGATACCAAATCCTATAACTGCATAACCTATCCGTGCTCCACTCACCCTGGCTTCCAAAAGGATCCCGGCCACCTTTTTGTCGTTAATGAGAACGTCATTGGGCCACTTTACTCTGGGGGAAAGCCCACTCTGCCGCTCTATGGCTCTCGCTATGGAGACGCCCGCCATCAGGGTTATGAGCTGCCCTTTTTCAGGCTCCACTTGCGGCCGCAAGATAACTGAACAGTAAATTCCGACTCCTGCGGGTGAGTGCCAGGATCTGCTGCCACGACCACGGCCGCTGAGCTGCTGATCTGCTAGAACCACAACTCCTTCAGGAGCATCCTCTTGCGCCAGTTCTGCAGCGAGCAGATTAGTTGACTCAACTTTGTCGTAGAAATGAATGGTCCTTCCCAGCCACTTGGTGGCGAGTCCATCTTCGATTTGTTCTAAAAAAATGGTTTTGTTTGCTTCCATGGGATGTTCCACGTGAAACATTTTTGTTTTGCAAATAGGAATCGCCTAGGTGGTTGCGATCTTAGTTCTTTGGTTCCTTTGGTGCTCTGGGTGGTGTAACTTAACCTCCAGTGAGGAGCTGAAGAACAAGATAACTATGTGGAGGGCAAGTTCACTTGTTGCTTTTAAGACTGGTTTCCACTAGAGAACGCAGCCTCTTTTCTACGAGGTGATCTACAAGGTGGGGCAGGGGCTCAGGAGATACCCCTATTACTTCCACTGCTTCCTGAGTGAGAGGCAAAATAAGTTTGAGCGCGGGACTGTTGGCCACTGCTGCAGCCATCCCAGCTGTCATTTCCCCCATCATCGAATTTGCAAGCAATATGGATATGGAACCAACAATAACGTCAACATTGCGTACGGTCACAATTACTGCATTTTCCCCACTGGCACCCTTGTTAGCCCCGGCTTTCATCATCTGCGCCGTGGCAATGGCGTTGGTGCCTAGAGCAATGATCTCAACCTCTTCCTGAAATGCTGCCCTGATCTTCTTGATGAGAGCATTGCCAATGCCTCCACCCATACCATCAATAACGCAAACCTTCATAAGATCAACTCTTACTCAATGGACCGCACTGTTCCTCTTTTGTTTTAGAGTCGCGGAGCCAGCGTTAACCTTGGACATACTACAATGCGCCAGTTAGCAGAGCAAGAAAAATCACGCTTCATAAGCATCTCCGAGATTTAGGATAGGACTCCCCCCTAAAGGCGCTTCAATGCTCTTTCCCTCTTTCGGCAGTCTTCTGGAGTGGTGGAGTCTTGTAAAATATCAAATTCCAAACACCAAATCTCAGGGTTTCAGGTGTCAGGAGAGAAATGAAAAACTGAAACCTGAAACCTCTTCTGCCGGTAGAGCCATGGAAGGCTAACTTGACTCTCAAGACTAGGTTTCGAAGGTTGAATAAAAATTGCTTGTCATGAAGTAGCCACCACCTGTAATCTTGATTGGATCTAACCTCCAGAGAGGGATGTATGGCACTGTTAGGCATAGCCGTTTTCCTTATGGCCGCTTACCTCATGGGGTCACTGCCCAGCGGTTATTTGATCTGCCGCCGGGTGGCCAATATAGATGTGCGCACAGTTGGCAGCAAGAACATCGGTGCCACTAATGTTGCCCGAAGCCTTGGATTGAGTTGGGGACTCCTGGTGCTCCTTATGGATATGGCCAAAGGTGCTTTACCGGTTATTGTGGCGCTGAATATTTGGTCAAGCGGTACGGAGAGAGATTTACTCATTGTTGCATTGGTGGCCCTGGCTGCCCTTCTGGGTCACCTTGCCTCAGTGTTTCTCCGATTCAGTGGTGGCAAGGGGGTGGCTACCGCCTTTGGCATCTCCCTCGTTCTCATTCCCAAGGCAGCCCTGGCGTCATTTGTCATCTTTTTTCTTGTCACCTGGATTTGGCGATACGTATCTCTGGGCTCCCTTAGCGCCCTCCTAACCTTGCCGGTCTGGGCTGCCCTTACAGAGTATAATATTGTCTATCTGGGCCTCGCCTCTGTGTTTGCCCTCCTTGTTTTTATTCGCCATCGCGGTAACATCCGTGCCCTACTGCAAGGAAACGAAAGAAAGATATAGACGGGGTCTAGCCAGTCGCATAGCGCATAGCGCATAGAGCATGGCGCATAGGGAAAATAAGCGTAAACGGTAAATGGTAAACGCTGAACGGATTACAACCCGCATATGATCAGTTTACCGTTCACCGCTTACTGTTTACCAAACGCTTTGCGCTATGCGCTCATTAGCTTGTTCCCCTATTCCTTCGGCCTGAGCAGCAACACTGGTTTTTCACTGTGACGGACGATCTTTTCTGCCACACTCCCCAATAACCACCGACCGAGGCCACTCCTCCCGTGGGTAGACATGGCGATCAGATCAATCTCATTACGCTTGCTGTGACTCAAAATCTCTTCGGCCACATCGCCGTAACGTACGTGCAACTCGGCGTCAAAGCCTCTGGCAATGAGGTCAGCAATCATGGTTGCCAAGTACTTTTCAGCATTCCTTACGACCTCGACTTCTGCTTCAGTGGGATCCTTTCCTGGAAGGACATGAGCACGGCATACCCGCAACAGTATGATCCTTGCGCGCATGCAGGATGCCACTTTTTCTATTTCAGGAAGGATTGCTTCCGCAAGCTTAGACCCATCAAGGGGTACCAGAATGGATTTGTACATATCTGTCCTGCTCCTCTGGTCATTTGTAAAATCAACAACAAGCAGTATTGCATGACGAGTAGTTGCACCACAAAGATCACAAAGAACACAAAGAATTTTATACATCCCCTATAACTTTGTGACCTTTGTGTACTTTGTGGTTATTCAATCCCACGAGTGAGTGGGGCTCAGAGCTTTTTCAACTTTCGCCGTCTTTTTCTCTCCTTCTTGGATCTTTTTTTCGCCGGCCCCTTCTTGCTTGTACCCTTAGCGGGACTCCATCCTTCCACTTCCTCCTCGTCCTCCAAGCCCTTCATATTGGCATACAATGACATATCCACTATTGTCTCAAATTCTTCTGAAGTCATGACTACAGATCCACGGGATTGAGCATAGCTTGCCAACTCTCCATCCGCGGTCACTACAACAACATTTTCGCCTTGATCCCGGCAGATTCTTCTAATTACCGAGTCTGCAGTCCTGCCCTGCCTGGAGTAAATGATCTTGATGCCCTTTTGCTGTGTCTTTTCTTCAGCCACAGTTATCTTCTCAGCGCCGTCGAAGACAACGGTGATTCTATGTCCCTTGATGCGTTTGTATTGTCGCAGCTTTTCAATTAATGCTTCCCTACCATGTTCTAAGGACAGTTTCTCCTCTTCCCGCAACGACGTGGACTGGCGAATTACATTGTATCCATCAACGACAACATGCACAGCCAAATTGCACCTCTTTCAACCACATAGCACTGGGAGGGTTATGCGATGTTGAATAGAAGGTAGGTGCTAAGCGGATGTGGGATGTGAGATAGAGACTCGTACTTGGCATCTCACATCACACATCTCTTATCACAAATCTCATATTTACACTGGAACGGCTAAACTAAAGGAGCGGATATGTGGCGAACGAAGGTTTGAGAAAAACTTTGGCCAAATGCTGATTTGGCCAAGAACGGAGATGCCTTAACAAACTAACCCTTTGAAGTTGAAGACCCTTGCCAAAAGAGATCGAGAATGCGTTGGAGATCATCATCAGAATAAAAATCGATCTCGATTCTACCTCTTTCGCCGCGGCGAGAAATCCTCACCTTGGTGCCGAAGTAACGAATCAGACGATCAAGAATTGCCCGCATATGGCTATCCAGCTGCGGAACAGCTTTCGGTTTTTTCTTCCTCGCCTGCAGGTCTTTCACGAGTTTCTCTGTCTCTCGGACGGAAAGACCTCTCTTTAAAATTGCATCCCTTGCCTGCAACTGGAGATCTGAACTAGACAAAGACAACAGTGCCCGAGCGTGCCCCATGCTCAGAAGGCCATCTACCAGGTCGACGCGAATCTTCTCCGGCAACTTGAGGAGGCGAATCATGTTGGTCACTGTCGAGCGGTCTTTGCCAATCTTCTTGGCAATATTCTCCTGACTCAGCTTAAATTCCTGCTGAAGCCGATTGTAAGCTTCTCCTTCCTCAATGGGATTTAGGTCTTTTCTCTGGATGTTCTCGATCAGGGCAAGCTCAAAGGACTCTGGCTCAGCGCTTTCTTTGACAATTACCGGCACTCTCTGAAGACCGGCAAGCTGGGCCGCCCGCCACCGCCTTTCACCGGCAATGAGCTGGTAACCTTCGTCCTGGCGCCGGACCAGAAGCGGCTGGAGTATCCCCCTTTCGCGCACGGACTCAACCAGCTCCTCAAAGGCTTTGTCCCGAACGTTCTGCCTTGGCTGGTAGGGGTTAGGGGTGATTTCCTCAATGCCGCAGAAAAAGAACTTGTCGCTGGTTTGTGCCAGAATATCGGCGTCAGGAATGAGTGCCCCCAGACCTCTACCTAATCCCTTTTTCTTTGTGTTCCGCTCCATAAATTCACATACCTGTAATATTTGAGATTTTAGATCGCAGATTGGCCCAAAGAGTAACCAGAAGACTTCGCAATCTGCAGTTTGACCCCGGTATTTCTCAGTGCTCGTTGAGATCGAGACGGTGACTAGCTATGGTTGTTGCTTCTCTCGCGCCTTATTACTTCTTTGGCGAGTTCCAAATATGCTCTCGCTCCCGTGGAATTCACGTCGTAGAGTAAAGCGGGCTTGCCGTGACTAGGGCTCTCACTTAAGCGAACATTGCGGGGTACCACCGTTTTAAACACTCGCCCCTTGAAGTGTGTTCTCACTTCGCTTGCTACCTGATGACAGAGATTGTTACGGCTGTCGAACATAGTAAGCAAAATACCCTCAACTCCTAAGCCAGGATTCAGCGTTCTCTTCACCAACTGGATGGTTCTGAGCAATTGGCTCAGCCCTTCCATCGCATAGTACTCGCACTGCAAGGGAATTATCACCGTCCTCGCGGCCGTAAGGGCATTTACGGTCAATAAGCCGAGAGATGGGGGGCAATCCATGATGATGTAGTCATATTGAGAGACCAAGCTGCTGATGGAATGCTGCAGCATTTTTTCTCTTCCCTGCAGGACCTGAAGTTCAATCTCAGCACCTATGAGTTCTCTGGTTGCAGGGATGATCTGCAAGTATTTCAGGGCTGTGTTAGACAATGTCTCAGCTGCCTGAGTCTCATTAATGAGCAACTGATAGAGGTCTTTTTCGATGTGATCTCGCTGGATACCTAAGCCGCTGGTGGCATTCCCTTGAGGATCACAGTCTACAAGAAGGGTGTGCCTCTCAGCCACAGCTAAAGACGCCGCCAGATTTACAGAAGTGGTGGTTTTTCCCACTCCCCCCTTTTGATTAGCGATGGCAATGATTTTGCCCATAACTCCTACCTAATCTCAGAGTAATCTCATTTATTCCGAGGTAGTAGCCATGCTCAGATGTTTCGGAAAGAACTCTACCCGATTTCCCAGGTGCCCGCTGCCCGCGGCAAACAATTCTGGCACACAATAGCACACCAATTTCAATTTTCAAAGTGAAATGGAATCCCAAGAGTAGTTTACACCCTTATTCGACAATGCCCAATAATAACAGTTTCTTATGTCCTAAGGCGGCCAAGCTAAGGTTTAAATTTTTGATCATTCTTTCCCAACAATCCTCCCATTGTTTCACGTGAAACATGTTCAGCTGTAAAAGCCTCCCGGGTGGGGTGGCTTGATGTTTATTTGCCCTTTCTTTATAAGATCAAACTTTGTATCATTACCTTTCCTCACAAGGGCGAGGAATCCAGGATTGTCAAAAGTTCGCTATTTAGCGAAACACCTGGCTTTGATTTGCCCTTGATAGGCAAGGCGCTAAGCGCACAGCGCAAAGCGTTTGGTGAACAGTAACCGGTGCACGATAACCCGACTCTGTGTTGGCTCCTATCCCTTCACCGTTTACCATTTATCGTTTACGCTTATTTTCTCTATGCGCTCTGCGCTATGCTCTTTGCGATTTGACTTAGTCCATAGAAGTCTCCGCTGTGCGGGGAAGAAATACGTTCTCAAAGCTGCTGACAATATGGGGAGGACACTGGTATGGCGCTGGTAAATGAACACTATCTGAAGTTGAGAGCTGGCTACCTTTTTCCCGAAATAGCCCGTCGAGTTCAAGCATTTACAAAGACAAATCCGGAAGCTCAAATAATTCGATTAGGTATCGGTGACGTCACTCAACCGCTGCCACCTGCAGTGATCAAGTCTTTTCACCAGGCGGTGGATGAGATGGGTCAAGCAGAGAGCTTCAAAGGCTACGGCCCTGAGCAGGGCTATGAATTTCTCCTGGATCGCATAATAGCCAATGACTTCGAGGTCAGAGGTGTTACCCTTGAATCCGATGAGGTCTTCGTCAGCGATGGCTCCAAGTGTGACAGCGGCAACATTCAGGAAATCTTTGCGGTGGACAATGTTGTGGCTGTGGCTGATCCAGCATATCCGGTGTACGTTGACACCAATGTCATGGCAGGTAGGACAGGAAAGGCTGATGAAAAGGGGCGTTACCATGGACTTTACTACATGCCCTGCACCGAAGCGAACGACTTCTTGCCAGAGGTGCCAAGCCATAAGGTAGACATCATTTATTTATGCTTTCCCAATAACCCCACTGGTGTGGTAGCGCACAGGCATGTACTGCAAACATGGGTTGACTACGCTCGCCAGAACCAAGCGGTAATCCTCTTCGATGCTGCCTATGAAGCCTATATCACTGAGGAGGAAATCCCCCATTCTATATATGAAATTCAAGGTGCCAAAGAGTGCGCCATAGAGTTTAGAAGCTTTTCAAAAACAGCTGGGTTTACTGGCACTAGGTGTGCGTACACGGTAGTTCCTAAAGCTTTGCTGGCCAGTACCAAATCGGGAGAGACAGCTAGTCTCAACAAACTCTGGAATCGTCGCCACACTACCAAATTCAACGGCGTATCTTATCCCGTCCAGGTCGCTGCAGCTGCTGTGTATTCAGATGAAGGCAAAACTCAAGTCCGTGCCCTCATTGATTACTATATGCAAAACGCGCGAATAATTCGACAGACCCTTAGTGCTGCTGGTTTTACTGTCTTCGGCGGGAAAAATGCCCCCTATATATGGATGAAGACTTCCGGTGGCATGAGTTCATGGGACTTCTTTGATCTCTTGCTGGCAGAGGCGCATGTCGTGGGAACTCCAGGTTCAGGTTTCGGACCGTCCGGTGAAGGTTATTTCCGCCTGAGTGCCTTCGGTAGCAGGGAAAAAACCGAGGAAGCAGTGGAGCGCATCCGCAACAAAATATCTCCATAACACAGCAAAGGAAAACCACGAAGGGCGCGAAGCACACGAAGTATAAGAAATCACTAAAGCCCTTAACTGGAAACTAATCAATTCACCACGGATCCACACGGATTTACACAGAGCTCTTTCAGCTTGATTTGCCCAGACATGGGCCCTGAACTCTAGCAGGATAGCTTAAAGGCTTCATGGGGAGAACTTGATGGTAAGGACAAGCAGGCTTGCCCTACCCCTCAGGGACTCCCCATTAGTTCCGATAGACATCTATCGGAACCCCCGCAAAGCGGCGGCCTTTAAGCATAGGTAATGTCGGTAACCCTCCGTGAGCTTCCGTGATGGATAGTTCCTTTGTTGAGATACTTCTATGAGATCCTTCACTTGTTGATATTTCTTTGTGACCTTCGTGATCTTCGTGGTGAAGTTATAGTCAAGTACCTGGTCAGTGGGAGGTTTTTTGGGGTACGCGGATGGCCCATGCATCAAAGAGCGAATTGTAGCGGAGTAGAAATATCCGCCCCTCAATGGTGCGCACCTTGTAGTAGTCCAAGGCCGGCTCACTGGAGTCCAGCCCACCTTCGTGCCAGCGATCAATTACTTCCGTTACCTGCCAACGGCGATCTTCAAAGATGAATGCCACAGGACGTTCGTTAACTCGATAGCCACTGTAGCATTCAACCTCTGTCGGTTCGTATGGCATCGCCGTCCCTATCGCAGCTAGAGAGCCATTCCTAAGGTTTCAGGTGTCAGGTTTCTCCTCCCTGACACCTGAAACCCGAAACCTGAAACGTCTTTAAGGTAAGCTGATATCACTCAATCGTCGGTCGTAGAGTTTACCGATTCCATATTCTGAGCGGCGTAGAAAGCGCTCTTTTGCCGGTCCTATTATCTGCATTTCTGGATGTGACAGTTGTACGTCCAGGGCAATCTTCATCTCCTTGGTGCAACCCGTACTGTAGGTTGCATCCTTGCCGAGCCATTCCGGAGGAACTTCCCTATTAAGAATCCTGAAGCTGGTCTCAATATCTTCTACAGTTTGGAACCTCCATATGTCTATCAAGCCGCTCCGCTGCACTACCTCCCACATATACATGAGGTCGTCAGCATCCATACCAGTAACAAAATGCTCGGATGGGTTGATGATAAAACTTCTCTTGTAGGTCTTACGAAGCTCACTCACAAAAGCTGTGAGAATCAAAATCGCGGTCTCTATCTGTCCTGGAATGCTGCCGATAATAGCACTGTAGAAGATGACCTTTTCACCTCGACTCTTTGCGGCGGACATTTCTCGAATAAGTGCTTGTGCCATTTCTTTGAGATCCTGTTCTGAAAACTTCACTGCCTCTGGATGTTTGGGTTTATAACTGACTATGACCTCTTGGCCGTCTTTGCTCAGCCGCACATTAAAAACATCTCGGGTAAATTGGAAGGGGTTGGCAAACAGTCGTCTCCATTGCCCCTCTCCTTTTGAGATAACCACATCTGCTTCCTTGAACATTCTGGCGAAGGACGTCGAGGTTAAGAGTAAATTTAGACGCTCTTGCGTGCCGTCGGAGATGATGAAAAGGTGCGTGTCTGTCTTGAGTTTCTCGAGTAGTTCTTTCTTGGAAATACCAGGATCTTCAATGAAGGAGGCATCATCTAGTTCCCCCGCAAGCACCGGATCATTTTTTACATCGTATCTTGTAACCTTGTTTAGATAAAAACCATCCTTGACCACTAGTATTACCTTGTGTCCCCAGCCTAAAAGGAACCGTATGATCTTCAAATCAAGGACTATTTCACCCGCCTCGTTGCACAGCCAGAGAATTTTCTTGGGAGACTCCATGCAAGCACCTGGCGCCTCTTGAGGTCTCTGGAGAAGCTTCAACAGGGTCTCAACTCCGTTCCCCCGCAGCGGTCGATGGAGGATTTTACGAAAATCTATATTAGGCGGATTAGATCCCGTTCCTTCATTTTCCCAGACCTCACGAGCAACACTCAGCTTGAGAAGTCTTTTTAGCTGGAGCTTGGCCGCCTCGGACTTTAGATCCTCTAAGCTCTCAAAACTCAGGACAGTTTGCTGATCAATCCAGTTGAAGCTATTCCAAAACGTTGGTCCTGCAACCAACTGGTATACCATCTTATTCCGCTCGACCTTGGCAGGGAAATTTGGGGTGTCGATCTTACTTTTGTCAATAAAAATCTTAAAGAGCCTTTTTTCAAGCCGGGTTGGGAGGATGATGCCGTCGTGGGTATCGTGTTCGAATTTGATTCTCAGCAGTTCTGTCAGAAAAGTTCTTTTAGACGTATCAGGGATCAGGTCTTGAACCAGCCCTTCTACAACTTTCCAGACCTTTTGATAACGGTCATTGAGGTACGTCTTTGACTTCCTGTTCAAGATGGCCTGGAAAACTTCGGTTGAGCAAGGATAGTAGACCACATTTTCAGGTAAATAGACAACGAAACGGATCTGTTCAGGTGAAGCCACTTCATCTGGTTGGGTTTCAAAATCCAGGTGATTTTCAGTAAAAAAGTTTGTCATCCAGGCATCATCTTTAGGGTTCCCCCCGTGTTTGGGAATCAGGTCACCCACAGAATCAATTTGCGTCCTGCTGTTGGAACCCATTTACCAACTCCATTTGTCTTAGATAATTTGAAATTCCTTTTTATAATGATTTGGTAATACTAGGTTGCGGTTTTCAATATGTTTAATCCATGTTATTTTACCAGATTTTTCATTATTGCTTTCCCTCTATTAACCAATAGAAAACCTAACATCCACCACTGCCCGGTGTACAGTCCCACCCAAGACAATGAAACCTGCTCCTAAAAGCTAAGAATATATGGTTAAAATTAACTTGATGCACTCTTTGTGCCATGGCGAGCACCAAGATAGACCTCATTTCATAATATCTTGAACCCTTTTCACCTTTCTGTTAAAGAGAGTACATATTGTCCATCCTGAAAAGCAGCATCACACCCCACAGAAAGGTATTGCCAATGGATACAGATCAGCCAAAGAGCAGAGAAATCATGACTGATCTGTATGAACTCACCATGGCCGCCAGCTACTTCGAACAGGATATGTTCGCTCCAGCCAGCTTCAGTCTTATGGTAAGAGAATACCCCCCCAAACGCTCCTATCTGGTCTGCGCAGGGCTGGATCCCCTTTTGGATTATTTGGAGTCTTTCCATTTCCATGCCGACGATCTCGAATACCTTGAACGGACTTCTCTTTTTCCTTCGAAGTTCTTGCAGTTTTTGGAAACGCTCCACTTCACCGGTGAGGTACGAGCAATTCCCGAAGGCCGCATTGCCTTCTGTGATGAACCACTAGTTGAAATCACCGCCCCTGTTATGCAAGCTCAGGTGGTGGAGACCTTTGTCATCAACTCCATAAATTTGCCTACTTTAGTCGCCACAAAGGCCTCTCGTTGCCACTATGCCGCAGGTGAGCGCCGATTGGTGGATTTTTCCCTGCGCCGCACCCACGGCATGGATGCAGGCCTAATGGTTGCCAGGGCGAGTTTTATCGGCGGCTTCATCGGCACCAGCAATGTTCAGGCAGGGAAGATTTATGATCTACCCATTTACGGCACCATGGCGCATTCTTACGTTGAAAGTTTCGACCGAGAAATTGACTCGTTTCGTGCCTTTGTCAAGTCTTTCCCCGATAATACCGTCCTGTTAATAGACACCTACGACACCCTAGTCGGAGCACGAAAAGCGGTGACCGTGGCTCGCGAGATGAGACAGGCCGGACAGGATCTTAGAGCCGTTCGACTGGATAGCGGCGATATGGTCCAACTCAGCCAACAAGTGCGGCAAATCTTTGACGAGGCTGGCTTTCCCGAGGTGAGAATCTTTGCCAGTGGTGGCTTCGATGAATTCAAGATCCAAAAGATATTGACCGCCGGTGCCATTATCGATGCATTCGGGGTGGGGACAAAGATGGGGGTATCTGCTGATGCTCCCTACCTTGACATGGCCTATAAAATGGTCATGTACAACGGAAGACCCGTATTAAAATTGAGTAGTGGCAAGGTTTCCTTAGCGGGTCCGAAGCAGGTGTTTCGGCAAAGGGATGAACATGGTTTGTTCAGGGGAGATCTCATAGGACTGCTAGACGAGGAAGTGGTCGATTCAGAATCTCTGTTGGAAACGGTGATGCGAGATGGAAAAAGGGTGCTCCCAAAGGTGCCTTTGCCCGAGATTCAGAAACGCTTTAAGGAGGAATTCAGTCTACTCCCGGAAACCTACAAGGACCTTGAGGGAAATCCAAACTATCCTGTGAAAATAACCCCTAAGCTCCAAGCACTCCAGGATCAAATCAAACGCGAAATTAGCGAAAAAGAGCTGGGGTCTCGTTGATCCCTGCTCACATTTTTTGTCTGAGCCCTTGAAACCATAACCCATCCACAACTGCCTGAGTTCAAAACACCGAGGTGCGACACCATGAAAAAAGACGAGCGCTTGCGCGGTTATTATGATGAACAGCTGGAAACTCTTCCTTGGGAGCAGAAAAAAAACTTCCTGGAAAATCTACTGCAGCGGGCAGTCATGACAGCTTATGAACAAGCTCCCGCCATGCGAGCAAAATTCGAGGCAGCGGGAGTGGGTCCCACCGACATTCGCTCTTTACAAGATCTTCAGTCACTAGGAATTATCCCCAAAGCAAAAATGCGGCAGCTCCAGCAAGCCTCTCCCCCTTTTGGTGGACTTCTGGGGGTCGACTTGGACAAACTCCGCCGAATCTACTCTTCTCCCGGAGCTATTTTTGACCCTGAAGGATTTCAGGCTGACTACTGGAGGTTGCAGGCGGTTTTCTTTAATACCGGTTTTCGCCCTGGAGACAGGATACTAAATACCTTCTCTTACCACCTCACGCCGGGCGGGCTTATGTGCGACCAGGGTTTGAGCGGCATCGGTTGCACCGTAGTCCCCGGCGGTGTGGGCAACACTGAAACTCAAGTTCAGCTCATGGACGAGCTCAAGCTCACCGGTTATGTAGGAGTTCCTAGTTTTCTCCAGGCCATTATTGAACGTGCGGAACAGAACGGCAAAGATTTTCGCCGCGATTTTAATCTAGAGATAGCGGTCACCGCAGGCGAAATGCTAACCGATGCGACCCGCAACCAGTTTGAAGAAAAGTATGGTGTTCTAGTCCGACAGTTCCTCGCCACTGCAGATGTAGGGGCCATCGCTTATGAGTGCGGTCAGAAGAATGGAATGCACTTTGCTGACTACCGAATCATAGAGGTGGTGGATCCTGAAACCGGCAAGCAACTGGGAGCAGGGCAAGTCGGTGAGGTAGTGGTGACCTTACTCGAGAATCCTGTCTATCCCTTAATCCGCTTTGGCACTGGAGACCTCTCCTTTTACGAAGACGACCCTTGCCCCTGTGGCAGAACTTCGCCTCGGCTCATGAAACTTGTGGGGAGGGTGGATCAGGTTACTAAAGTACGTGGCATGTTCATCCACCCCTCCCAGGTGGAAGAGGTGATAGCTGTTTTTTCAGAAATTCAAGCTGCTCAGGCTGTGGTGGAGCGAGAACATGGCCGAGACAAACTCACATTTTTGGCAGTGTTAGGTCAAGACTCATCCCAGAAAGAATTGCTCTCGCCTCTCCAGGAAAGAATCCGCACTGTGCTGAAGCTAAGAGCAGATGTAACTTTTGTCCAAGCCAGTGATCTTCGAGAGCCCGACAAGCGTATTGTCGATCTGCGGGAATGGGATTAGGAGCTTATTGCGGATTGCTGATTCGATCTGAAAGCGCAGATTGAAAGCGCGGAGACTGGTTGACATCTAGAATTTCCTCTCGTTGTTGCTCCATGCCAAGAGTGCTGTTCGTATACAAAGTATACACTACCTGTGTATTTATAAATATTTGAAATTATTATAAATTATGCCAAATAAACCTACCAAAATATTACTATTTCTGCCGCAAGGTTTTGAAGATCTGGAGGCGGTAACCACTCTGGATGTTTTTGGCTGGACTCAATATCGAAACCACCTACCCACAGTGTCAGTGACCACGGCAGGTTTTCATAAAGTCATCAAGAGCCGATTTGGCCTAACTATCACTCCTGACCTCCTCTACGGGGAGATCAATCCGTCGGATTACCGGGCACTGGTCCTGCCGGGAGGCTTTCACAGCCACGGTTTTGATGAGGCCTACGACGCGAGAATCCACAAGTTAGCAGCCGAAATCCATGAGAATAGGGGTTACATCGCAACCATGTGCGTGGGAATCCTGCCCATTGCAGAGGCAGGTCTCCTCAAAGGGAAAAAGGCCACTACCTATCCTTATAGCCGTTACCACGACAATGTTGGCAGACTTCGGCAAGCTGGCGCGAAGGTGGTAAACGACAACCACGTGGTTATGGATGACCGGATAATCTCCTGCGATGGGCCCGGATCATCCCTGGAAGTGATTTTCCTGCTTATGGAATGTTTGTTGGGTGAGGAAGCAACAAAAGAGGTGCGAAGCTATATGATTTATGACCAGTGATGGAGCGTATGATACATTATTATTAGGAGGTGAATCCATGGCGAGGCAGAGACTTCCCATTCCCCCACACTTCAATCCTGACAAAGTTGGCGAAGTCTGGAAGGTGGCCTACCAGGAGCGGGCGGCAGATGCTAAAAAATGGGCAAAAGAACACCTGCTCCAGCCAGCTTATAAGGACAAATTCCGGATTTCCCTCCTGTTGGTTGATGTGCAGAACACCTTCTGTATTCCAGACTTTGAGCTTTTTGTCGGCGGTGCTTCAGGAACAGGAGCTGTAGATGACAATCGCAGGTTGTGCGAATTCATCTATGCTAACTTGAACGTCATTACTGAAATATGCCCAACTATGGACACCCATCAGGCCATGCAGATTTTCCACTCCATTTTTCTCGTAAACGACAAGGGAGAACATCCACAACCTTACACACTCATTACCCTGGAAGACATTGAGCAAGGCGTTTGGAAATTCAATCCCGAGCTCTCACCCAGCCTGAATATCGACGAAACTTACGGTCAACAATATTTGCACCACTATACCCGACAGTTACAACGAGGCGGCAAGTACGACCTTACCATCTGGCCGTATCATGCCATGCTCGGAGGAATTGGCCATGCCTTGGTTTCAGCAGTGGAGGAGGCAATTTTCTTTCATAGCATTGCCCGACATAATCAGCCGGATTTCCAGGTCAAAGGAGGTAATCCCTTTACTGAGAACTATTCTGTTCTCAGTCCAGAGGTATTGGAGGATGCAATGGGAGAGCAGGTGGCGGAGAAAAATGTCGGATTTGTCAAAAAGCTTTTGGATTTTGATGCCGTTGTAATTGCCGGACAGGCCAAGAGCCACTGTGTTGCCTGGACGATCGACGACCTGTTAAACGAAATTCAGGTGTCAGAAAAGGGGCTTGCAGAGAAAGTTTATCTTCTGGAAGACTGCACTTCCCCAGTTGTTATCCCTGGCGCTATGGACTACACCGAGCAGGCCACCGCTGCTTTTCAGAGATTTGCCGATGCGGGCATGCATATAGTGCGTTCAACCGATCCCATCTCAAGTTGGCCAGATATCCAACTCTAACATAGGGGCAAACTCTTACTGCGAGAGTTCCAAAAAAGACCCTAACATTTTGAAAATACAAGAATTTTTTCTTTAAAAAATGTAACTTTCTTGGCAATGTCTTCAGCCTTGGTTATGGCAGAAACCATAGCTACCCTCCTCGCTCCCTGAGCAAGCACTTGATCTATGTTTGCCTCGCTAATGCCCCCCATGACCGTGAAAGGCACTACAATCTGCCTGCTTATTTCGGCGATCGCCTCGGGACCCAGGGAACGTTCCACCCCTTCCTTTGTTTTGGTGGAGAATATGGGGCCAATGTTGACGTAATCGGCCCCATTCTTTTCAGCCTCAAGTGCTTGTTCTACAGAGTGGGTAGAGGCTCCAATGAGCAAATCCGGCGCCAGCTTTCTCGCCGCCTGGACAGGCAAATCCTCCTGGCCTAGATGAACACCATCCGCATCCACTGCAAGAGCGATGTCTAGATGATCGTTGATGATGAGCAAAATCCCGGCTTGCGTGGTAATCTCCCTGAACTTCACGGCCAGGTTAAACAAATCCTTTTTGGCGTATTCTTTCTCTCTCAGCTGGAT
>JAJDNB010000133.1 GCA_022340905.1 Deltaproteobacteria bacterium | reverse complement strand
GAAACCTTGACCTGCTGTCGTCTGTCCTCTGTCGTCTATCTTCGATCTCCGCGTCTCCGTTTCTCCCCGTCACCGTGTCGTCTTGCGGTCCTCTGTCCTCTGCCGTCTTTGCCTATCTCGCCCGTCTCGCTTCGTACTGCGTGCCTCGTGCCCTCTGCTAGACATTGCCTGCTTGCCACTAGCTGTTGATTACTCTCCTTGATGTGCTTGTAGGAGCCACTCGAGCAGAGACTCCACGCACTCTTTGATGTCCTCAAAACAAAAACGGTAGCCCTCAAGGTTGAGACCGTAAGGGTCAGGAATTCCCCGCTCCCGGGAGCCGTAGCGAGCAAAATGCCGGAGGAGATATATCTTGTCTGAAGCGTGAGGATAGCGGTCAAGCAGCTGCTGCCGATGTCCGGGTTCCATGCCTATTATCAGGTCTGCTTTGGTGATGAGTTCTGCATTGAGGAGACGTGCTTTGTGTTCGTCCAAAGAAACTGAGCCTTCGAGCGCCACCTTCACCGCGTGAGAGGATGCTGAGCTCCCCGGTAAGGCGGCAAGCCCCGCGGAGCCAACCTCCATACCACCAAGGGAATGCTCTCTCAGTATTTTTTTCAGAAAACCCTCAGCCAGAGGACTGCGGCAGGTGTTACCGGTACACACAAAGAGTATATTTCGAAGAGCGGCCATACCCTTGGTCGCAGTCACGCCGAGGCGTGAATTCATGAAATATGCGGGCTAAGGCATGCGTTTCAGTTCCACCCTCCGATTCTGAGCCCTTCCTTCTTCAGTAGCATTCGATGCCACCGGGCGGGTGGAGCCATATCCTTTTGCTTGCAGACGGTCGCGAGCAATACCCTTGCTCTCCAAATAATCCATTACTCTTTTCGCTCGTCTTTCAGACAGCCACTGGTTGTATTCTGCGGTCCCAGTGTTGTCTGCATACCCTTGAATCTCCACCTTTATTTGAGGATTCTTTTCCAAGATGGTGGCTACTTCGTCTAAAAGGGGATGGGCCTCACTCTTTATATAGGAGCTGTTGGTATCGAAGAGCATGGTCGCCTTGAGGGACCAGCATCCCACTTCGTTCACAGTGGCCCCCGCTGGAGTACTAGGGCATTGATCCAGATAGTCTGGCACGCCGTCACCGTCACTGTCAGGAGGGCAGCCGTAACTGTCAACAGGCACTCCCGGCGGAGTGTTGGGACATTTGTCTGCCTCATCGATCACTCCATCACCGTCGCTGTCCGGAGGGCAACCCTGGGCGTCCACCTCCATCCCTCTTGGCGTACCCGGGCATTTGTCCAGCTCATCCACGACACCGTCACCATCGCTGTCCAAAGGAGCTTCGACCCGATAGAATACCCCTTTGACAAAGCGCTCTTGTGCGACTTTATCAGAGACGAGCTCACTGCTCTCCACGTAAATACCGTCGGTACGTCCACTGAGTTCTCGAAGAATCGCTTTCTCTTTATCCTTGTCAGAAAGGGAGACGGTGTGAAATGACAGGTTGGGGTATGTAGCTCGTAGATTGTCTTCTGCCTCCAGCGCTTCGACACCCAGGTTTTCCTCGCCATCGGTAAACAGTATAACCGCCGTTTTTCCCGGAGGCATACTTTTCAGAACCTCAGCCAGATCGAGGATACCCTTTCCTAAGGGTGTCTGGTTGCCATAGATGGCTCCCTCCACCGGCAGGCTTTCTATGGCCTTCTCAAAAGAAAGACGATCGTATCGTTTAGGACCAATCAGGATTCGGCTGGGGGGAAATGATTGTATCGCTCCTGTGTAGCCGAGTTCGGGTATAAGCTTATTCATCTCCAGCAGTATTTCCTTGGCCAGTCCGGCTTTGGTTGTAATACCGCCTTGTTGTGTAAGAAACATGGAGCCTGATAGGTCTATGAGAAGGATGAAGTTATCCACTTTTGGCACCAGCCTCTCCTGCGCGAGTACCGGGCCGGCAAGAGACAAAATTGCAGCCAGAGTCAAAGCAATGAGCCACAAAATCTTGGTTTTTATCTTCATATCACCTCTCCACCTGTGTGGCCCCTCGGTTCTCAAAGTTCTTCCATCGCCTCATATGCGCCCTTTAGCCTGTCCTGGAGCAAAAAACAGAACCTCTCCAAAATCTTGAAACCCAGCACATTATCGTGAAGCATAACCTTTCTGAGGTCCGGCCCCTTTATGGCCAGCACCGTTGTTGGTTTCCGACAGAGGGCCGAGGACATGAGGGTATGCTTTTGATTCAGAAGAGTAGCCCAGCAGCCAAAAACCCTTCCTTTACTTAGCATTCCAATGCAGGCGGTTCCCTTCCGTATGCCTAGATCCACAGATCTTTCCAAAAACACGTTGCCTTGAGCAACTATGTAGATCCGATCTCCCCCCTCACCTTGGCGAAAAATGTGATCTCCTGCCGCATAAGTTTCCACGGTGCACAAATTCGCCATTTCCTCGAGATTGTCCTTCTGCAATCCCTTGAAAAACTCGCAATTTTCCAAAAGATTTATAATCTCTGAACGATCCATGAGCAACCCCTTAGAGCTCACAAGGATACCTGCTCAACCAGCCACTTGATGATAGCATGTCGTCTAGAAAAGTTTTCCTGGCACCCTGCACGGTCATTACGTAGTTTCATATTTGAAAGACAGATTCAATCTTACCCTGTAGGCGACAACTTTTCCTCCTTCGATTTTCAGATCCAGCTCCTTGACCTCAGCGATTCTTAAATCCCTCAAGGATTTGCTGGCAGTATTTACAGCGTTTTTGGCTGCCTCATCCCAAGATACATCGCTGGTCCCCACCAGTTCGATAATTTTGTAGGTACCGACAGACATAACTTTCCTCCTTTTTAAGAGTTTATCGGGATACGATTCGCCTCGAAACAAAGGGCGAACAGAATGGGCGGCTGTTCATGGTGTTTCTGGTTAGTTTCCCTCTTCAGTTCAAGATTTTATTTAGACACGATATACTCGATCTAGAAACCCCGTCAATCGGAAAAACCACCAGCCTCTTGAAAGAATACCACCCACTGACCAGTGAACTTCACTGCTTAGTGCTTTCTCTTTGGTGCTGAGACGTCGATGACCTCTGCAGCGGTAAGTCTCGATAGTTCTTCAAAGGTCGTACAAAACATGTTCTGGGTGGTGCCAGCGGCAGGATAGATATTCAAAAAACGTCTCAAACTTTCATCTAAATATGTGGGTATGCTCTGCCGGTGCGCCACCGGGGGAACAGCTCCAACTGGATAGCCGGTCACTGCCGCTACCGTCTTTGCATCAGCCATCCTGACTTTTCTAACTCCAAGGAGTTTCTTGAGTTTTTTGGTATCGACATTCATATCCCCGGACATAAGCACCAAAAGCGTTTTTCCATCTGCCAAAAAGACTACCGATTTGACAATTTGGCCCAGTTCTACTCCCAAGGCCTCAGCTGCAAGATAAGCGTTCTCAGTACTCTCAGAGAAGCTGTGGATCTGTTTTTCCAGACCATGGGCAGCCAGAAATTGCCGGACCTCTTTGTCTCCAAAATCTTTCATTTCCAACTCCACTATTCAATTTGCCACCAGACAAGTAGTTCAACCACGAAGGGCACGAAGTTCACAAAGGAATCAAGGCGGAGCACATAGCGCTAGCGCGGAGCGTAACTAGTGCAGACATGGGAATCGTCGGGCACGAATTGCGCTCTCAAAGAAAGTGTAGAAAGGTCATAAGTTCCCATTCCTTTTTGGCACAATTCACTCACTCTATGCGCTCTGCGCCATGCGCTTGGCTTCAATTTTGGTCTTCGTGTCCTTTGTGGTCACTTACTCCCATTCCTCGTTGTCTAGTCGCCTATGATCTTGACCAGGGCACGTTTGCGCCGACGCCCGTCGAATTCGCCATAGAAAATACGTTCCCACGTGCCAAAGTCCAGCTTACCGTCTGTCGCTGCCACAACAACCTCACGGCCCATGATTTGTCTTTTCATGTGGGCGTCAGCGTTGTCTTCTCCCACGTTGTGGCGATACTGAGACACGGGCTCGTGGGGTGCCAATTTTTCCAGCCAAACATCATAGTCATGATGCAACCCCGCTTCATCGTCGTTGATGAAGACTGAGGCGGTTATATGCATGGCATTAACCAAAACGAGTCCTTCTTTTATGCCACTCTCCCGCAAGCATTGTTCAACCTGGGGAGTAATGTTGATGAAGGCCCGTCGGGAGGGCACTTCAAACCAGAGTTCTTTGCGATAACTTTTCATCATCACACCATCCCTTCTGCTTCAAGGCTAGAATTTGCCGCATACCTTGCCAGACAGGACAAGGGGTGTCAAGGTAAACACTGCCCGGTTGGGGTGTCTGGGAGACGATTACCTTATAGAATCTAACCGTCCTGTACAATGGAGATCTAATGTGGCAGAGTTGGCGTGGGGTATGTTCCTTGGCGGGTTGTAAAAAAAGGAGACAGCATTACCTGTTATTGGCGCATTTTGTGCAATCTTACATTGCATCGAGAGGGAAGCTGATTATCATTCTAACCACCATAAGATGGATCTCACCGGACTGGAGAGAAGTTGCTTATGAGGCTGACAGTGATCATGGAAAAATGGACGAGAATTTGTGCTGCCGCCGTTCTGTCGCTAATTGTGCTTTGCCCTATTGGAGTTAGCGGTTCGGAGAGCCTTTTCGGTAACTTGCCTGAACGACTCGTCGCTGATGGCGTCGATCCTGATCTCGTGAGGTCGATTTACCAAAACCCCAAGGCGAAGCTAGAACTCGAGGCAGTGGCTGGAAATTTGGTGCGCAGCGAGGCCACTCTCGATTATGGGCAATTTCTTTCGCCTTATTCAGTCAATAAAGCAGCCCGTTACCTTAAGCGCTACGATCAAACCTTAGAGGGGGCGGAGCAGAGTTTCGGGGTCGAGCCGGAAGTGGTCGTTGCAGTGCTTATGGTGGAGACTGCCCTGGGGACTTACCCTGGCAAGTATCTGACGGTCAATGTCCTTTCAACCATGGCCGCCTCGGAAAACGATGACATTCGCCAAAAGGTCCTCGCCAGTCTTTCCGAGGAGCAACGCGATATGCAATCGCCAGAGGTCATATCCAAACGCTTGGCAAAACGTGCTACCCGAGGCTACCGTGAACTTAAGGCTTTTATGGCTTACGTAAAAGACAATGACATCGATCCTTTTAGCGTGCAGGGATCCTCTGAGGGAGCGATTGGCATACCGCAATTCTTGCCTTCCAATGTTGAATATTATGGTCGTGACGGCGACGGCGACGGCAGGATAGATCTCCTCAACCATTATGACGCCATACATAGTGTTGCCTTTTTCCTAAAAGCTCATCACTGGGGAAAAGCACAGGGTCGGGAAGCGAAGAAAAGTGTTCTCCTTTACTACAATCGCAGCACCTATTACGCCGACACTGTCTATACTCTTGCCCAAAAACTCAACGGCAAAAAACATCTTTGAAAGATATTAGCCTTTCCATTTTGGATTATCGATTTGAGAGGGCATGGAGCATAGGGACAGATGACAGACGACAGATGACAGACGACAGATGACAGACGACAGACGACAGATGACAGACGACAGATGACAGAGGACAGACGACAGCAGGTCAAGGTTTCAAGTTCCAAGTTAGGACCTGTTATGGGTTGTAGTTCTCCGAGTGACGAATAACGAATAACGTTATGTACCGTTTCCCGTTCACCATTCACCATTTTGCGTCTTCTACGCCTTCTACGTTTTTAACCATTTGACCACTCGACCAATCGACCATTTGACTAATTCCCTGATTCTCTAATCGACTAATTTTCTAATTGACGAATTACCTGCGATCTGTGAGCTGAATTGACGTTTTCTACGAGTTCTACGGTTTCTACTGTTTGAACGGCTTGAATGATTTGACCATTTGACGAATCGACTAATTAACATGAAGGGACTCATAGAAACTCCCCCGGTTGGTCCACCGGGGGAAAGGCTCATCACTCTAGGGGTGCTTGTTTTATTTGCTGTCCATTTGTCATTTCAGAGAGCGCCCCCGTACTGGCTGATAGGGATATTTTTCTTGCTTACCCTAACAGCTCTATACCTTCGGGCGGTTCAATCATTTCACCTTTCTTTCTTCTTTACTCTCTGGGTGGCGCTGCCGCTTATAACACCGGTTCTCAGCCAATGGCCTCTCGACAAAGTCACGCCTCTGGTAGCTTACGGTGTCGTCGTTGGAGTGAGTCAACGTCTTCGAAAGTCGGTCCTCTGGATACGTCCGGGTCGACTAGGGGTTGACATTTGGTTGTTGGTTGCACTTATTGTGGTCGTTTCCAGTGGAGCGCTCTTGGCGTGGAAGGCGGCAATCAAACCGGATCTTGGTCCCTGCCGGGCCAACATACCAGCGATGCCGTTCTACCTTATGCCCCTTGCCGGCGTGGCCTTTGCCTTGATTAACTCGGCAGTCGAGGAGGCCATTTTTAGAGGCGTTCTATTGCAGGCTTTAGATAGTGCTGTGGGCCCAGGGATCATCCCCTTGGTGATTCAAGCGGTTTTTTTTGGCTGGATGCATTACTCCGAGGTGGGATGCCCCAAAGGGTTGTCAGGGGTGGCAATGGCCTCAGTTTACGGTTTGTTCCTCGGCTACTTGCGCTATCGATCTCGGGGTATGTTGGCTCCCTGGTTGGCACATGCAGGGACGGACATTGGCGTGTTCATCATGGTGGCGACGTCAGCGAGCTGACAAAAGTAGCATTACAATTTTTGCCACTGACTGAATTATGCTACCATTCATTTTTCCTTCTACACTGCATATTGGTTAAATCCGAAATTCTAAGCACGAAGCACGAAACAAATCCAGAATCCGAATTCAACAATGTTCAAAACAATTCTTACTGAAATAGATGAACTAGTTTTGGACATTTGGATTTAGAAAATTCGAATTTGTTTAGGATTTAGATATTCGGTTTTCGAATTTGACTGAGCTTGTGGCAATAAGGACCGATCCAATTTTCTTCTGAAACTGGTGATTGTGAACGAAAAAGACAGACCACCCTTCAATCCCTCTTTGGCCCTAATTAGCGGGGTTTTAGCGGTTTCCACGGGCGCTATATTTGCGAAGCTCGCCGAGGCTCCACCCTTGGTAATTGCAGCATACAGGGTTGGTCTGGCCTCGTTGATGCTTGCTCCTTTGGCTTGGTGGAAGGTGCGAGATGAAATCATGGGGCTAGAAAGGAGGGAATTCGTCTTGGCCCTGCTGTCGGGCCTCTTTCTCGCCTTGCACTTCTCCACCTGGATTTCCTCTTTGAGTTACACCTCTGTAGCTAACAGTGTGGTGTTGGTAAATACAAATCCACTCTGGGTCGGGATATTGACGCCAGCAATCAGCAAGGACCGACTTACCCCGACGACTAAAATCGGCATAGTGCTCAGTGTTATTGGTGGAGCGATTATCGGTGCGGGGGATTTCGTCACGGGGGATCAAGCACTCTGGGGCGATTTCTTGGCTTTGTTGGGAAGTATTTGCGCTGCTCTGTATCTATTGTTGGGTCGTAATTTGAGGCGCAAGCTTTCGCTCCTCGCTTACGTAATTATTTGCTATGGTAGTGCGGCAATCATTTTGTGGAGTTTAGTACTTATCCTCGGACTTCCGGTTGTTGGTTTCAGCTCGGGGACCTACGGGGCCTTTGTCGGGATGGCCCTTGTATCTCAGATCATCGGTCACACGAGTTACAACTGGGCGCTCAAGTGGTTTAGTGCCAGTTTGGTTGCAATTACTCTCCTGGGAGAACCAATTGGCGCCACGGTTCTGGCCTACATAGTTTTTGATGAGAGATTAACCTGGACTAAATTTATCGGAGGTGGTCTCATCCTGGCGGCCATTTATCTGGCGGCAAAGGGAGAGCAGTAGAGATTCAGAGAGATCTCAAACACCAAGCACCAACTCTTCAGGTTTTCCGCCGGAGGCGGATCAGGTTTCAGATGTGATAGACCTGAACACTGAAACCCGAACACTGAATCCTCGTTTGAAGGTTTGCGGTTGCGGTATGCCAATCCTAGCCAAATCCAGCTATATCCCTCCCCTGGGCTTCAGTAACGGTCACATCCAGACGATCTTTCCATATCTGTTTAGAAATGTGAGGGGGATTAGTTATAAACGGAAACGCATTTGTACAGCGGATGAAGATTTTCTCGATCTTGACTGGTCCTCTGTCGGCGCCAGTAAAGTGGCAATCGTTTCTCATGGCTTGGAGGGAAATTCAGAGCGGTGGTATGTCCTGGGGATAGTAAGGGCACTTAACCGCAGCGGCTGGGACGCACTGGCTTGGAACATGCGAGGATGCAGCGGCGAGCCCAACAAGACAGTTCGGTCCTACCACAGCGGCATCACCGAGGATTTAGCAGCGGTTGTAGAACATGTGACCAAAGGGGGAAAATACCATGCCATAGGATTGGTGGGCTTCAGTTTGGGAGGTAATTTGACCTTGAAATACCTGGGAGAGCAAGGTCCTGAGATAAACAGAGCAATTATCGGGGCCGCGACTTGCTCGGTACCTTGCGACCTGGCCGCAGGTGCTGAGCAAATGGCGAAACCGTCAAACAAGATCTACATGAAACGATTTACGCAGATGCTTCATGAAAAAATAAAGGCAAAAATGCGCATCATGCCGGACAGGATCAGTGATGAGGGCTACAATCTGATAAAGACTTTCAGACAATTTGACGATCGCTACACTGCACCGCTGAACGGTTTTAGAGATGCCCAAGACTATTACGATCGAGTCAGCAGCAGACAGTTCATCCCCAAGATCACTATTCCTACTTTGCTGGTGAACGCCAAGAACGATCCTTTTCTCTCAAGGGAGTGTTATCCCATAGAGGAAGCAGAGACAAACCCTCGCTTCTTTCTCGAGATGCCGAAATCAGGTGGCCATGTAGGTTTCATCGCCTTTAATAATAGAGAAGAATACTGGTTTGAATCGCGAGTTGTGGCATTTCTCAACAACCAACACGGGGAGATTTAAGCTTGTCGAATGCAGATTGGAGATTGCAGATTGGTGAAGACGTCTGCCGCCTTTGGCAATCTTAAATCTACAATCTCCAATCTCAAATCGTGATGATTGGCACGATATGTGCTCCCCAAAGGAACATCTTTCCTCAGGAGAAGGAGCAAACCATGAGCCGCAAACAACATATGTTGGAACCTCTGATGGCAAGTCTGCTGACTCTCGACTGGGAAATCAGTTCCCAGACCATTGGCAAGTTTGAGAAGGAATTGGAGGTGGTGAGAGAGAAAGTGGCTGATGACCCCTACAGCAAGAAGCTGATCGACTTGGCCCTGCCAATCTGCAACTATTTGAGGGTCAGAAAAGGTTCAGCTGACCCTGCCTCCATGCAGTTCCTCCACCAGGCGACTCGGACCTTGCATAGCCTGCGACAAAAAACGAAGCTTGGTGGTGCGGAGCGCAAGGAGAAAATAAAAAAATTGCTCAATAATTTCAGAGATCTTATGGTAGATGTCCAGAGGATTAACTCTTCCCTGGACCGGGCTACCACCACGAAATCTTCGCCCTTACCGGCTAAGGTTGCTGCCGGGAAAAAGGAGTTAGTGCGGAAGCCCGCTGTCCGAAAGACGGAGAAAGAATCTTCCAAGGAAGAGGTTTTGAAGACAATCAAGAGGTACAAGAAAGGAGTAGATATAGCCACCTTGATAAAGATAACCGGCGTTAACGACAGTACCGTCAGGACCATTGTCTACAGGGGAGTCAAAGAAGGAACGATCAAGCGGCTTCGTAGGGGCGTCTATTTAGCCGTCTAGCCAGGATATTCGTTGCCCTTTTGACTCGAAGGGAGATTGCATCTGATTAGGGAATGCAGAATTGCTCAAGGCGAGAAGGAGACCTGGCCGACATGATCCAATCATATCTCATTGCCGAGGAAGGACTTACGAAGGGTATGGTTTTCATACTGGAAAGCCGGTTGACCGTTGGTCGGGGAGAGGAAAACGACATCCGGCTCAACCACTCAACTGTATCGCGACAACACACCCTGGTGTATCTGGAAAATGGACAGGCATTTGTCCAAGATATGGAAAGTAGAAATGGAACCTACCTGAACGGTGAGAGAATTGACCGGGCCACGCTGTCCAGTGGAGACATTGTCTGGGTTGGAGATGTGGCTCTGCGGTTCTTGCAAGCGCAGGATCAAGATGTAATAGATGTTGGTAGTGAGACTCAAGAACTCTCTCATCCCAATGTTTCTCGAGGACTGACTGGAGGTGAACTGCCGGCACGATTTAGAGAAGCGATCTCCAAAGTTCCCTTTCTGTCCAATTTCCCCGAAGAAGAGCTTGCTGCAGTGGGCCAGGCGGCAAAGCCAAAACTGGTCAAACAGGGTACAGTTATCGTGCGCGAGGGAGATAGAGGTAGATCAATGTACATCGTTCTGGAAGGGAAGGTCGAGGTACTCACTCACAACGATCACGCTGAGGATCTACATGTGGCTTACTTGAGGGAGAACGATTTTTTCGGTGAAATTTCCTTTCTCACTGCAGCCCCAAGGTTCGCGACAGTGAGGGCTGCGGATGATACTCTCCTTTGCGAACTCACCTACGAAAGCATGAAAGAGGTTGTCCGACAGTCACCGGCCGTAAAAGAGGTGCTCAATAAATATTATCGCGAGAGGCTCAGAGAGCTTCAGGCAAAGAAGAAAACTCCCAAATAAGTTAGCCTTTCCTTTCTTCTTGTTTTATTCTTTGGCGAATTCGTCCGATCACCTGGGAGGGTGAGTCATTACGGAAAAGAGCCTGAAATTGCGCTCGATAATTCTTCACCCCGCTGATACCCAAAATGACCAGATCGTAGACTTTCCAGGTGGCATTGCGTTTCAGCATGCGAACCTCTACTGGTACCTCCACCCCCTTCCAGAGGACGTTGACCCTCACGAAAGCTATACGGTTGCCCACAAAATGTTGGCTCAGAAAGATGACCTTTTCATCTTTGTATCTCTCCTGAATCCTACTGATATAGTACTTGCAGAGAAACTCAGAGAAAACCTCTACGAATTCCTTCCTCTGCTCCGGAGTGAAGCTGTGCCATTTGACTGAGAGAACCCGCCTCGAGAATTCCCTGAAGTCAAACACTTGGGCTGCGGTGTGGCAGAGCAGTTCTTGTTGTTCCTCTTTTTTGCTGGCAACTTGATACTGGGGATCTTTCAGCAGGGCTATGCCTCGCTTAACGGTCTGCTCCAGAATATCTATTGGCTCTTGGGCGTGAGCCAAAGGAGGTATAGCAAAGAGTATAAGGAAGCAAAGGAGAAGGCTTTTTTTCATCTCTATATCCCAAGGGCAAGAAGCATCTCGTAAAGGGCGAAACGCGCAGTGCACAGGGGAAAGGCAGGGAACATGGAGTAGCCTTGCCGAGATCCATGGGAGAAATATATTTTGTGGAAAAATTCCTCCATCTTCTCGTGGATTGATCTATTTACGTGCTTTGTGTTACCCTTAATTCATAATAACCTACCATATCAAAGATCAGCAGACGATCATACCCCGGCAAGCAATGAAAGACGAGTGTAAACGATTCGGCTCCCCACTATGTTCCCTGTTGAGTCTGGCTCTCTTGCTCTACTTTTTCCTTGGTTGCACAATGGCTCCCATCAGGGGGGGCCATATTATTCGCGCTCGCTGCGCTCCGCTCAGTGCCGCACCGCACCGTATGCGGTATCTGCGACAAGCGGGTTCCCAGTTTCGTGGTCGCAGTAAGCTGTTCATGAAATATCCGGGCTAGAGAAAGTAGCTATGAGAAAAGTTCGGTCCTATATCCTATTCATTGTAGTGCCCGTGGTGTTTTTTCTGGGCTGCCGGGTTTCCTTTTACGCCAGTTTCAATGGAGACTCCAGCACCTTATTTGTGCGGGTAACAGATGCTAGGCCTGCTCTACCTTCTGGAATTGAGGCGGTTTTTATCACCTTCGAAGAGTTCTTTGTCCACCGTGAGGGTGGAGGTTGGATATCTTTAGAGTTGGTAAATTCGCCCTATGCTATTGATCTCCTCGAATTGCATTCAGGAAGGACCTCGCAGCTGGTGAAACCGGCGAAACTGGAAACCGGTGAATATGATCGGCTTCGAGCTTCGGTGAGCAGCGTGGCGGTGCTAAGTGGAGGGATTTTTTATTCTGTTCCTTTATCCTCGGGGAGCTTGACCATCGAGCGGGAATTTTTCTTTAAGCTGGAAGGGGGCAAGTCGCTGGATCTTACCATAGATTTTGACTTGAGCCAGTCACTTTCAATGTCTGGCGCACCGCCAAGTCAATCATATAAGCTCGAACCTGTCTTGCACATCAATCCCACCAAGGAAGCGGCTTCGATACAAGGGGAGATTGCCGCTGAAACTTTTGAGGAA
>JAJDNB010000115.1 GCA_022340905.1 Deltaproteobacteria bacterium | reverse complement strand
CCCTTCCTTGGAACGGTGTGCCGCATCGGCTAGTCCGAAGCGCCTAAAGGACCAACAGGGACCCCACTTGGTTAAGCCGGGTTCAAAACAGCCTTCCAACACCTCCTCCGTGGGGGTTTTTTTCATCCAATAGGACAGTTCGTGCGTCAACAGCTAAAAAACACCTCGCTTTTCTTATCAAGCATTTGTTGTTACTCAAAGGCGGACCAGACTTGAATTGGGTTGACCAAACAAAGAAAGTAAAGCCAACCAGCGGCCAAACCATACGATTCTTCGCAAATATTCTTCTTTTTGCCTTCATCCCGGCCCGCATGATTTCTGCTGGACACAGGCTTCTCGCAGGGTCAAGATTAAACATACTATTTGCAGACTCCTGCTATGAATTGGCCGTTGTCAGCGGCAGAGATCCATCGTTGTCTTAAGAGGAAGATGGCATGCCCTACGCCATTGTTTTCATTCTTATACTAGCGGTCCTGTTTCTGGCCAGTGCCATTCGTATTCTCAAAGAATACGAACGGGGGGTCATTTTCCGTCTGGGTCGAGTTATCAAGGCCAAGGGGCCGGGGCTGATCATTCTTATCCCCGTGGTGGACCGGATGGTGAAGGTCAGCCTGCGGCTGGTGGCCATGGACGTACCTTCTCAGGATGTGATTACCCGAGATAACGTATCCGTGAAGGTCAATGCAGTGATCTATTTCCGGGTGATGGATTCCATCAAGGCAGTGGTGGAGGTGGAAAATTATCTCTATGCCACCTCCCAGATGGCCCAAACCACCCTGCGTAGTGTTTGTGGGCAGGGGGAGCTAGACGAACTGCTCTCTGAACGTGAAAAGATCAATCAGCAGCTCCAGGAGATTTTGGATGAGCATACCGACCCCTGGGGCATTAAGGTGAGTACTGTTGAGGTCAAGCACATCGACCTACCCCAGGATATGCAACGAGCCATGGCCCGCCAGGCTGAAGCCGAGCGAGAGCGCCGTGCCATGGTTATCAACGCAGAGGGGGAGCATCAGGCCGCGGATCGCCTGGCCGAAGCAGCCCGGATAATCTCCGACCATCCCATTGCCCTCCAGCTACGCTACTTACAGACCCTCCGAGAGGTCGCTGCGCAGGGCAAATCCAGCACGCTCTTTCCCATTCCCATTGATTTGTTTAAACCGTTCTTGCAGTTAGAGGAAACCGTGGAAAAAGATAGCCCTGGCACCTGATTGTGCTTACTAGATTTTGCATATAATCCGATCAATAAGGGACTTTCGGTAGCTGCTATGTGGAGTCTTAATCATCAGAGGGTTCTTGCTATCTGCTTTTCATATCTTCATCAATGCAACCAATTAGTTGAAGTTGGAAGTCCAGTTTCCTCCCAGTATCAGACCAAGTGAACCCAAACAAAAATTAAGGGCTTAGCGAATTAGTATTAAACCATTAATTTCATTATAAATATGGCGTCCCCAAGCGGACTCCCCATTTACCCCAGTTGTTATCTGATTCTTAGGCAACACCAGCTTTGGTTTGCTTGACAAGTGGTGTGTACGGCTGAATGCAATAAATTATGGTTTCTGAAGACTCCTAAATAGCTCGCTGGGACTTCACATTAAATCGAGTTATGCAAAGCTGATCTCTCTTGATCACCTTGGCCTGTCATGTATGTTGATTCTATCTTCCGTGACGCAACTTCAACCGGCTTCAGGGAGAGCAATGGTGTCGAGGTCGTCCAGCAAGACTTTTAGAGCTGCCAGGAACTGAGTTCTCTGCTCCTCCATGAACTGCCCGGCCAACCGCTGATAGTACTCGATCCCGAGAAGAAGGTTTTCCTTGAACTTGTGGAAGTACGTTGGTGCACGGAAGGAGAGTTTTAAGTCGAAATTTTTGCTCTCTTGGCGAAGGTGGTCTATGTATAGCATAAGTTCCCTGACGAACATGTGCGGACGGTCTTTATTATTAATGAGAGAATGCCAGCCGTAGATGTGTGCTACCATCTGTTCCAAGGTAGAAATTTTGCTGAAATCCAGAATGCCGGGACCGCAGCAGATAGAGGGGGTAGCCGCTGGATCGATGCCATACTTCAGAGCCGTACCACCGCCCAAGTCATGACAGATGCAGGATTTGCTGAGCACGCTCTCTTTTACTGCGGCTAGCTGTTCTGCTGAGAGTCCTTCCTCTGGGAGGTGCTGGAGCTTGCGCTTGATGTAGGCGCGTGAGGCCGGACAGATTGGAATGTCGGTAAATTCAGTATTCAACCTCGCAGCCCCTTTCACGCAGGGGCTACCAGGCTTGCCTTCACGGATATGCTGGCGACGGGTCTCTTCACTCGCAGAAGTGCGCAGGTTCCAGAAAGGAACCCTTAAAGGCGAGCTGTCGCTCAAGTAAACGTCTCCGTCCGCAGCAGCAAGAAGTTTCTCCAGGTGAATTTCGTCGACATTCGTCACTTCAGGTACGAGCAGGAAAGGCGTTCCCCAGCCGGTTCTATCAACCAGGTAATATCGCAGCAAAAACTCATTCTCAGCTGCTGTTCCAATGCCGCCTTGCACAGTTATACTCACATTGTGGGGCTCATCGTTCACAGACCAACCTAGGCCTGCCAGGGCTTTGGCGTAGGTTGCATGAAGCGATTCTATGAGCTCCTGCCTTTTTTCCTTGAACTCCTCCAGGACCGGCCCGATCAAATAGCCGTCAGTGGCGAAGGCATGCCCACCGCAGTTGAGACCAGATTCGATGCGATACTCAGACACCCATAGCCCACGCTTGGCGAGGAATCTGCCTTGCACCGAGGCAGAGCGGTAATCGCTTACCTTTAGGATTATCTTTTTTTTGAGTTCACCGTTTTTGTCAGGAAAAAAGTCTTTGAAAGTGGCCGCGTACGTATAGAGTCTTTGATTTATTCCGGCAGAAAAGACAACTGAAGAGTTCAGGGTGCTGTTAGCAAAGCCACGAAGGGCCGCCATGGCATCAGAGAACTCGGCAGCGAGTTTGTCGCCATTCAAGTAAATGTCGCGGTCGAGCTTGGTCATGATGTTGACGTCGATGCTGCCCGGGACGGCTTGCTGGCGAAGGTCTGCCTGCATAAGGGCCTTTGCCGCCCCGTCGGTGATTGCGAGCATTTCATTATAAGCTTGCTTCAGAGGGATCTCCGGCAGCATTTCGAAATAGCGCGTAATGTCACTGCCTTCCTCAAAGGGCGAGGCTTGCAAGGCCACGACCTGCTGCTGGACAAGACGGTCCACGAGACTCAGATAGGCCGTGATTCGTAGGGCACGAGCATCTTGGTTACTGTTGCTAATTTCCTCGTACGGTTCGCCGTGCTTTTCACAATGAAATTTTCTCACCCCCTCAATCAGAACGTCGTCCACTAACGGTATCACCGAAGAGATACCGTACTTCGCCACCCGCAGCGGGGTATCAATAGTGAAGCCTGTTCCCATGACCGGTATGTGAAACAAGTGGGTAGAATCATTCATCAGTGATTCTCCTGTGCAGTAAATCGTATCCGCTGTAAAATGTCTTCCATCTCTCTTCGAGGATTAGTAGATAGGGTTAGAGAGTGATGGCTACATTACCAGAAAATTCACCAAAAATGAATTAGATTCATTTTTACTCCTACCGTCCTCACCACCGATAAGGACATCAGATTTTTCCTCTCACCCTACTGTCCGTTCTTCCATCTTTATCCCACGTTTCACAGCAGGCTCGAGGCCGCAGCCGCAAGGATTCGAATATTCTAGTGCGGTGTATAAAGGAGAATAAAGATATCATTGTTATCTTGACTATAATACCTTGTCACTAGAACTTAAAAACTCGGATATAAACTTTCATAATAATCAAAATTAATTTCCAGTTCTTCTCATTAACTGCACTTCTGAATTAATTATTTCTGATTTATTGGGAGAAAATTGAAACCCTCTAGAGAGGCTAGAGACCCCTGGCGATTACGCCTAACAACTTTTGATACCCTCTTTCCATGGTTGACTTCATAAATAAATAACAATAAATGATTTGACTTTCACCGAAGAAGTAGGTTATCGTCTAGCCAATCAATAAAGGGCCGTCTTTATTGGCGGCCCGGTTTCGTTCTGAGGGAAGATCCATTCGTCAGAAGTGGCAACCTCCAGTTTGGGACCATGAGAATTTCTATGAAAGGAGGATGTCACTATGAGCAATGGAATTGTGAAGTGGTTTAGTGACCACAAAGGCTACGGCTTCATCGAGCAGGAAGATGGCCCGGATGTATTTGTTCACCATTCAGGGATCAACTCAACCGGTTTCAAATCTCTCCATGAAGGCGATAGCGTGACTTTTGATGTGGAACAGGGCCAAAAAGGTCCTGCTGCTGTGAATGTCACAAAGATTTAGTTAGCGGTAACACGCTTGGAACGGGCATCGCGTCTAAGTAAGGCGAGATGCCCTTTTTGTTTTGGCACGCCTCGCCAAGAAATATCCTGCATAGACGATGAGGGGTAAAAGCCCACACTTCCGCTTCTCTTGACAACGCTGGATGGAAATGTAATAGTACATAATCCGTTGCGTTGGTTTTGGTGCATAACCCCAGAGCCTCTCACTGGCTCAGGGGTTTTTTGTCTTAGGACTCAGGCAGGTAGGTAAGACAGCGCTCACTGCAGAAAATAGGCATCTTTTCGGTTATGAGCTTGAGGTCGAGCCAGCCAACCTGCGACACCCAGCCGCTCGCTTTGACGGTATCGGCTACACAGCTTGAAGGGAGGGCAGTGTGATGGCAAGACGTGGTCAACACAGTTTTGCGAAACGACAAAAAGAGATCAAGCGCAAACAAAAGGCCGAGGAAAAGATGGCGCGGCGGCAGAGCAAGAATAAGGAGACCGCGGACCTGGGCGAGGAAGAGACTGCAGAGCAACAAGAAGAGCAAGAGTAGTCCTGGCATTTTATTTGTGCCTGAACAATCTTCAACAATCTGCGGGCCCTCACTCCTTTCGATTCGCCTAACAAAAGGAATTATAAAGCGTGGCGGGCGGCTCGCTGACAACACTCTTCTTTAAGGAGGAACAAAAATGGCTCAGGCAAAAGAAGGCGACAACGTGAAGGTCAATTACACCGGATCGCTCGAAGATGGTATTGTCTTTGGCTCCTCACCTGAAGAGGATCCACTAGAGTTTATCATTGGACAGAAAAAGGTACTTCCGAGTTTTGAAAACGCAGTAATCGGAATGAACGAGGGCGACACAAAAACTGTTTCAATCCCTCCAGAAGACGCTTTTGGCCAACCCAAGGAAGATCTAATTTTTGATGTAGAAAGAACGAAATTGCCTCCAGGCATTGATTTGAAGTTGGGGGGAGTACTCCGAGTTGGTTCTGATACAGGTAAAAATTTTGATGTTGCCATAACAAATATTAATGACGAAACTGTTACACTTGACGGAAATCATCCACTTGCTGGGAAGGTACTGAATCTAGAGATTCAACTTGTAGAGATATTGTAGTTTTCTTAAGTTTAACCCATGATGCTGGACTATATCTCCGGTAATAAATTTGCTAGTTCTTAATAGCTCTTCTCGGATCAATAGTTAAGGAAGGTAGTGATCATTTTCAGTCAAATGGAGAAGAATAATAGCCGTGCGAGACTCTCTTGTTTATTGATGTGTATAAAAAGGAGATTAGAATGCAGGGTAGCAAACTTTATGTGGGCAACTTAAGTTACTCTGTTGTTAGTGGTGAGCTGGAAGTATTGTTTTCAAGTTATGGAGAAGTGAAAGAAGTCAAAATAATTGAGGGCAAAGGTTTTGGATTTGTTGAGATGTCCAATCAAGCAGAAGCTGAAAAAGCAAAAGAAGCATTGACTGGTTCCGATTATAAAGGGCGTACCCTTAGAGTTGATGCAGCTCGTCCACCCAGAAGCAGCCAGAGAAGGGGCCCTCGAAGATACTAGAACTAGCCCGGATATTTCATGAATTGATGTCGCGAGAGCCTGAAGATGGTTGTTCCACCGGGCAACCGCAGGGTGTTGGTTTTGAGGCGTACCTGAACGGTACGTCGCAGATGCCAACACCCGAGGACGCCCGGAAGGACGGCTATATCCAGGGTCGGAGCAAGCAATCCATGAAATATCCGGGCTACACAAATGCATATGTTGGAGGCAGGTTTAAGATGGGCTCCACATCCTCTGGTGTATGCTTCTCGACCTGTAGGGGCGTATAGCCTAAGCCCTGTTAGCGGGAGAATAATATCGGAAGGTGTCTTATGTTAAAGGGGAAAGTACTCGATTGTTCATGGGAGGAGTTTGAGGAGTTCATAAAGGAGGCGATTGGCTCTGACTTTCTTTGGAAAATTCGTCCCCGGGATACCCAGGTCAACCGTCAGGCGGTAATGGAGTCCATTGAGAAAATGGTGGGAAGCAATAACGGTAGTTTTCCAGACGGGGGGAATATCTTTATCGAACCAGAGAAATCAAAAGGAGGTCCGCCGGAAGACAGGACATTGTGGAGACAATGTTGAACTGTTGTACATCTATCTCCTAATCACCATAAACTCTACCTAAGCGGCAAAATTCCTGCTTATAGGAGATGTACTGCATAATTTTCATCTTGTGGGGATAAGCTGTTCGCCACAATACACGCAGTAATTAGTTCCTCCACGTCGACTTATAGCGTGTTTCTCTTCACTACATTCTCTAATAAGAATGGAATCATTAACCACCGCACCACATAGTGGGCAGAAACGCACCGGAGAATTTGCTCGCCTATGATTAAAGTTGGGGCACCTATTTCGCTTCATCATCATTATTATTCACTCTATCTCCCCATTTATGATTATGAACTCTTGGAAATCTCTGTATTTATATCACTCAGTTCTTTCTCACAAATGGCATTGCCCTTAGCGTGCGATCCGTCCTTTTCCTAGCCTCCTTAACCTTACCTTGGCAGAGCTCTTATCCTTTAGCTAATAAACAGCCAGTGTGCCAATTCCTGATGAGCTATTTGAATAAGGCAGCATACCATATATTGGAAAACAATAAAAACATTAAATTGTTATGTATTCATGCTGTATACGTTTAATATTAACCATCAAGAGACATTGTAACTATGTTTTTTCTATCTTCATCGATGCAGGCAAGTATTTGAAGTTGGAAGTGTAGTTCCCTCTCGGTTTCTAATAATTTCAGCCCAAACAAAAACTAAGGGCTTAGTCAACAAGTGCTAACCAACTAATATTATCAGTAAAATGGCGTCACGAAGGGGATTTCCTTCGTTTCACTCAGGACAAGTTCACTTCCCTTCCATATATTGGCAAGACATGTTTAATTCCTATCCACAGACTTTTGCCCCAGCATGTTGGGCTAAGATCGCAGAAGCGAAAAGTGTGAAGTAAGGATGTTATATGAAGCCCTAGTAAGCAAATAGGCAACTTCATATAACTCGATCCATTTTGTATTCTCATTCTGTGATAGTATTATCCGGAGAATACCGTATTAATACTTGCCAATATAGACCCAGGAGGAGAGTGTGAAGGTTCTTTTCATCATTAGCACCGATGACGCCGAAACCATGTACAATGCGCTCCGTATGGCCAACGTGGGACTCCAAAAAGGCGATGAGATCAGCGTTTTTATGTTGGGCAAGGCCGTGACCTATGAATCAGTGGACGGAGATGACTTTGATGTGATCAGTCAAGTTAATCAATTTACAGAGGACGGGGATTTCTACGTCTGAGGGGTGTGCTTACGGGCCCACGGTCTAGTGGCCTCCGCCAGTTGTCCAGTAGCCTGGATGGATGACCTCTATGAATTGAGTGTGGAAGCAGACAAGGTGATTACGTTCTAACGCAGTGCCATAAGCTCCTCAATGCCAGCAATTAATTAGATGAGCTCTCATCCGAAGCAGTGCGCAGTCCCGTACCAGGCAGGCGCACAGGAGGTCGTTGAAGTAGTTGAAATCGTGAATGGTAAATGCTAAAAGGTGAACTCATGAGGAATCGGAGCTACCTTAAACAACTCTGGAACATCGTGGCGCGAGGAAGCATAATTGTCTTTTTTATCATGGCCTTTGAAGTCATGATCATGATCAGCCCTTTTGCCTTTTTCTTCTACTCGGTCTTCAACCCGGTGCTTCACTGGCTGGGAAAGTATGCAGCCACAGGGTGGCTCACCAGTTTCTTCCTGCCGCAC
>JAJDNB010000098.1 GCA_022340905.1 Deltaproteobacteria bacterium | reverse complement strand
TCCTTGCCCAGTGTGTAGCTCCACACCACCCTGAAATGGACGAATCGCTCCGACACGACAGTTTTCAATGATCGTCGCACCATAATGACGCGCAACAGCTATGTGCGCCGCGTTACCCTTGATTGCATCGACGATTCCGCTCTCGGACTGAAATAGAGCATCGACCTCTTGGTCGAGTCTAAACTGCGGATAACGGCGCATGAGCTCATCGCTGCCAATACGTTCATAAGGGATATTGGCTGCGTCCATTGCGCTGGCGTAATGGTCAATCTCCCCTTGATAAGGGCTGCCAGCAAGCGCCATTCGAATCCCCCCCGTCCTAGTCACAAGCTGAATCGCCGATTCCGCTTCCAGAGTAGCCCAAGCAGTGTAGGTGTCCCTGGTGAGCCGGGTGTACTTCTGATGATGGTACTCGAGGCGGATAATGCGAGAATGATCCTGAGAACCGCCATGGTGGTGGCCCACCTCGAATTGCTCTAGGCCCAAGACCTTGCTTCCGTCTCTCCTTGACAGCCAGTAGAGTGCCCCGCTTCCAATGCCACCGCAGCCTAGCACGATGTATTCGTAATCTCTTCGCACTGCTCTCTAGCCTCGATTTACCTAGTTGTTCGCTGAGTGTCATGACAAGTATGCCGTAAAAGGCCGTCGATGTGAAGAACAGTGTTCTTGCTCGCAGGACCCGTCCAGCCCTAATGCTGCGAAATCTGTGGAAATTGGCACTGTCCTTGCACTTCGTGCTATCCGATCATCTGGTGAGGCTGGGGCCTGCGAGTAAAGGGCTTCACCTAAACCAAATTCTGGTGCAATGGTAAAAGGCATTCGAATATGAGAACATCTTGCAGTTACCATCCGGCCAAACCCGCTCACTTCGAGTGTTCCAAATGTGATGCAGACTATTGCGCCGAATGTGTCATAAAACGCGCCGTGCCGACCTATGGCAGGACTGAAACCTATTATTATTGTCCTAAATGTCAAGAAATTGTTGAACGGCTTGACATTTCAGACATTATTGATCCTTTCTGGATAAGGCTGCCCAAGTTCTTTATCTACCCTTTTCATCCCCGCCCGTTGGTTCTGATGCTTTTGGTGTCTGTAGGTGTAGTCTTGTTTGCGAGACCCGGGTTGGTGAATCTCTTGATAAATATAGCTCTGTGGGGAGTCTTGCTGAAATACTCTCATGCAGCCTTAAAGAACACCGCCAACTCGCGCTATTATCCACCAAGAATAAACTCGGAGACGATCGCTGATGACTTCGGTATAGTTTTCAAGCAGGTTGCCATCTTTGTCATTGTAGGAATAGCCCTGGCCAAGGTGGCTCAAATCTTTGGGCCCTTTATAGCCTTGGTAGCAATGGTTGTCGCCATCCTTTCCATCCCCGCAATGATTATTGTCCTGGTAGCTACCGGCAGCCTTCTCCACGCGGTTAATCCCGTGGTTTTCATTACTATGGCGTGGAGGATCGGTTGGGGTTACCTGTTAATGTATCTTTTTCTCACAATTTTGGGAGGAGCACCTGTACTTTTGGGAAGACATATAATCGCCCATTTGCCTGCGAGTACACATCTTTTTCTTCTGGCTCTTGCCAAGTGCTATTACACCATTATTTCATACCATTTGATGGGCTATGTTATCCTGCAATACCATGATGACATCGGTTACGAGGTGGAGTTGGATGACGAAGATTCTATTCTAACAGAAAATAAAGTTGGACAGCCAGCTGGGAGCGAAATTCTCAACAGGGTCGATATCCTGATCAAAGAAGGTAAAATCGATGATGCGGTCTTTCTCATTAGGAGCGAGACCGGAGGGAAGATTGCTGAGCTCGAGCTCGCCGAGCGTTATTACAACCTCCTTAAAATAAAGCAGAACATCCCGGACTTGTTAAGACACGCGGTGACGTATTTAGATCTTCTCGCGGAGGCAAAAGACAAGGAGAAATTGTGTGAAGTGTATTCGGAGTGCGCAGCTCGTGATCCAGGTTTTGTCCCCAGTAGTTCCACGCTGTTTAAAGTGGCAAGCTGTTTGAATCAAGCTGGAAATCCTAAGGCTGCTGTCAACTCTTACAACCGTTTTGTCAAAGCGAACCCAAAAGATCCTCTACTCCCCAAAGCGTATTTTCTTGCAGCAAATATTATCCACGAGAAACTGAAAAACCCGAAAAAGGCAGTAGGAATCCTCAAGACTTTGCTGAAGACTTACCCGAATCACGAAATTATCCCCCATGTGCAGAAATACCTCCGACAGATCGGCCTTGCTAAGTGAGAACATCACCCACCTCTATTTCAAAGGCTGTTGTAACAGTCTGAGAGCAATCTGAGATTCGTTGGTTCCAGGATAGCGTTTGCAAAGCACCCGGAGACATTTTTCTCCTTTTGCTGACATACCCTTTTTCAAATAGGCGCGACCCAGATTCAAAATCCCGGAGGGAATCTTCTGGGACATCGGATGCTTTCGCAAAAGCACGGCTATGATCTTTTCGGCTTCTTCTGGATGGCCCAAGGCAGAAAAGATCGAACTGATGCGGAATAGAAGGTCCGGGTGAAGCCGGAGAGGTTTTGCAATGTGAGCGTATTCTTTGTAAATATCAAACACTTTCTGCTTATTTTCCTTGTTGGCACTCAAGCGGAGTAAGACTTGAGAGACCGTTTTGTGGAAGGTTTCAGATTGTGGATTCAACTTGTCGATGTTGAACAGGTGGCAGAGGGCTTCGGTGTTGTGTGGGTCCTTCTCGAGAATTTGCTCCAACACAGGTCTGGCTCCGCTCATGTCGAGTTTCGCTATCTTCTGCAAAGCCGTCTCCAGGAGTGCATCGATTCCTTCTTTGGGATCTTCCTTGAATACTTCTTGATCCACCCGTCCCAATAGCTTCAGGTTAAAAAGGCCGAGCAGCGCTCCGCTTACCAACCCGCCGATATGTGCAACATAAGCGACATGACTGGGGCCGGCAAAGAATAGTTGAAAGCATTCTTTGCCGATCCATACAGGAAGAAGAACGATGGCGTATATTTTGGTGTAATTAAAATAAACGCCCAATGAGTAGAAGATTTTTATCTTCCTTTTTCCGTAGAGTAAGGTGTAGGCGCCCATGAGGCCCGAGATCGCCCCAGAAGCACCAATGAGAGGCACCATACTGTCCATATATACCAAACCGTAGAGGCCCACAGAGGCAACCCCGGTGAGCAGATACAGTCCAGCATAGAAAACTCTGCCACACCCCAATTCGAGCACGCAGCCAACCAACCACAAAAATACCATGTTACCCACAAGATGCATTACCCCTCCATGAAGAAACATGTAGGTAACAGCGGTAAGATAACGGGGGGATGAAGGGATGTAACCATATTTCATACTCGTAACTTTTGAGAGCAGGTAATCGAATTCGTCTCTGAGTGCTCGCCATTGGGCATATATCTCCTCGTCGGCAGTGATAATCTTGTCAGTTAATAATTTGTGCATAAAAGCGGTGTCTGTGATCATTTTATTGTAGTAACGAGATACTTTTTTTTCACTCACCTCATTTTTATCAGAGGAATGTGATATTTTTTTATTATTGTTCATCTCCACATAATCCAGATACCTGGAAACTTCTATGCTTCCAAGACCTGAATCAAGATAAAACTGCATTGCTTCATGATAATTCCGAGTATCACCCGACTGTATAAAAAAGAATATAAAGCAGTTAATAGCAATTATAAAAATTGTGATAACGGGAGGATTGTTTTTACTGATATTATTAGTCAGAGGGATAATTAGCATTTCTACTAAACCTGTTTCACTTACACTTGTGAACCATTTGCCCAGTACTTGCCACTCAAAGAGTACCGTTATTTGTAGGCCGCTGCCCTTTCTCAGGTACTGCCTTTGATCCTCTTGGAAACTCTGCAAAAAAAGGGCCAAGCGATGACCTCATGGCGCACAGGGGAGACGGCAGACGACAGAGGACAGATGACAGACGACAGCAAGTCAAACGGTCAATTCGTCGAATAGTCAAATGGTTATGAATAGCCACGATGACGAGTTAACGATTTGCCTATTTTCCTAGTTTACCAATCGACCATTTGACTAATTGACTAAATGTTAGGGATTGC
>JAJDNB010000089.1 GCA_022340905.1 Deltaproteobacteria bacterium | reverse complement strand
CTTCTTCGCGTCCTGGAAAGCAAAGAGTTTCATCGGCTAGGATCGACAACGGAAATAGAGGTGGATTTCCGGACCATTGCCGCCACCAATAGGGATCTGCAACAGGCCATTCAAAAGGGAGAATTTCGTCAGGATTTTTTTTACCGTCTTAATGTGATATCTCTTCATATCCCGCCACTGCGGGAACGGAGAGATGACATACCGTTATTGGCCGAACATTTTCTTGATCGTTATTCCCGTGAGACCAATAAGGACATAGACACCATAAGTAAAGAAGCCATGGCCCTTCTCAGGCAGCATGATTGGCCGGGCAATGTTCGTGAATTGGAAAACGGTATTGAGCGGGCGGTTGTCATCTGCAAGAAGAGACGCCTTGGCCCTGAGGAGTTTTCATTCTTAGCACCCCACCTATTGGCGGCTGCAGAAACCTACTCCCTTGAAAAGACTCAAATAGCCCATCTTCTGAAAGTACTCAAAGAATTTGACTGGAATATCACCAAAGCTGCCCAAGCCTTGGAAATCAACAGAGTCACCCTTCATAAAAAAATAAAAAAATATGACTTACGCCCGGACCGGGCCATCAACTGAGCCAAGATGTCTCCTGTGAATACCCGGGACCGAATACTGAGAGAGAACCGCAGCAGAAACGACTGGACCTCCGTGCCAAAACATGGAGTTATTGGTGTAATGCGGTTGGGCGCTGTGGGTGAAGCCGTCTTGAACATCGTTGCCGCCAACTTACAGGAGATTCTGCGTGTGCCGGTGGATATTCTCCCCGCTCGACCAGCACCCGAATTTGCCTACAACAATAACCGTAAACAATACCACGCCGCTCTGATTCTAAAAAAACTCGCCGAAAGTAGCCGGCCTCATCCCCGCATATTGGCTCTCGTGAGCGTTGATCTGTTTATTCCGGTGCTGACCCACGTTTTTGGAGAAGCACAAATGGGAGGGCGCGCCGCAGTGGTTTCACTCCATCGTCTTAGACAGAAGGAAGAGGGAAGTCGGGTATCATTGGATACTTTTTACGAACGTACGGTCAAGGTTGCCATCCATGAAATGGCTCATACCTTTGATCTGGTCCATTGCAACCAAGCCGAATGTATAATGAGGTTCTCCTCTGGAACCGACGATTTGGATGGAATCCCGTTGTTTTTCTGTGAATATTGCGAAGCCTTTCTCGACGACGCCTATAGGAGATATGAGATTCAGCGGCTGCCTGATTGAAAAGGCATAGGGCATAGAGCAAGGACTAAGGTTTCAGTGTTCAGGTTTCAGTTTTTGTGTTTCTCCATGCTGACACCTGACACCTGAAACCTGACACCTTGAGACTAGGTGCTTGGGATTTGGGATTTTATATCTTAGGAACTTAGGACTGCGGATTGTGGGGTGGAACAAAGATTTTGGCCGAGCAATGTGCTCGGCCAAAACATTTGTTTGGGTCCGCCGTGATCTCAGGTCCAGTTAAGTGAGCAAGAATTCGTGCACGAGAGTTTTCCAGCCGAGTTCCGGAGCATTTCCGTAAACATCATCGATGGGCTCACCACCTGTGGCTGCCAATGGCCCATGTTCTGCCATAACTAGATTGTGCAGCCGATGCACCTCATGTTCCATCCAGCCATCTACCTCTTTTTTGGCAAAAAGCAAATTTTTCAAATTGCCTTTGAGTCGCTTGGGCTCCACCACGACTAACCAGCCCTCGGTGTAGGGTCTGCGGTTGCTCAACTTAGGCTCTTTCAAAACCTTGTGGTTTACTGCCACAATCGTTCCGGCTATGGGAGAGAGCACCTCGGCCTCGTTGCTTTCCCTGGCAAATCTGAGCCCTATCTCACTTTGCTCAATCTTCTGTCCCAGGGAGGGGAGCCTGTATTCGTCCACCGGTCCCACCAGTTTGAGGGAAAAATCATCCAACCCTAAGCGAACCCGCCCGCCATACTCCACCCGAGCCCAGCCATGACCGCGGTGGTAGTAGTAATTGTCCGGCACTTGGTAACCTAGTATACGGTGGAGAGCGGGCTTGCCCAGGTGTTCATGGAGTTCAGCCTCATCCAAGCTCTGGTCGAATTCACACACATCACAACGAAAATCGTTGGTACAGATTTTGTACTGCACCCGTCCAGAAAGCATGTGACGGCACTCACGCTCATCCCCATATCGGAGCCGCATCCGCTCTCGCCAACTCTCCTGATCTTTTTGCTTTACCAGCGGTCCTGTCTTTTCTAGGGCTCGGGTCATGGCCGTATCAAATGGACAGTTGGTACAATCGTATGCATTGTCGCAAAGCCTGAAGTTGATGACTCCTGCCTTCATCCAGATGCACTCATCTTCTAGTATATTGAATCCTTGAATTCTTTTGACCTTTTTACTCTTTTTGCTTTTACCACCCATGTTAGTAACACCTCCCTTCATTTCCTCTTAATTCACCCCTAGAGTGCCAATTTCATTTCACGCAGCATGAGGCACTGCAGGTAGTGGAGTTACATTGCTGGCAAAAAAATCCATCATGTTCTGGTCAAAGAGGCAGCGCTCGCAGTCCAGCCGTCTGGTACAGCTGCGACTACTAATGACCCCGGCCTCAGACCAGATGCAGATTGGCACCCCAGCCTTTCTTTCCTGATCCCTCTTTGTTCTTTTAGTGTTATTCATGGCCATCTCCTTTTTATTTAGAGTTCCTTTCTTTTGGTAACTCTTATGAGCAATGAGAGTGCCACCATTTTCCAAGGGGACATTATTTTTGTAAGATATTGAAATTTATGTATTATTGGTGATTGTTGAAAAGAAAGAGTAGCAGACTTATTGATTAAAAAAGCTACAGTCGTGGAGGCTGAAACAGGTTGGTATTAAAAAATCTCTTTAATATCATGAGTTTATCAACTGATTAAAGTGGCAACAGTAGCCGTAGCCTAATGCATCCCTTTGTTGATGTGGGACTTCGGATTGCGGATTGCGGATTGCGGATTGGGGGTGTGGAATCAAATGGTCACTGCGACGTTTTAATTTAAAATCTGTATCATTTCCGACTGGGAGAGACCTTTTTTACGTAACCCTATTTTACTCGCTGGCTGAAAAATCATGGTTGACAGCAAACTGGAAATCATGGGATTATGGTTAAAATACGACCCGCATATAATACACATTCACTACACTTATCCACCAGCAGCTGGACTATTGCGATAGTGGTCTGTGAACGGCAGATCAATCTGCAATGATCTCGAGTATTCGAGTCTCATCATAGCGATCGCTAGACGGTGCATACTCATCCACAAGATCAAGGGCATAAACCACAGGGAGCGACATATGAGCAATTACGATGAACAATTCCTTACGAGGGTTTTTGACAGCGTTACCGATCCCTTCGCCATCTATGACCGGGACTATCGCATTCTCAAGGTCAACAAAGCCCTTACCGAGCTCTGTGGCATGGAACAAGAAGAGTTGGTGGGTAACTTTTGCTATGAGGTATTCTACCAGCGTTCGTCTGTCTGCAATGATTGCCACGTGCAGGGGGTTTTCCACACCGGTCAGCCGCGGATGCTCGAAAAGAGGGTCCCCGTGCCAGATGGACGAGAACACATTTTTGAAGTGTATTCTTATCCAATCAAGGATAGCAATGGAGTAACTATTCAGGCGGTGGAGCATGCGAGGGATATAACCGCCCGCAAAAACCTTGAGGACCAACTACATGCCTCAGAAAAGTTTAGCGAAGAAATTATCAATAGCATCACTGACAGCTTGACTGTCGTGGACCCTAAAACCCTTACCATTTTGCAGGCAAACAACGCTTTTCATGCTCGCCTAGGGTTGGAGCAAGAGGAATCAGTTGGCCACACATGTCATGAAATTATCCTTGACAGGCCGACACCCTGTAGGGAATCGGGCATCAAGTGTCCCATGGAAGAAACCATTCGTACAAAACGTCCGGCCATGTCGGATAAGGTTTATCCGGACGCCTCTGGAGAAGAACGGTTGCTCGAGGTTGCAACCTATCCCCTCCTAGATGTGCAGGGTAATATAAGTTCCATCATTCGGTTGGAACGGGATGTCACCGAAAAGAGGAGAATGGAGGAGGCCCTGGCCTTCCGTTCCAAAGAATTACAGAAAACCCAACATCAGCTGGAAACACTCTTCGAACTCTCTCGCCAGGTGAGCAACAAAAATTCTTTTTCAGAGTTGGTTGATTTCATTTTAGAAATCTGTCATCAGCTCTTTCCCAACTCAGACCTACTCCTCTTCTTCTTGGATTCAGAAAGCAAAGGTTTTTTGCCACTGGCCGATTTTCATTCCCATGGGGTGAAGCCTTCGCATCGCGCTCAGGAAGAAATCGTGCGATCTGAATTAGTTGCAGATTTCCTTGAATATCTGAGAACACTCAATAAACACAACATCATCAGTCCCACATACACCAACGACATTCCTACCGTCCTCAAAGTCGTATCAAAGAGCTACGGTAACTGGTTTGGTCTGCCCATCTCCTCAGGGCTCCAATGCATTGGCTATGCCGTTGTGGGTTCAACAGACTATCAAGATTACCCACGGGAGGATGCCCAGTTTCTCCTCACTTTTTTTACTCAAATAGCTGGATACATCCGTCATCTTATTGTTCACCAATATGAAATAAACCATCTCCGAGAAAAAGTGGCCGAGAAAATCTCTCACGGAAAAATTATTGGTCAGAGTGAAGAGATGCAGAGAGTCTATGAGCTCATCGATTTGGTAGCAAGTTCCGACGCAACCGTGTTAATCACGGGCGAAAACGGTACGGGCAAGGAACTGGTCGCCCAGGCCATCCACAGGCAAAGTCACCGGCGCAAAGGCCCCTTTATCGCTGCCAACTGCTCAGCCTATTCGCCCACCCTTTTGGAAAGCGAACTCTTCGGCCATGAAAAAGGGGCCTTTACCGGCGCTATCAAGAGAAAAATGGGACGCATAGAACGGGCCAAGGGTGGTACCCTTTTTCTCGATGAAATTGGTGATATTGCTGCGGCCACTCAAGTGTTATTGCTCAGGTTTCTCCAAGACCACTCCTTTGAACGAGTGGGTGGAGAGCAAACCCTGGAGGCTGACGTAAGGGTTCTGGCTGCGACCAATCGTGATCTGTATAGCGAGGTTGAAGAAGGGAGATTTAGGGATGACCTGTATTACAGGCTCAACGTCATCTCTATACACTTGCCTCTTCTCTGCGATCGCATACAAGACATTCCCCTTCTGGCCAAACACTTTCTCGGCAAGTACACTCTCAAAGAGGGGAAGGCGATCCACTCTTTCTCATCCGGTGCTATGCAACTCCTTATGGATTACGACTGGCCAGGCAATGTCCGCCAGTTGGAAAATGCCATAAGCCACGCTGTTATTCTTGCCCAAGATTCGGTGATTGAGAGAAGACATCTGCCCCAGTTTCTCAGACAAACCCCCGCAGATCCACCCTCCACCTCTCTCGCCGAAAACGAGCGGCGGTTGATTCTCGGAGTGCTCCAGGAATCCAGCTGGAATAAGCACGAAGCAGCTCGACGTCTCAAGATCAGCCGCAGTACTTTGTATAGCAAAATTCGCCGCTACAGCCTGAAGAGAGGAGTTACTCCTGTTTGAAATACGAACAGAAAGGGGTCCTTTTTTTGACAGTCCAGAGAACCCTACCTTAACTGGGAATTCAGGATTCTTTTACTAAAAAAGGGGTCCAATTTTATACGGAGATGCTCAATCCTCTTAAGTTTCCACCCCGCCACAGCCTCGAAACTTTATCTCCCCCCATCCAGTAACTATTCAAAATAACAACAAATTAAGACATGTCATAAAAAGTGGCTTTGATCCTCAATTCCTGGCAGGAAACTTGTAATAAGTCCTTCAGTAAAACGCAAGCCGTTATACTTCTCATTCGCTCATTAGCATCCGCTTAAGAATATTACATCAAGAGAACTTGGATTCTACACCCTGATGAACTTTTGACTGACTGCTTCAGTGGGTAACGAAAGGCTGGGTCATAGCTGCTTTTGCCTATTAAGTGACCCAATTCAGTATACAACCATTTGCCCTACGTGAAAGGAGGTGAGAATTTAAACAAAAGACCGCCTCCTCCCAGTTAAGGTTTCTCATTAAGACGAAGTAACCCTGAATCTGATTACCGACTAGGGGGGGATTGTGGCATTGGTTTCAGAAAAACCAACAGATGGGAGGTCAAAACATGGCAGAAAAGAAAGATGTAGAAATAAACAGCAGGGCCGACACCATCGATCTGATGCATCCAGACATCAGGCCCTGGCCGGTGACGCCGCCTCCTTCACCGGAAGA
>JAJDNB010000121.1 GCA_022340905.1 Deltaproteobacteria bacterium | reverse complement strand
CTGGCCGGAAATGGGGTAGTTCTCAAGACTGCCTCAGAGACTCAGTGGGTTGGACGGACCATGGAAGAATGCTTTTTGGCAGCAGAGCTCCCCGAGGGGATTTTTAACTATGTCAACATCCCCGGCCGTTTAGCCGGGAGTGCTCTTCTCGGAAATGGAATTGATAAGCTCTTTTTCACAGGCTCGGTCTCAGTGGGGAAACAACTCATGGCGGAAGCCGGCGAGACCTTGACTCCCCTGGTTCTCGAGTTGGGAGGCAATGATGCCATGCTTGTCTGCGAGGATGCTGACCTGTTCCGGGCAGCCTCCGGCGCTGTATGGGCGGGGTTCCAAAACAGCGGTCAGTCCTGTGGGGGTGTCGAGCGAATATATGTTCACGAAAAAGTCTACCACTCATTTCTTCAGGTACTCAAAAAGAAGGTTGAGGCATTACGAGTGGGTCTTGATGAGGATTTCGAGGTTGACATTGGAGTCATGACCAGCGAGCGCCAGGTCTCCGTAGTTAAGCGGCATCTGGAAGATGCCCTGTCTAAGGGTGCGGCGATTTATGCCCGTTCCCCTGAACCGGAAAGTGAAGGTTCGAGTAACAGCCTTCCAGCCATGGTTTTAACTGAAGTCAACCATGAGATGTTAATCATGCAGGAGGAGACCTTTGGCCCTCTGGTGGGTGTAATGAGGGTAAGCAATATGGATGAAGCCGTTGCTCTCGCCAACGACTCTCACCTAGGTCTCACCGGCTCAGTGTGGTCAAGAAATAGCAGCCAGGCTGAGACATTGGCCAGGCAAATTCAGGCGGGCGTGGTAACGATTAACGATCATTTAGTCAGTCATGGTCTGGCCGAAACTCCGTGGGGCGGGGTGAAACAGTCGGGAATAGGCCGCAGCCATGGTGCCATCGGCTTTGATGAAATGACCCAACCCCAGGTGATAGTCCATGATATTTTGCCCTTTGCCAGACAAAATATCTGGTGGCATCCCCACAGCGCCAAGATATTTCAGGGCCTAGAGGGAGCCATGAAATGTCTCTATGGTAAATCTATTTTCCAAAGGGCCGGGGGACTTTATCATTTACTCAAAATCTTACCAAGATATTTCTCCACACGAACCTAGAAACAGGAGGAGCGTTGCATGACAGCGAGAGTGGTGAGAAGCTCCTGTCGCGGTTGCCACGGCGGTTGCGGAGTGCTGGTTAGTGTGGAAAACAACAAGGTTTCTTCAATAAAAGGCGATCCAGATTGTCCGGTGAATAGAGGCTGGCTGTGCATTAAGGGTAAGAGATACAACACCATAACCCATCATCCGGACCGTTTAACCGATCCTTTGCAAAAAACAAATGGTTCCTGGATAAAGATCACCTGGCAAGAGGCTCTTGAAAAGATAGCTGATCGGTTTCTGCACATAAAAGATACATTCGGCCCAGAATCTCTTGTCTTGGGGTACGGAACCGGCCGCGATAATGAGTCGTTCATCTACCGCTTCGCCAATACCTTCGGCACCCCTAATGTGCTAACCGCCGGCCACATGTGTTACGGTCCCCGCATTGCCACTGGCATCACCCTCTGTGGAAACCTGCCGGTGGTAGATTACGAGGGTAAACCTGCTTGTATTCTCGTCTGGGGCGCAAATCCACTCGTTTCCCATCCCGACGAATACAAGGGGCTCTATTTGGCTCAAGCAATGAAGGGTGGTGCAAAGATTATTTGTGTTGACCCACGGCGATCCATGGTGGCTAAACAATCTCAACAATGGCTTCGAATCAGACCCGGGACAGACGGTGCACTGGCGTGGGGAATGACAAACTCTATAATTGACCAGGGTTTATTCGATCGTGAGTTTGTGAAAGATTTTGTCTATGGCTGGGAAGAGTTTTGTCAGAGGGCTAAAGAGTATCCCCTTTCCTGGGCGGCAACTAAAACCGGGCTGAAAGAGGAGGAGATCCAGTCGGCCGCTGAGACCTTCGCTACCACCAAGCCGGCAGGTATTCACTGGGGTGTTTCTTTGGAGCAGTCCAAAAACTGCGTGAATACCATAAGCTTGTTGATTTGTTTGATGGCCATGACCGGCAACCTGGATCGACCTGGAGGCAGCGTTTTCTATCCGCGTCCGTCAGTGATAAACGCCTCACAGCTTGGCGCGCACAAGTTGTTGTCGTCCGAGGCTCGTGAGAAGAGATTGGGCGGGAATATCTTTCGCCTGGCGAACCGCATCAGTGTGATAAACCCGAAGGCTGTTTGGGATGCCATAGTGGATGAAAAGCCTTATCCGATAAAGGGTTTGTATCTCATAAGCACCAACCCGATGATCTCCCGGGCCAACTCCAGAGAGGTTAAGGCAGCCCTTGAAAAAGTGGACTTTCTGGTAGTGCAGGACTTTTTCCTCACCCCTACGGCGCAAAAGGCAGATTTAGTGCTTCCTGCCTCCACCTGGCTGGAACATGATTATGTGGCTGATCTGTGGAAGCGCCACGGATGGGTAGTAGCCCGTCAAAAAGCGGTGCAAGTGGGTCAGTCCCGTTCAGATTACGCTATTCTGAACGAACTGGGCAATCGGTGTTCAGGCCCCGAATATTGGTGGTCCACGGTTAAGGATGCTCTCAATTACATCCTGTCCCCTTCCGGCTTGACCTGGGAGGAGTTCTGTGAGCGAGGCTACTTACAGGGCGAGCGCTCTTTTCGCAAGTATCTCAAAGAGGGTTTTAGAACGCCAACGGGCAAGGTAGAATTCTACTCCACTGGCATGAAAAAGTTGGGCTATGATCCTCTGCCAGGCTTTTCCGATCCACCGGAAAATCCCTGGAGCAGCGCGGAGATTTTAGGAGAATATCCGTTTCAGCTCATAACAGGTGCACGCATCCCGTTTTTCTTCCATACCGAAAACAGGGTGCCCGGGCCGTTGCGCAATAAATATCCCGATCCTCTGGTGGAAATACATCCAAAGATAGCCAGAGAAAAGGGAATCGTTAAGGGTGATTGGGTAGAGATCAGCTCGCCCCGTGGCACTGTGGTGCAGAGGGCTGTCGTCACTGACCGGGTTCCGGAAAAGGTAATTGCCGCGGATCACGGCTGGTGGTTCCCTGAGGGAGGTGATGATTTTGGCTGGGATCGCTCCAACGTGAATGTTCTCACCGACAACGGGTATGAAGGTTGTGATCCAGCCATGGGTGCCACAAACCTTCGTGTTCTTCTGTGCAATGTGAAAAAGGCAAGTGATATTGGCTGAAGAAACATCCGGGCTAAAAGTAAAATCGAGCTCCGACGACACCCTCCAGATTGAATCTCGCGTTTGGGGATACGTTGAATATGGGAACTATTTCTCCAAAAACGGAGAGAGAAACGCTTTCAAATAGATGTTCCAAGCCCAATGGAAAGCGAAAACCAGCCTTGTTGTCTTTGTGATCTCTGAATACGACTCTTGCACCAACGCCAAAATATACCGGCGTCTCTCCACTGCCAGACTCGATCAAAGAATAAAAGTGATAAAGGTAATCAGCATAGAGGTGAAAGTCGTGATCGCTGTCCAACGTCCAGCCAAAGCCCCCGTCAAGAGCGTTATATTTATCTAGAAAATATTTGCCATTCACACCTGTCGGCACTCCCAGGGTAACCCCCAGGCCGAATTGCTCCTGCGCCATGGCAGTTCCGCAAAGAAAGAGAAACGTGATAATCACGACCGCAGAACCTCTTATAATTTTGATCATTCCACCGCTCCTTTTCCTGGATTCGGTTGGCATGCACAATCAGAGAAATGAGCCACCTTTGCTAAAGACATTTCTCTTATATTAGAAGATATCTGGCCGAATATCTTTGCCATAGTCTACCCCGGGCATCCCAAAGCCGTGGTGCCTGAGGAACTCTTCCCGGAATCCATCAATGTCCGAGAGCACGCTCACGTTTTCCGTTGTCACCCTCTCCCACAGTCTGGCTACTTCTTTCTGGACATCTTCACGCGTTTCCCAATCATCAAGGCGTATTCTGCCCTTGTAGTCGGTTCTGAGTGCTCCGCCGGAAAAAAGGTGATCGTCATAAAGTCTGCGCATTTGATGTATGCATCCCTCGTGCAGTTTTTTCGCCTTCATAACTTTGTACAAAAGGGATATATAAAGAGGAACTCCCGGTATCACTGCACTTGCCCTTGTCACCAGAGCCTTGTTCACACTGATGATGGACTTACCTCCCAAGTGTTCGAGAGTCCTGTTGATCTCAACTACACTCTCCTCCAGATGAGCCTTCGCCCTGCCGATTGTTCCGTGGCGATAAATGGGATTAGTGAAGGGAGGCCCAATATAGGAAAAGGCCACTGTTATAAATTTTTCCGCCAACAGAGAGGCTCCTTCGAGGGTTTTTACCCACAACCTCCAATCCTCACCTCCCATGACTTTAACGGTGTGGGCAATTTCTTCCTCCGTTGCCGGTTCCGCCGTAATCTCTTTTACTTCGCCGGTGAAAAAATCAACTGTTTTAGAGGTGTACTTTTCTCCAATGGGTTTGATAACGGAAGAATAAATCTCCCCGGTTTCGGGGTCTATTCTTCTTGGTGCGGCGATACTATAGATGAGTAAATCAATTTTTCCGAGATTGCCATCAATGATGTCCGCAACCTCAGACTTGACCTCTTTTGAATAAGCATCCCCATTGATGTTCCAAGCTTGATACCCTTCCTTTTCAGCTTCTTTTTTGCAGGACTCAATATTGTACCAGCCAGCTGTGCCGGTTCTGGTTTCGGTACTTGGTCTTTCGTAGCCGATGCCGATGGTGGAGGCGCCCGATGCAAAGGTCGAGACAATCCGAGCAGCAAGGCCGTAACCGTTAGAAGCGCCGATTACTAGGACTCTCTCGGGGCTTTTGATTTTATCCTGAGCCTTGATGTAGTTTATCTGAGCTTTCACCTGTTGAGCACAACCTAAAGGGTGTGCGTTGAGGCAAATGTTGTTTCTTATTTTCGGTTCTATGACCATGCTGCGGATCTTCGTCCGGCTCGTCTATACCAACAGGTGCTCTGCCCTTTTCATCAATCTCCCGATAGCCATCCGTTGGGGACATTCCCTCTCTGCCGCAGAGTAATCGAGACTTCCAATCAGAGCACGCACTTCCGATGAAAGCTTTCCATAGAGAGAGCGGGCGCGGTGGTGATCCCCATAACTCTCGTAGTACATCAAATATCTCATCACCGCGGCCACCGGCACTGCTCCACCAAGGGCGGTCTCGCAAACACTGCTACAACCTGCGCAATAGTTCGAGGCTGTCTCGTTGGCGTATTGCTCCAGGCGGCGCAAATCGCCAGCAGAAAGGCTTGTTTTGTCCACTGCGGCGGCAACATTGGACATGAGAATGGTCATGTTGGGCATTTGGGAACATATGCAAGATATGTTTGGATTTGTCCAAACCGCCTTGAGCTTGGCCTGGTTGTCCGTAAATCCCTTGGAAATAAAAGTGTCCATCATTTTAGCTGCACTCGAGGAGCCGAAGGACCACCCTCCTTGGGTTTTCATGGCAGTTAAGCCAATGCCGGCCTCGTTGCAGGCGGCAACTGCCTCTCTCATCTTGGTTTTATGCATGATTCTATAGTTATAGGTCATCATGATGCCGTCAATCCAGCCCAGGCTTGCCGCCGCAAGCAAGCATTCTTCCATGTTGCTGTGGGTGCTGAATCCGAAAAACTTGATTTTTTCCTCTGTTTTGGCCTTTTGCGCCCAATCTCTGGTGCTTTTGTCTAGCTCATCGATGCTGCTTATACCGTGGAGCAAGTAAAGATCAATATAATCGGTCTTCGTTCTCTCCAGTGAACGATCCACCAGGCGAGTCATACCTTGCGGATCCCTGGAATCCGACTTGCTTACCAGGAAAACCTTGTTCCTGGCTTCGGGGTACTTGGAGAAAAAGGTGCCTATTCCCCTCTCACTTCTGCCTCCCTCGTAACAGTCAGCCGTATCCCAGTAGGTAACCCCCCATTTCAATGCCTGCCTGAGAACGAGCTGATTTGAGGGAATATCGAACATTCCGCC
>JAJDNB010000076.1 GCA_022340905.1 Deltaproteobacteria bacterium | reverse complement strand
CCCCAATGATCAGAGCGAAGAACAACAGCCGATTTCCAAAAATCAGCTGGGTCAGGTATTGATTGTTGGATACGTAAAATGCAACGATTCCTGTGAGTCCAAGACCAATAGCCATCCAGTTGTAGACACTCCGTATAAACTGATTAACCCGAATCTGGGTTTGTCCACTCAACATTGGAGCAGTTTCCATGGTTATCTCCTTATTTGCTTTTCTCAAGTTCAACAGAAGAAGATTACACTGCCCTGGCAGGCACGTGTACACTTCAGCAATGACCCTCTTGTACCAACCCACCTTTCCTCAAAAGACCTTCTTTATAATATTCGGAGCTGAAAATAATGAAAAGCATCTCCACCTCACTCACGATAGTCTGGAGAAGAATAATCTGGTCTTCTGTCAATTTTTCGCTCGGAAGAATGCAAAATGTTCTAATGGTCAAGTTTTCCTGCTCTGAACGGACCACACTGCAGTCAGCAACAGCTTCCCTGCCCACAAGAGCCTTGTTGCCTATATTGTGTGCAAGTAATGGTAAGCTATCTCTCGTTTCGCTATACTCTTGCACAGTTCTTAGGCTTTCTGGGTTAATGATTCTGAACATGACCCAATCAACATTGGCAATCACCAGGGCCTTGCGAGCCAAAAAGACCAAAACACTTCGATAGTCTTTCTTGTTTTCAGGATACTTTTGCAGCGCCGAGAAGACTGATTTAATTTCGAGAAGCTGAACGTTCACCTTGCCGATGTAAGAGAAGGCGTCGTTGAGTTTATTCTCTAAATCGTACTTGCAGATGATCAACTCGGTTAGCTCTTTATGGTATTTGTCGAACTCCTTCTTATACAGTATGGAGGCGACATAACCGACGACCAGTAACAGGGCTATCACTGCTCCCTCGACAATTTCTTCTTTAAAAATGGCCGTATTTTTTATCTCTATATTGCCTTTGATAAAATAGGGAGTAAGAACGACCAAAAAGAATAGCACCGTCAGACTGCCAAGATAAGCGGCCTTTATCATCCTGATTTTCTTTTGAATATCGGTGTAGCGGTGATGCTCATTCCTGCTATCATTAGGCATATATGTCCCTTCCTGATGTGTCCCGGCTCATTTTTCACCAGCATAAGGGAGCAGGCAAGTCTACCCATAGCCCGAGCTAGAATCCAATATCATTCATCTTGCTGTAGATGTCTGTGAAAACGCCAACTCTCTTTCCCTTCATCGAAACTATACGCTTGATAGTATGCTGTTGGTATCGGTATCTGTCGGATTTTGTTGTAGGAACTCGGCGGATTCTTCTGTCGGTCTTCATCCTACAACAGCTTAAGAGGGGGAGATTGACTGCTCGAGCCATCATTGCTCCCTCAAGCGCTCGCCAGCTCTGAACCACAGAAAGTTTTCCAGCGCGTCATCTCCACCGGCAATGATCTCCTGCTCTTTACCGAGGAATACGATACCCAAGCCGGTGAAATGTTAGGAAATTTCCCCCGGGGTCTTACTCAGCTCACATTGATTACTGCGGCAGTGGCCCTTGCTGAGATGGAGGATGACAAGCCTTAAAGGCCCACCCCTGACGAGTCCTTAAACGCTCGAAGCGGCAGCTTCCCGGGCACGGTCTTTGGAATGGTCGCGAGCGACAAGGAGGTAGATGCAGGGGATAACAAAGAGGGTGAAAAGGGAACCGATGGCCATACCGCCAACCAGCACCAGACCGATAGAGTTACGGGCTGCAGCACCAGCGCCAGTGACCAGAGTCAGTGGAAAGTGCCCGGCGACAGTGGCCCCGCTTGTCATGAGGATAGGACGCAAGCGGATCAGAGCCGCCTGGTGCACTGCCTCACGCTTGAGATACCCTTGTACTTGCAGCTTGTTGGCGAATTCCACAATGAGGATACCGTTTTTCGACACTAGGCCGACAAGGGTCACCAGACCCACCTGGGAGTAAATATTTAGCGTGGTCGTCCAGCCGTTGGTCCAAAAGGGTACGTTCTGGCCTGGTATCTTCAGGAAGGTGAAGATGAGGGCACCGAACAGCGCCAGGGGCACCGAACCGGCGAGGATGACAAAGGGATCGCGGAAGCTGTTGAACTGCGCCGCCAGCACCAGGAAGATGAGGATCACCGCAAGAGCAAACATTGGCAGGAACTTACTGCCCTCGGTCCTGAGTTGGCGTGACTCACCCGTGTAATCGACTACATATCCTTTGGGCAAGATCTTGGCGGCCTCATTTTCCAGGAAGCTCAGAGCCTCGTTGAGAGGTCGCACGGGTACGCCGCTGATGGTTACGGCGTTGAGCTGTTGAAAGCGGTTCAGAGATCGCGGGACCGTAGAGTTGTGGATGCTGACGAGGGTGCTGAGCGGCACCAGTTGCCCCTTCGGTCCGGTTACATAAATGTTCTCCAGTTGAGCCGGGTTGAGGCGGTCCACCCGCTGTATCTGCGGAATGACCTTGTAGCTGCGGCCGGAAATGTCGAAGCGGTTGACGTAATTACCGCCCACCATCGAGCCAATGTCGGCTCCCACCTGCTCGAGATCGAGGCCAAGATCTGCCACCATGTCACGATCGATGACGATTTCCGCTTGAGGCTGATCGATCTTGACGTCTATCAGCGGCGGGAAGGCAAACATACCGCTCTGAGCTGCTCTGTTCTGGATTTGCTGGGCAAATTGCAGGATCTGCTCTTCCTCCGCCGTGGAGCCGATTATGAACTCTACCGGAAACCGACCACCCCCAGGAAGCGAGGGTCGGAGCACCGGGCTCATCCGGACGCCGGGAATGGCATAGAGCTTCCGCTGCACATCAGGCAGAATCTGAAAAATCGTGCGCTTGCGCTGGTCCCAGGGCTTAGCCACCATGCCACTGAAGCCCGAGGCCGGATTGGTGAGTTGAAAAGTGAATTTGGTTTCCGGCACACTGAAGTAGGCCCGGTTTACCGCCGCAGCGTAAAAACTCGTCTGATCGATGGTGGAATCAGCCGCCCCCTCGAGAATGCCGAAAATGACACCCTGGTCTTCGAGGGGAGCGAGCTCTTTAGGCGACATTATGTACATGGGGATGGTTAACAAACTCAGACAGATCCATACTACATAAACGGCCGAGCGGGAGTCGAGGGCTCGGTTGAGCCAGCGGCCATAACCGGTCCTGGTACGATTGAAATAGCGAGAGATCTTGCCTGCAAGGCCCCGCTCCTCTACGCCCGGCTTCAACATTTTAGCGGACATCACAGGCGACAGGGTAAGGGCCACCACCCCCGAGATAAGGACGGCGCCGGCAAGGGTAAAAGCAAACTCTCGGAAGAGCGAGCCGGTAAGGCCACCCTGTAAACCGATGGGAGTATAAACCGCCGCCAGGGTGATGGTCATGGCGATGATGGGTCCGACGAGTTCGCGGGCTCCCAGCAAGGCAGCATTGAGAGGGGGCTCACCTAGGCTCAGATGCCGTTCCACGTTTTCCACCACCACTATGGCGTCGTCGACCACCAGGCCGACGGAGAGCACGATAGCCAGCAGCGTCAGTAGGTTGATGGTAAAACCGAACAGCTGCATCAGGAAAACTGCGCCGATGAGTGATAGAGGGATGGCCACCACCGGAATGAGCACCGAGCGGAACGAACCGAGAAAGAGGAAGATGATGATCACCACAATCAGCAAAGTGTCACCCAGGGTCTTGAGCACCTCGCGAATGGCCGTGGTGATGTAGTCGGTGGCGTCGTAGGCGACCCGTGCCTGCATGCCGCTGGGCAGTTGCTTCTCGATGGACTGCATTTCCTTGCGCACCCGGTCGACTACATCAACCGAATTGGCGTTGGGCAGGGGCCAGATACCAATAAATACCGCGGTCTGCCCAGAGAAGTGGACCTCCGTGTCATAGTCCTCCGCTCCCAGAACCACGTTGGCAATGTCCTCCAGGCGCACGATGGCACCTCCCTGTTCACGGATGACCAGACGTTTGAAGCCTTGCACAGAACGAAGGTCGGTGTTGGTGGTAAGGTTGACCTGCACAAGGGAACCTTTGGTTTGGCCCACGGCGGCGAGGATGTTGTTGGTAGCCAGTGCTTGGCGCACCTCCATCGGACTGATGTTGAGGGCAGCCATGCGGTCCGGCTTGAGCCAGATACGCATGGCGAAGGTCCGCCCCCCGCGAATATCAGCGCGCTGCACGCCTTCCAGGGCTGTGAGGCGCGGCTGCACGATGCGGACGAGATAGTCGGTAATCTCATTCTGTTTGAGCACACTGGAGGTGAAACTCAGATAGGCCGCGGCAAACTGACTGTCAGCAGACTGGACGGTGAGAATCGGCACTTCAGCTTCCGGGGGCAAGTCATCCCGGACCTGATCCACTTTGGAACTGATTTCCGCCAGGGCC
>JAJDNB010000067.1 GCA_022340905.1 Deltaproteobacteria bacterium | reverse complement strand
TTTTCTGTCTAGTAAAGCCTTATAAAGTAGCTGTTTGGCCTTATGGCAAAGTGTATTTTGGCCTTATGGCCAGTTTTGCCACCCAAGAAGAGCAGTATAGAAGATCTACTTGAGAATAATAGTCTGAATTTACATATTATTTGGTGTTTATCAACTTTTTGGCACTTCCCCTGCATGACAAAGTTAAAAAATTGTTTTTGCTTCACCTGAAAATGGACGTTTTGCATCGGGGAGGTGAATCATGGAAGAAGACAGAAGCCCTTGCCTGGATTGCGAACACGTTGACGAGAGCAAAAACCAATGTGCTGGTTCATGCAAGGACCTGGAGAGGTATCAGGACGGACTGCCTTACTTCTCACTGTGGAAGGGAGAGCCGGTTTGCTATGGCATTCCCGGATTGGAGAGGACCCGAACCTACGCCAGCGCTGAATAAAAAAAATGCCCCCACCAAACCGAGCGCGGATGGCTGGTGGGGGCGAGGGGCACCGAGTGGAGCGAAGGAACTCCACTCATCGCGTACTTTACCATAGAAGTTTCTTCTGTCAATTCAAAAATTAAACTCGCGAGAAAGGTAAGTAAATCAACTGAGTATCCTTTCTCGCATACTCACATCCTCTCCTGCTCGCTGCCTTACAGTTTATTTCTGATATATTCATGCGCCAGTTGAACTGCCTCTTTTTGCTTTGACAAACGGATTCTTTGGAAAAGCTCCCGGCAGTGATCGAAATCCAACCTATCTACCAGCCGGTTAACCTTGATTTCATCTTCGATGTGAGGGGTTCCAGATTTCCCTGGAAAAAGTTCTTCCTTTTGATTCAACTTTATGTAAATCAGACTGCGGGCGGCAAGAAGATTCGCCAGCTCCTCCATGGCCTCGTTGTGCAGGGCGTAGTGGAGGGTCAAAATATCTCCAGGCCCCATATTCCTCCTTTTCCCCTTCAGCTTCCGTATTACTTGGGCCAGGGGGTAAACCACCTTGATCTGTTGGCTCCTGCCCATTTCTTGCCGCAAGTAGCGGTAAATAGGGTAGTGGATGTACCCGGCCTCCACATACATAGTCTCGCCTGGCCTGTATTCCGAAGCGATGGCCCTTGCTCTAAGTCGCTCTCTCAGGGTGAGACGAAGTGCATCTGCCCTGGCGAAATCCTTTACCGCTTGAACCACAACTGAAAAAGCGCCGGTAGTGCTTACTGAATAGTAGGAAATAAGGGCGCCCGTAGCCCTTCTTTCAGCTTCATACACTTCCCGGAATTTTGGCCCGTGGCTTATTTCCTCCGCGGTTTTTCCCAATGCCAAAAGCTCATGAATCTCCAAGAGCCTCTCGAGATAAGGTTCTACCTGGATGATGAGTTTTCCTTCTCCATGAAGTTCTCTCAGCAGCACGCACATCTGACGACCGAACTCCGGGAATCCAGAATCAAGTTCCAGTATATAATCATCGATGGACATGGCTCCATGTAACATTCCGTCGAAGTTGGGTGATGGTGGCTCTTCAAGGACGATGACTTGATGTCGTTCCATCTGGCGGTGAATGAACGGTAAAGCCTCGACTTGGTGGGATGAAAAACCGATTGTTATCATGATTCTAGGGGGATCGCCAAAAGGGAACCTCTAAGCTGGTTGCTCCAAACCGAAGTTTTGTCGATAACGGGTCCAGAACCCATCTAGGGTGAATGCATGTTCCTGGGTGCCCTGGTGTTCAATGGCATAACTTGCACAGGTGGCTCCCATGCCGGCGGCTTGAGCAAGCTCTTTTCCCAGGACCAATCCCTTGATTAAGCCAGCCCTGTAGGCGTCGCCGGCTCCGGTAGGATCCAGAACTCTTGATGGTTTGGCTATGCCAATCTTTGTTTCATCTCGAGCCGTTATAATAATCGAACCATTTTCGCCGAGAGTCACAATTATTGCTTCGGTCCTTTCGAGGAGTGCATTTCTTTTCAGCCCCGTCTTCTCGGTGATCAGTTCCAGCTCATAGTCGTTGGCTATAAGCAGCTTTGAGCCAGTAACCAGATCAGTCAACTGATCAGCTGACAGAGAAGTAATCTGTTGCCCCGGGTCGAAAATGTAGGGGATTTTATGTTTTTTGTAGGCCAGGCTGTAGCTGACCATGTCTTCAACATTCCCAGGAGCTATGATGGCAAGTTTTTCGGGAACCCCGGCTTGGTCAACCTCATAGAGAGAAGGATACTTCATTGCTCCGGGGTTGAACCCGGTTATCTGGTTGTCCCCCATATCGGTTGTAATGTAGGCACCCGCGGTCAGTTCCTCGGGAATGAGACGAATTCCATCTAGAGGGAGATCGTGCTGCCGCAACCAATTCTCGTATTGGCCAAAATCGTTTCCAGCCGTTGCCAGAATAAGGGGCCTTTCTTCCAAAAGAGCCAAGGAATAAGCGATGTTTCCTGCTGTGCCGCCAAATTTTTCGGTCAAACCATTGACCACAAAGCAAACATTCAAGATATGAATCTTGTCGGCCAGGATGTGATCGGAGAACTTCCCTGGAAAATCCATTATTCGATCGTAGGCCAAAGAACCAGAAATAAGAATTTGCATGCCCAACCCTCCGGGTTCGCATAGCGCATGGCGCGAAGCGCATAGCGTCAACAAGTCAATTAGTCGATTAGAAAATTAGTCAGATCGTTAAAATCGTTCAAATCGTTGAAGTCGTAGAAATCGTAGAAGCCGTAGAAAGTGTCAATAGAGCTTATAACTCACAAGAGCAAAACTCCCGAATAACGAATAACTAATAACGGATAACGACACTGTCTGCTGCCGGCTGTCTGCTGCTAGCTGCTAGCTGATCCCCCTCTCGCCCGTCTTCTCGTCTCACCTCATGCGCTCTGCGCTCTGCGCTAGACGCTTAGCGGATTGCAGCGGCAATCTCCCTCACCTTTGCCATGATTTCCTGTTCATCCATATCTTTGAGTTGCCTGTGGCGCATGACTGTTCGCCCATCAATAATCACATCGCAGACATCAGCGCCTCTTGCCGCATACACCAGGTGAGAACAAGGCTCGTACATGGGAGTTAGATGTGGCTGGTTCAAGTCGATGGTGATTATGTCAGCTTTTTTCCCAGGCTCCAGCGAACCTAGCTCCCCTTCCATCCCCAGAGCAGAAGCCCCTCCAGAGGTGGCCATGGCCACAACCTGCACTGCGGAGCAGAGAGTGGGATCACCCCCGTGCACCTTATGAAGCTTGGCAGCAGTGTCCATTTCTTGAAACATGTCCAAATTATTGTTACTGGCGCACCCATCTGTGCCCAGTCCTACTTTTGTCCCACTAGCCAGCATCGCCGGCACAGGTGCAACTCCTGAGGCTAGCTTCATATTGCTCTCAGGATTGTGTGAGACTCCAACACCATTTTGTCTCAGGATCTCTATTTCCTCGCTGGTAACCCACACCGCATGATGACAGAGGGTCCTACCATCGAGAAGCCCTAGATTGTGAAGGTGATCCACGGGACGCCGCCCATAGCGCTTCTGGATATCCTCCACCTCATTCATGGTCTCTGCCAGGTGAACCTGAAAAAAGATCCCATGCTCCCTGCAAACCCCTTTGGCCTTGGTCAATGTCTCCGGCGAGCAGGTGTAAGGCGAATGACAGAACACACTCGGGGTAAGGTGGGGTGACTTGTTCTGCCAGCGCAAGACAAAAGTTTCCGCGGCTTTCACGTTTATTCTTGGATCGGCTACACCGGGAGCGGGGAAATCAATTACTCCCTGAGCAAGGATAGCCCTGATCCCGCTGGCAGCCACCGCCCTGGCTGCGCCATCCTCACAAAAATAGCCATCGCAAAAGGTGGTTGTGCCACTTTTGATCATTTCAACGGCGGCCAGCATGGTGCCCCAATAGACCGTTTCCTCATTCACGTGGCGCGCTTCGGCAGGGAAAATGTGCTCGTGAAGCCATTTTTGGTGCGGAAGGTCGTCAGCCAGTCCGCGGAAGCAGGTCATGGCCGCATGGGTATGCAGATTTATTAGTCCAGGCATTATTAGACATCCCGATGCGTCTAAAACCTCTTTGGCTTCGACCTCTTTCCCCACATCTGAAGCTGGGCCAATAGCTACTATACGATCTCCGCTAATTGCCACAGCACCTTTTTCCACCACTTCCTTTTTATGGTTAAAAGTCAGAGCGTAATCTCCGGTGACAAGTAAGTCTGCCCTCACTTTTGCTTTCTTTTCATGCTTCATTATCTAAACTTTCGCAATTCAGTTAGTCTTTCAGTCCGTAGAAACACTAAAAATCGCAGAAATCGTAGAAGCCGTAGAAGTCGTAAATTCGTCAATTGGTCAATTCGTCAAATGGTTGACTCGTCATTCAGGCCATTCATAACCATTTGACTATTCGACAAATTGACCATTTGACTTGCTGTCGTCTGTCGTCCGTCGTCTGTCATCTGTCTTCTAGCCTTGTGCCCCATCCGCCTAGCTCTTTATTTTCCTCGCGATCGCTCGAACCTCTGCCATTACCCATTCCACATCCAGGGTGAATAGTTCGTGGTTTCGCATTACCACTCGTCCATTGATTATACTCAGTGTAACGTCAGCCGCGGAGGCTGCGTACACCAGATGGGAATGAATGTTGTACATTGGGGTCAGATGGGGCTTGTCCAAGTCCAGGCCGATCAGATCAGCCTTCTTGCCGGGCACCAAACTTCCAATGTGCTCGTCCAGTCCCAATACCTTGGCTCCTCCTCTTGTGGCCAGGCGGACGACTGTTTTCGCGTCCATTACAGTTGGATCCTTGCGATAGAGTTTATGAAGCTTTGCGACCGAATCCATCTCAGCCAGCATATCCAGATTGTTGTTACTGGCGCAGCCATCAGTGCCGAGGCCAACCGGTACTCCCCGTTCAAGCAGTTTCGTCACAGGAGCAACTCCGTTGGCGAGTTTCATGTTGCTCTCACTGTTATGCACTACCCGGACTCCACGATGAGCGAGAATATCGATTTCTTCCTCTGTAAGCACCACGCAATGATCGGCAATGAGTTGCGGCGACAAGAGTTCCAGTTTCTCCAGATGGTCTACCGGCGAAAGACCGTAACGCTCCTTTACCTGGCTTACCTCATCCTGCGACTCTGAAAGGTGGATGATCATGGGAACCCCGTACTCCAATGCAATGTCACGGCAAGCTTTTAGTAAGTCCGGAGAACAGGTGTAAACCGCGTGCGGCTCTACCGCAACTGAGACCAAGGGATCATTTTCCCAGGTTCGGATCAGTTCCTTGGTGAAGGATAAACCATTTTCCGGTGCTCCGTAATGGGGAGATGGGAAGTCGTAAAGAACCTCTCCAACCAACGCCCTCAT
>JAJDNB010000061.1 GCA_022340905.1 Deltaproteobacteria bacterium | reverse complement strand
CTGATTTCATCGATGCCTCGGTTTGAAGCGCCATCAATTTCAAAAACATCTATAGATGCTGACTTCGTGATTTCTTTACAAGATTCACATTGATTGCATGGACTTGGCGATGGGCCTTGGGCACAGTTCAAGGCCTTGGCCAGAATTCGGGCCACTGAGGTCTTGCCAATCCCGCGAGCCCCGCTGAACAGATATGCATGGGCTATTCGCTCGGCCGAGATGGCGTTGGTGAGTGTTTGAACAACGTGGGGCTGGCCTACAACATCCTCGAAACGTTGTGGCCTCCATTTACGTGCCAGGACGACATAAGACATTAGAGGAAAGTTCCTAAATCATTGCTTATGGTTGGGAAGCTTCTTCAACTGAGGTGCCAATCATCTCCCAGGTAAGGAAAAATGGAACATTGGAATACTGGAATGATGGGCTAAACCCCTTGGCTTCTCTCACATGAATCTTGGGAGTATATCATAAAGAGTATGCCTTAGCCCGATTATCATACCAATATTCCATTACTCCATCATTCCCAGGACCGCGCATAGGCAACCACATATCTTATTATCAGTGGTGATTTCTATCTTTGATTCGGATGGTTGAAATAGAATGGCGGAGAGAGTGGGATTCGAACCCACGGTTCCGGGGTTAGCGGAACACACGATTTCCAGTCGTGCCCCTTCGGCCAACTCGGGCATCTCTCCGCGTTTATAGCCTTGAGCCACCAGCTGTCGACTTCTGGCCTTGGCCCTATCCTTGAAATTGTCAAATCTACTAAATTTAAGCCCTGTCCTTCAAGGGGTTATTTATGTGGAATTTCACCATTTTTTCTTTGGAATTTGCCCAGACAACCGTGCCGGCCGGGTTGTATGGCCGGGGTAATGGGTGGAATTTCAGGCACGGGGCAAACGTTTTAAGGGAAATTCCTGGTTACCTCTCAGCTGCCAGCCGGCTGCTGACAACTGCTGGCTATATTGTTGGCGGAGAGGGTGGGATTCGAACCCACGTGCCCGGCTCTTCACCGGACAAGTCGATTTCGAGTCGACCCCGTTACGACCACTTCGGTACCTCTCCGCAAAAATCACAGGAAATGGGTACTTGATTGTACCAGAAGTGTTGTGAGTTCGAAACCTCTTTAGCCCGGATTATTCATTAATCACTTCGCTTGAATGAATAATCCGCCCTCCGGGCCCTTCGGCTCGCTCAGGGTCTTGAGCCCGTCGAAAGACTTCGACTCCGGCCTTCACGGCCTCCGCTCAGGGCTAACCTTGAGTCCCTCGACTCTGCTCGGGATCCTGAGCTTGTCGAAGGACGGGTGTGAAACACCCTGTCGAAACCGTTCGGCTGAGCTCACGGCCGAAGCCCACGACAATGACTTCTAAGTTGTTACGGGTGCTTTTCCACGAATCCAAAAGATTCTGGAAAATGCAGGTTAGCGTTTAGCTTTGAAAAAGGCCTGAAGCAGAGATGTGCATTCCTCTGCCAGTACACCCCCTTTTACTTCAAGTCGGTGATTCAGTTTACCGTCAGTACCCAGACGATAAACTGATTCAATGGCCCCTCCCTTCGGATCGGCCGCCCCATAAACTACCAGGGATAAACGGGCCTGAATCATTGCTCCTACACACATGACACACGGCTCGAGGCTCACGTAAAGACGGTGACCTGGTAACCTGTAATTTTTAAGCTGCGACGCCCCCTGCCTAAGCACCAAGATTTCGGCATGACCGGTGGGATCATTTAGAGTTATTGGGCGGTTATGGGCACGGGCTATGATGCCACCCGAGGGCGCAACGAGAATCGCTCCCACCGGCACTTCGCCCTCGAGCACACCCTGTTCCGCTTCAACCAAGGCCTCCCGCATATATGTTTCATGCGATTCCATATTTACCTGTCACAGAGGACACAGAGAACTCCTAAGCGGTCTGCTGGCGATCCTGGAGACCTTTTTCGATCTCCTCCACAACCTTTACTGCTGCCCCGACCGGATCTGGTGCGGTGCGTATAGGTCTTCCCACCACAATGTAATCCGCTCCATTTTTGACTGCCAGATATGGGGTAACTACCCTTGCCTGGTCGTCCTTCTCCACATCTCCCCAATCGGGCCGAATGCCAGGGGTGACCACAATCAAGTCCCCGCCAAATTTCTTTTTCACCGCAGTCGCCTCGCGGCCAGAACAGACAATTCCTGTACAGCCTGCCTGTTTTGCTATGGCCGCTCTTTGCAGAACAAGCTGGATGGGCTCTGCCGCCAACTCCTCTCGAATTCCGAGGGACATAAGATCATTGCTGTCCAGGCTGGTTAGTACCGTGACAGCGAGAATGTTGATGTGGCCAGCAACCTCAGTCACCACCGCTTCAAGGAGAACAGGATCACAGTGAACCGTGATGAAACTGGCCTTCTTCAGGCAGGAAGCGCTGCGGATAGCCCGCTGAACCGTTGCCGGGATATCATGAAATTTCAGATCGAGAAAAATCCCTGCATCAGTCATATCTGCTATGGCATCAACTATTGACGGCCCCTCAGAAACAAAGAGTTCCAGACCAACTTTGAACACCCCCACGTGGTTACCAAGGAGCCTAACATACTTGCGAGCTTGGTCAGCGTCGGGCACATCCAAGGGAAAAATCAACCTATCTTTGGCATTCATTTGTATCCTCGCACATCTAGTTTCGACCACTTCAGCCTATACCTTCACCAACTTTGATGGTCAAGTCAAAACAGCTTTCAGCCTTCAGCGTTCAGCAGTGAGCTCCATTCCTACTTTTTGGAATGTTGCATACAATGACGAGAAAAGCTACTATGATTGCTCTGCGAGCACTCAGTCATTATCGCCGGGTCTAAGAGACTGGAGGACGAATGGTGGGGAACATCAAGGAGATGAAAAATCGTTTACTGGAACTAGTTCTGGAGAAATCTTTTCAATACGCCGAAGAGCCCATATTCAGGTTAGTGTCTGGCGGGGTGAGTAACTTTTACTTTAATTGTAAACCCGCCATGCTTGATCCGGAGGGCAAGGAACTAATTGGCCGGTTGGTCTTTGCTCAAGTCAAGGATCTCGAGATTTCCGGAATAGGTGGTTTAGAGCTGGGCTCAGTACCCATCTCTGGCGCTGTCTCTTTAATTTCCCAACTCGAAGGTAAACCGCTTAAAGAGTTCATTGTCAGGAAAGAGGAAAAGGACCACGGTATTCCAGCCAAGATGGAGGGAGAATTTTCTACCGGGGAGAGAGTGTTGGTGGTAGACGACGTTATTACTACTGGCGGCTCCACCATCAAGGCCATTGAAGCGGTACAGAATCTGGGGCTTACAGTGGTAAAGGTAGTAGTCCTGGTAGATCGCGAAGAAATGAACGGTAGAGAGAATATTCAAAAACTCTGCCCGGAGGTGGAGGCGCTTATTACCCGTTCGGAGGTCATGGCTTTATATAAAAAGCGCAAAGCGCATGGCGCATAGCGCAAGGGTTAAGAACAGTTTCAACAAGCTTCCAGTTGCAGCAGGCAATCTCTTAATCCCTCCCGACTTCTTTACCATCCCTTTTGCATCTCCTGGATAAATCATCATTTTGCTAAAAGACCATTCATTGGCCATTTGGTCAGACGTTTTTTGGCAATTTGGTCAAATCTCGTCTCAAAACACCAGGTATTAAAATACGTCAAAAAATATAACTATCTATATTTACACACATTATTTGTGGTCTCCCCTCTTGGCACTGATTCTGCAGATAGTGTGCACGACAGTTTCTTTTTAGAACGCGTGAACCTCAGGAGGAGGAGAGACCTATGAATACAATTATTAATAACAAAGACGGAAGAAAGTCCGCGGCCTGGACAGCACTGTTCGTCCTGAGCCTCCTTGCGGCCATGGTCCTGGTAGCACCCACTGGGGTGTTTGCCCAGATTACCGGTCAGTTGAGCCAAGATTGTGATTCCGCCCTCGTCGGCACCGAGCACACGATCACGGCGACAGTAACTGATGGCGACGCACCATATGCAGGGGGTAAGGTATACTTCTGGGTCGACAGCCCGGGCGATGTAGTTGACCCGCCTTCTTTGGTATTATTTTTGGACGAGAACGGCATAGCCACCTTCCCTCACACGGTGAGCACTGACCGTGACGTCGCCGTAACTCTTTATACCGTAGACGCCAATTATGCCCTGATTACACTGGGCAATATTACCACGACTTGGACTAAGGACGAAGCGGACCCGGACCTAGTCCGTTGTTCGGACCAATCAGATGCACCAGATGGTGTTACCGTCGGAGGCAAGGTTACACTGAACGCCAAGAAAAAGGGTGCCCTGACAATTGCAGTCTGTGGCAGTGCTGACCTTGATGTCAATAATGTGGACATTAACTCTGTTACACTGGTCGGTGTGGCACCTTTTCATTGGAAGCAAAAGGATTCCCGTCTCTGTCCAGCTGGAAAGGACGAATTTGTGGATCTCGAATTCAAATTCAAGAATCGGGAAGTTGTAGAGGCCCTTGGACCATGTCTCGAAGAAGGTCAATGTACACTAGCCCTCACCGGCAATCTGAATGATAACAATAAAACAGCCTTTGGCGGCGACTGGGTTGCGGAAATCAAGAATGAGGGCAGGAAGCACTGGAAAAAGAGCCATTCCAACTCCAACGAGAACAATGGAAAAGGTAAGGGACCCAAAAAATAATCAATCTGAATGAAAAGTGACTCTCCTCCAAGGCAGGGACAATATGGTCCCTGCCTTTTTTTGTGATCTTTTCTACTCTTTAATCCTCATGTCCATTGCATTTGTCTTAGGTCTGGCACTGAGCAGGAGCACAATTGCAAGGGTCTGGACAGCGAGTGACATAATAACCAAGAATAAAATATTCGTGCTTCTTTGCCAGAGCCAGGGTCCAGAGAGGGCGCCGCACAATCGACCGATAACCAGGGCGGTGTAGTTGAAGGCAAGCCATTTTCCTCGTTGCGCCGGAACCATTTCCGAAACGTAGGGGAAGATGGAGACAATGGTAAATTCGAAAAGGTAAAACATGCAGACAAGCCCAGCTAGAGCCACATAGATAGAGTTCTGACAAAAGGGTAAGGCAAGATAGCTCAACCCAGTCAAAACCAAACCTCCCAGAATGGCTTTCCTTTTGCCGATTCGATCCACCAGAGCCACCACAGTGAGTTCTCCCCCAAGCTCGGCCACACCTACCAAGATAGAAAAAAAGCCCAGTTCTCGCACTTGCAGATGAAATTGCTCTTCCAGCCACGCTCCGTAGACAATCACCATATTTTCATTGGCAGAAACCATCAAAAGAGAAACTCCCAGAATCAGGAGAGGTCCTATCTTACTCAAAGGTGTTTCCGGGGGAGTCGAGAGACTCTGTTCAGTGGCATACCCTGCAATCTGGTCCGTCGAGGTGATATCCCTTAAGCGGGCCGTCAATACAATTGCTATCAGGGCAGCTCCTGAGATAAAACCAAAGGGACTGTGCCAGCCAAAGTGGGCAATGAGCACGCCGCTCAGCGGTATACCCAAAAGCCAGCTGCCAGCCCAGGATGTCTCGAGGATGCCCAGGGCCATGGCTCTTTTGCCGTAAGGTATGCGGGCGCTGACAAAGGCCTGTACACTCGGATCATAGACAGGTTTTGAGATGCCAATTAAGATAAAGCCAACCAGGGCGAAGGCAAAACCCGTTGATAAGGAGACGGTGAAGGTTCCTAAGAGAAGGGCAGTCAGCCCGATCATCATCCCCCAGCCGTATCCTTTCTTTTCGGCAACAAGAGCCCAGAGAGCACCGGTAAGACCTACGAAGTGTCGTGCCGCCACAAGAAAACCGGCTTGTTGGAATGAAATGGACAGACCGCGGGCTATTGCCGGTAGGAAAGGGTAGGTTACCCGAACCCCCAGATTGAGCAATAGGCGACTGAAAAATACCACGATCCAGGTCCACCGCGACATGTATTACAACTTCACCTTTCACTCGAGGACTAGATGCCCCTATATCCTTCGGAAATAACTAACGAATGAAATTCCAAATCCCAATACCTGCCCGCCATCGCTCTCGCTCTGGCGAGGCGGGCGGGTCTAAATCCTAAACAAATTCGAATTTCAAATGTTCCAACGTTCAAGACAAATTGCCTCTAATCTCACCACCACCCATAATGTTCGGCTGAAGACTTCTTTCGTCGGGGAGGGGCTATACTTTCGGCGGAAATTTTCGATTGGGTCATTTGGATTTCGATCATTTGAATTTGTTTCGGATTTCGTGCTTAGGATTTAGGGTTTTGAATCCGGGGAACTTGCAACAGATACAATAGAGCCTGGACAAAGTAAATAGGTCCAACATAGAAACTGAGTCGAATAAGGTTCATTTGTGAATATATGGGGATGAAAAAAATATTTGGAATGGATAGAATTCAACATGAATTGGAGATTGCCATGGTTCCCCACAAAGTAGTAGATGAGATCAGCGCCAACAGTCAGCAGTATGTGGAAGAACTTGCTGAATTCCTTCGGATTCCCAGCGTAAGCACCGAATCGGAACATGCCGCAGATATCCGTCATGCTGCCATGTGGGTCGCAAAGAAGCTTGGGAAATTAGGCTTCCAAGCAGAACTTCATGAGACTGCACGCCATCCGGTGGTCTTTGGCCACCTTCTCGTTGATGCGAGTCTGCCCACACTGCTTATTTACGGGCATTACGATGTACAGCCCCCCGATCCTTTGGCAGAATGGATTACCCCTCCATTCTCCCCGAGTATCAGGGAGGGCTACATCTATGCTCGCGGAGCCACAGATAACAAGGGACAATGCCTCACCTATTTGATGGCCATGGAAGCACTGCTTTCAGTCACTGGCAGGCTCCCCCTAAATGTAAAGGTTTTGATTGAGGGAGAGGAAGAAATTGGCAGTCCCAATCTTGGCCAGTTCTTGCAAAAAAACCGAGAATTACTACGAACTGATGTCATTGCTATATCGGACGGTTCCCAGTTCGCTCCCGGCATCCCTGCTATCACTTATGGACTGAGGGGACTCTGTTATCTGGAGATACAGATACAGGGCTCCAACTTCGATCTCCATTCTGGAAGCTTTGGTGGGGTCGTAGCTAATCCAATACAGGAGCTTATCGAAATGCTGTCCCGTCTCAAAAATACTGACGGGATCGTTGCTATACCCTCTTTTTATGACCATGTGTTAGAACTGCCACCAGACGAGCGGCTGGAGATGTCTCGTTTGCCAGTTGATGAAATGCAGTTGAAAAAATATCTGGGAGTTGAACAATTAACCGGTGAACCTGACTACTCCATAATGGAGCGCAAAACAGCCCGCCCTACCCTCGATATAAACGGTATTTGGGGTGGATTTGCCGGAGAGGGGGCAAAAACCATTATCCCTGCCAAAGCTGGAGCCAAAGTGAGCATGAGATTGGTTCCCAACCAGCGCTCATCTGCTATTAATGAACAATTCAAGAGCTTTATTCGCTCCATTGCACCATCTACTGCGAAAATTCAGATTGCAGAAATGCATGGCTCCGATCCCGTCCTGATCGAGCGGAACCAACCAGCCATGGTAGCCGCGGCCAAGGCTATCGAATTCGGCTTTGACAAAAAACCGGTATTCATTCGAGAAGGTGGTTCGATACCCATTGTGGGTCTATTCAAGGATGTGCTCGACTGCGGCAGCATCCTTCTTTTGGGATGGGGTAGTCCTGATGACGGTGCTCATTCGCCTAATGAGCGTTTCTCCCTCGAAGATTTTCATCGCGCTATTTGTTCTGTTGCAGCACTTTTCTATTCACTAGAGGAGTGTTACCGGACTTAGAAGTTGAATCGGATGATGGTGACCGTCTGCATCCACTTTCTTATTTGGTTTCTATCCGGGAATCCAAGATTCCTGGATAGAGCTGTAGGCATTCAGTCCTGCCTAGGCGGGATCAGCCTAAAACGTTGTGTTTGCATATATTTTGCTGAGGGCTGAACGTTGAGGGCTCACCGCGCTCTTCTGAAAACGGCGGTTTTTCTGATTGACAGGCACGTTGAACCTTGTTAACTCTTCGAATCAGATTGAGCGCAATTAAACTCCTGTTGCCCTGACCACTATGACCTCTGCTTAGCCTGTGATTTGGTAATATGGAGGAGGAGATATGCTGCAAGAATATCCTAAAGAGGTGAAACTTAAAGACGGTTTCACGTGCAGACTAAGGCCCATGGTCGCCGACGATTTGGAGGCTCTCTACAGGTTTTTTGTCTCCCTTCCCGAAGAGGACCTGAGATACCTGCGTGACGACCCAACTGACAGAAGATTAGTGGAGAAATGGTGCCGAGAGATCAATTACGACAAGGTTCTGCCGATTCTGGTGGAGCATGGAGATAGAATACTCGCAAACGCCACTCTCCATAGGAAAACCTCCGGCTGGGAAAAGCACGTGGGAGAAATTAGGGTCACTATTTCCACCGATGTCAGACAGCGCGGCTTGGGTTCGCGTCTGGTGGAGGAGCTCTCAAACCTCGCCCGCGCAGTAGGCCTGGACAAGCTTTCGGCTCGGGTGATAGCATCCCAGACAGACGCCATTAAGGTATTTGAGAAGAACGGCTTCAACCAGGTAGCCACCCTGAAAAATTTTGTCAAAGACGTCCATCAGGGGGATTATCAAGATATTGCTGTTCTGGTTAAAGATCTAAGCCAGAAGTAGCTAGGATGAAGGAGCTTTTATGCGAGAGGTGGTAGTAGCCAGTGCTGTTCGCACTGCCATAGGTAAATTCGGGGGTAAGCTGAGTTCCGTGCCTGCTGCTGAGCTAGGGGAGATTGTGGTAAAAGAACTCCTCACCAGAGCCAAAATTCGTCCGGATAAGGTCGATGAGGTAATCATGGGTAACGTGCTGGAAGCACGGCTAGGAAAGAATCCGGCAGGCCAATCCGCAGTTCGTGCTGGAATAAGCCGATATAGCCCTTCTTTTACGGTGAGCAAGGTTTGCGGCGCGGGTATGAAGTCCATATTTTTGGCTGCTCAGACGATTAAAGCCGGCGACGCTGAAATTGTTGTTGCCGGAGGCACGGAAAATATGAGCGAGGCGACCTTTCTCCTGCAGAAAACCGCCGATCCAACTGCATTAGACTCCGAGGGGACTATAGACGTAATGATTAGGGATGGGCTTTGGTGTTCCTTCGACGATAGCAGGAAGGGCACAACCTCGGAAGACGTTGGGGAGCGGTTTGGCATCAGTAGGAAGGAACAAGACGAATACGCCGCAAAGAGCCATAACAAAGCAGAGGCAGCAATAGCTTCCGGACGCTTCAAGGATGAAATCGTGCCTGTCAAAGTTCGCCAAGTAGAGGGAGACCCGGTTGTCTTTGATACAGATGAGAATCCTAAACTCGGCGCAACCCCTAAGACATTGGCCGAGTTGAAACCCATCTTTGGCAAGGATGGGACCATAACCGCAGGAAATAGCTCGCCGGTTGCTGATGGTGCAGTAGCTCTTCTCATTATGAGCGCAGAAAAGGCCTTCAAGATGGGTATTAAGCCAATGGCCAAGCTAACTGGTTATGATTACCACTGGAGTGAACCTGAGCTAATGGGCTACGGTCCCATCTATGCGGTGAGAAGCGCTCTCCATAAAGTTTGGGCAGGGATTGACAAAAAAATCGACCTGGTGGAATTAAATGAGACCTTCGCCGCCCAATCCATTGTATCCTTGCGAGAACTGAACCTTGATCCTGAAATAGTAAACGTCAATGGAGGTGCCATTGCCTTGGGTCATCCCATGGGCTCGAGTGGGGCGAGGATATTGACCACCCTTCTCTACGAGATGCAAAGGAGAGATGTGAAAGTAGGCCTGGCTGCCGGCATGGGGATCGCCTGCATGGTGGAGCGGGAGTGGTACTTCTAGGGTCACAAATGCCTAAAGTGAGCTAAATTGTCTAAAATGCCCAAAATGACAATGTAAAAGAAAATTTTCTGGAAGAGGAGAACTGATGATCCTTTATGAATATCCGAAGAAAGTCACTTTGAGGGATGGGACGGAACTCACTCTTAGGCCCCTAAGAAAAGGAGACCAAAGGGCTTTGCACGAGTATTTTCTGAAGATGCCCCCCGAAGATAGAATGGGCTTGAAGGATGACGTTACCGACGAAAGGGTAATTAAAAACTGGATTTACGATTTGAACTATGATGTGGTCTTGCCAATGCTCGCTTTAGATAATGGACGGATTGTGGCCAATGCCACCTTACATTTTAATCAGATTGGTTGGACCAAACATCAAGGAGAGATCCGCATCACCAATGATCCCGAATACCGACAAAAAGGTCTGGCGACCCGTCTTATTCAAGAACTGATAGAGATAGCCGCCTATTTTGGGCTCGAGCAGCTCACCGCAGAGATTGCACCCACTTCGGTAGAAACCCGCACCATATTCAGAAAGCTGGGTTTTAATGAAATCGCCTCTCTAAGAGGTTTTGTGAAAGATTTTGAGAATAACCAATCAGATCTCACCATAATGGTTATGTATATCTAAGGAGAGTAAAGAATCCTGGCCTAAGAGCCCACCCTTCATGTGCCCCCAGAGGGACCCTAAATGCGAGTGGAATAGTGGAATACTATTTACCCTCTCCCTGCCTTAACAAAGGGTTGTGCACCACGCCCTAAGCCTTGCGCCTTACGCCCGCGAAGCTGAAAGCTTCGCTAGCCCGGTGGCACGCCCATCTTCGTGGTCTCGCAACAGCAATTCATGAAACATTCTGGCTAGATGAGCGAGATCGGATCCACATCTGCAGTCAAACTCACTCCAAATCCCTTGAATTCTCCATAGCCCCAATTTACTAGCTGGCGACCCACATCGAGTAGGGGGACCACCCTTTTCGACTTGAGCAGAAGTTGCCACCGATGCTTCCCCTTAACCTTACCAAGGGGGGCGGCCACCGGACCGAGCATCTCCAACTCCCGCGACAACTCTGACCGCTTCCCGCATATTTCCTGACATTTGGCAGCCAGCAACTGCGCAGCCTCTTGGGTCCTCTCCTCAACATTGCCCGCGAGTTGAAAGAGAATGAGGCGTCGGTAAGGAGGATAGCCCAGCTCGTGACGAAAATTCATCTCCTCGTTGAAAAACCCCAGGTAATCGTGGTTCTTGGCAAACTCAATACTGTAGTGTCCGGGGTTGTACGTTTGCACCAGCACATTCCCTGGGCTCTCTCCACGGCCTGCTCGCCCCGCCACCTGAGTCAAGACCTGAAAGGTATTTTCTGCGGCACGGAAATCCGGCCATTGGAGAGCAATGTCTCCACTTACCACCCCCACCAAGGTAATATTGGGAAAATCATGGCCCTTGGCTATCATCTGGGTGCCAACCAGAATGTCGGTCCGACCGCGATGAAGATCATTCAGAAGCTTCCTGTGTGCCTGTTTGCTCCGCGTGGTGTCGCGGTCCATGCGCTGCACCCGGGCCCCCGGCAAAAGACGCTTTACCTCCGCTTCTATCCGCTGGGTACCAAAACCAAAGGGTTTCAGGGTTTTGCCTTCACATTGAGGGCAGCTGGAGGGAACCGACATGGCCAGACCGCACAAGTGACAGCGCAGTTCCTCCCCCGTCCGGTGCCAGGTGAGACTCACGGCACAATTGGGGCAATGGCTAACATGACCGCAGGTACGACACAAAAGAAAATTGGCATACCCTCGGCGGTTGATCAGCAAAAGAGCCTGTTTGCCGTGTGTAAGTGTATCGGCCAGGGCCTGGCGCAGGGGTTGCGATATAAGATCTCCCTGTCTTTGGTGTCTCATGTCTATGATGGTTACCTTGGGCAGAGGTCTGCTATCGATGCGTTCAGGCAGGCTGAGCAAACGAAACTTACCCTTGAGGGCATTGTAAAAGGAAGAGAGGGCGGGTGTGGCAGACCCCATGATTACAACAGCCCGTTCCATTTTCGCTCTCATCACCGCCGCGTCTCTCCCGTGGTAGTGAAGACCTCTTTCCTGTTTGTATGAGCCGTCATGTTCCTCGTCAACTACGATGAGACCCAGTAGGTCGAGGGGGGCGAAAAGTGCGGAGCGGGCGCCCACTACCACATCGACTTCTCCCCTGCGAACTCGGACCCACTCATCTCTGCGCTCGCCGCTGCCAAGGCCGCTGTGTAGGATGGCCACCTTGGATTGAAAACGCTGGCGGAAAAGTCCCTCCATCTGGGCAGTAAGTCCAATCTCTGGCACCAACACCAGACTTCGCTGGCCCAAGCGCATGGCTTCAGCCGTAGCACCCAGATATACTTCGGTCTTGCCGCTGCCAGTGACTCCATGGAGCAAAAAACTGGCAAAACTTCTCTCTTTCAGGGCCTGGCAGACGGTCTGAAGCGCCTGCTGTTGATCGACACTGAGCTCTTGTGGGGGGCTAGATTCAACTGCAATTGCACCCATAGGATCCCGATACACCTCTTCCGCTCCCACAGTTAGCAGTCCTCGCTCTGCCATCTTGCGAATCCAATAATAGCCATTTCCTACTTGTTCTTTGAGATCCTTGAGAAGACGTGGGCCTGCCTTCAACAGGGTAAGTATCTCTAACTCTTTTGCTTCGAGTTCTTGTTCATGGAGGTTTGTCACATCCAGATCTTGCGAGGTCCTGACCATTTTCAAGTATCTAGGTTTTATCTTGGGCTCTTGCAGCTGATCCTCCCAGAGGATCAACCCTCTGCGTTCGAGTCGGCGGCAAATCAGTCCTGCATTGCAATCCGGCAGACGGTTCCGAATCTGTTTCAGGGTCATTGGGGGGTGTTCTCGGAGCAAGGAAAGCACGGCGGTCTCTTCGTCCTCAAGAGACGATTTTCTGAGAGCAACAAGACCAGCCTCACTAATTCCAGCAATTCGGCGGGTGCTGGTGCTGGTCCCTCTTGGCAAAGCTGACCGGATTACCTCTCCCATAGGGGCCAAATAATAATTGCTTAGCCACCGATAAAAGGGGAGATGGGGTTCGCTGAAATGGCACTCCTCTGTACGTACCTGAATAATATCGCGGATGGCAACCTCCACATCCGCGGGCAACTGCTGTTTTATTTCGAGAATGTATCCTGTAAGCCGCCTTCGGCCGAAAGGCACCAGTACTTGTCGTCCCACTGCTACCTTCTGCCTCAACTCTGAGGGCACTCGGTAGTAGTAGGTACCGATTACCGGCAGCGCCACTGCCACCTCGACATAAAGCACGCTCATTTGTGCTCTCAACCTGCAGGATACCAGGCAGACCCTGTGTCCTTGGACCATATGGAATACGAAACAAGATCTGCATCCGCTGTGTGATATGTGATATGAGATTTAACATCTCTACCTGAAATCTCAGATCCCACATCTCACATTCAACTTGGATAACAAGCTTTTGAATCGAATGAAAGAGGAAGCTCGCAAACGGCTATGTTATTCATATTTCTTCTCAAGATAGCGGCGCATTTCTTCCAGCTCTTCAGCAGGTTTCTCGGTGGGCTCTGTTGGCGGAGCTAGTGAAGGGTGCTCGACCACAAATTTATCCATGTCGAAGAGCGAATCCGGTAGCTGTTCGTTGAAAGATATGGTTTGCACGGTCATCCGACAAAAAAGCTGATCTTGACGGTAAAACTCGATGACGGTTGGCAGCCAGACTGATCCGGCCACCTCCTGGTAGGCAAGAAAACGGATGTCAACCAGATCGTCGACACCAGAAGATGATCTGCGCCCTATGAGCCTTATGGGCCAGAAGTTGTCTTTATCACACCAAAACTGAGGCACCCCCACCTGCCTAGGCGAGCCGCCGATTACGTAAGCAATTTGTTTGCCCAAACGACCCAGATGTACCTGACTCAAATCCACGTGTTCTTCGGTAAGGAGCATTTCAAGGGTCTGCAGCGAATCAGCATGAAGCAGAAGGGCAAAGATGTCCTCATGGCGCGCTGGTTCGACTGAGAGTTGGCCATTCAGCAGAACGAGTCTTTTCCCTCCTCCAATCAAAACAGTGGAGTCATCGACTTCTCCCTCTGTTTCCAGCCGGAGCAAATCGGGGCGGGCAGCATAATACACCACTTCTTTCTTAATCATTGAATCTGGCACCTCGGGATCGGGACTCTCCACCTCTGCCTCAAAGCGAAAATTGTATATTTTGTCAGTTCTATCGGCGACAAACTCCAGGAGCTGTTGTGGCGGCAGCAAATAGCCATAGGCAACATCCAGTCTCAAGACAGAGATACTCAAAATCAATCCCAGAATGGAGATGATAAGTCGGTGCAATGGTTTTCTCCTTCGTTTTTTATGCCTGGCTATAATCTACTATCCTCACAAACCTTCAGAAACCGCCAAAGCCGTAGACGATTCACTCTGCCCTTCGGTCTGCGCAATCAAATGATCGAGCGTTTCTTCCAAAGAAGCAACCCGCTTTTTGAAATCCTGCATGTGGCTTTCTGGAATCGGCCGAGCAGCAGGAAAGCGCATTTTCAGGGGATTGACAAAGCTGCCATTTTTTTTCATCCGGAAGTCCAGATGAGGGCCGTTGGCAAGGCCGCTCGCCCCTACGTAGCCAATGACCTCACCCTGCTTCACCATCGAGCCCACTTTGACCTTTGCAGCATAGCGCGATAGATGCCCGTAAGTGGTGGTGAAGCGGTTATTATGCCGAATGGCGATAAAGCGCCCGTAGCCGTTTTTCCACCCTTTGAAGATCACTCGTCCGTCGCCCACGGTCGCTACAGGCGTTCCAACGGGTGCTGCGTAATCAATCCCAGGGTGGGGACGATAGATCTTCAGTATGGGATGTAATCTTCGCTGGGAGTACCCGGAGCTGATTCGGGAATACCGGAGAGGAGACTTGAGAAACTGCTTACGCAACGACTTTCCCTGTTGGTCATAGTAATCAGCAGCTCTACCGGGAACCTTATAATAATAGGCCAGATGGCGGGTGAAGTCATTATGGAAGTGTGCGGCAGTAATTCGCCCGTTGCCAACCAACTTGCCCTCTCTATATTTTTGCTCATATAAAAAAGTATAATTGTCACCTGGCCGAAGATCCACAAAAAAGTCAATGTCCCAGGCGAAAATATCGGCAAGTTCCAGTGCCAGCTCAAAATCAATCTCTTCATCCATTGCACTTTGATAAAGGCTGTCTTTGATGGTGCCCTGCGCCAGAGCTGGAATAACGACCGGCGGCTCTGTGTATTGACTGGTTATCCAGCCATGGTCCCCGTGGACAAGGGTCAACACCTTGTCACCGCTGTGGTGGTAACGAATCTTGGTCAACTGCTGGTCCGCTACAGCGAAGAAGAGGTTTAGAAGTTCACCCGGTCTTAACCCGTTGAGTTCAGGCAGAGACTTACAGACTTCCAGAAGGTCGCCCACCTCTCCAAGATCAACTCCATCACTGACGAGTATTTGGTAAAGACTGTCTCCCCTTCTGATTGAATGCGTCACCCTGCGGACAGACTGGCGGAAATTCTTCTTTTCGGTGAATCTGCCCGGATAGATGACCGTGGGTGAACTTTTCGGGGTAGGTTCCTTCCGTGCCCCTATGGTTAAAACAAATGCTCCTAGTGAGACGAGCACAATGATGAACCCGGCAAACAGTCGCCTTCGAAACCTTTGTTTTTGCTCCAAATAGACGTTTTGCCGCTTCTTCTTCCACATGGTCACCTATCTATCACGGCCCTGGGGGAGTGTCAATGTAACGCTGAGGTGGAAGGCGAAGTGGAAAAAGTTTTCACACAGAAGCGAACTTTATTGCTCAGCCCACTGGAGCATTAACCCTAGCCACCTAATGTCACTTTAAAACCGCTCAAAAAACTTTAAGTAGTCTCCATCCAGAAACCTTAAAGACTCCTCCCCCTCGACGGGGGAGGATAAAGGTGGGGGTGATCTAACAATAGGAATTTAAACCATTTATTATTCCCCCCTCCCCTTCATCCCCTCCCGCCAGGGGAGGGGAAAGATATGTATTGATGCACACTAATTAATGAAAGGAAGCTTGTTCACTTGTTCTTCGAGTTGTGTCAGTTAGCCTTATCCGATGGCATTAGTTATATGCATAAGTAATGTTGATAAAGATAAAAAGGGAAAAAGTTTTCACATTTATCCCTCTTTTATCACGCAGTGAGCAACCTTGAACCAACCTTCTTCTGGCAGTCCAGCAGGTCCGAACGCTTCACTAAATTGGAGTCCAAATTTACTCTAGTCTTAGTAGTATCATTGATAAAAAGTAATGAAATATTAAATATATAATTGAATAGAAGTAATACCTTTAACCCTTCCTCCTGAAAGCCTGAATACCTCCTCTGGTTTTTTACAAACCCTTCCATTTGGCCTTTTGGCCAAACAATATCTGGTCAATTGGCAATATATGAAAATTTGGCCATAACCGGTCGAATTACCTTCGTACAGATAAGTATATGATTTTTCTAATATTTTTATACGTAAATTTCTTGGCACCACTTTTGCGAGAGAGGGACCGTACGCAAGACTAACCTTATTTTGGGGTATCCCAATGCAGGGGGATGTACAATGAAACCCACGTTTAGACGATTCCTACTTGCTCTTATCATTTTATTATGTGGCGCTGTGCCAGGAGTTCATGCGGCCGAACCTACTGATTCAGATTTCATCAATGCAACTGCTGTTACCTGCGCTGATCCTCCAACAAGTTGGAATGGGGAAATTACTTCAGCTGATGAAGTTGATTATTACTCCATCGATCTTGTGGCCGGCCAAGTCCTGACCATAGATGTCGACACCGATGATCTTTCGGCCCTTGACTCCTTGTTGGAAGTTTTCGATAGCACAGCGATGCCAGTCGATGCCAGTGATGATTCCCCAGCGCCAGGAGAGGAACTTGGTGTAGACCCTTATCTTGAGATCACTGTTGATGTGGATGGGACCTATTACTTTGCTATCAGTGCTCAAACGAGCGGTGCAGGTGGTGATACCGGCAGTTACAACCTTTTCCTCGGTTGCTCTGATCCTTCGATCCCCCCGGTTCCGGTAGAACCAGTCAAGTTAGGTGATCTCTTGGGTGCCACTGGCTCCGACCCCGGCTCTCTTCTCAATATCAATCCTGCGGACGGGGCGAGCAAAGTTCGTTTCCCCTTTGAGTACGGCAACATAGCCGACATAGAATATGACCCTGGTAACAAAGTGCTCTTTGTGACAATCGATAATATTCCCGGCCGCATAATAGTAGTTGACCCGAATACAGGTGCTGAAATTAAGTCCTTTAATTACGAGCTTGGGGGCTTTCTTGCTCTCGAATTGGTTAACGATACACTCTACGGAGTTTATGTTGAATACGATGAATCCGGCTTTGAAAAATACACTCTTGTGACTATCGATCAGGCGACTGGTGCCACAGCACCTGTCGTCCTGTCCTCATCCTCAGAAATTCCGCTCACCAGAAGTCTAGCATACCATCCAGTTGAAAAGAAACTGTATGGAGCAAGCGGAACCTATTTGATCAAATTTGATCTGACTTTGTCACCCGTTGAATCTGTAAAAGTACCGCTTACTGGTTTATCCCAAGACATCATGGCTCTCGATTTCAGCGATAAGGACCTTCTCTACGGTATTGATCGCTCAGGGAATCTTTTCAATGTAGCGGACCTTTCCACTGCCGAAGTTGGGTTCATCGGTGAGCCCATAGCCGGGGTAAGCGGCCTGACCTTTGTGGTTGGGGAGGCTCCCCCGGATGAAGAGCCAGTAAAAACCCTTTGTTCTTCGACCCTTACCGGCACAACTGCTGCCAGTTCTGAAACTGACACTCCAAAACTCTCCAAGCTCAAACTTAAAAATAACCCCTTGCATCGCGCCATCGGTCTGTTCAAGTTTCAGGGCAAGGCAGGTGAAAAAGTCACCTTGAGACTGGCACCAGAGGGAGAGGAGGCTGCGGTGGCTGGCGAGGAGACCGCACTAAGCCCACTGGTTCAGTACTGGCTGAACTATAGAGGCAAGGGGCGGGTTTTCCTGGGCATTCGAGATGCGATTCCCAATGTGGACTTCAGGGCAAGAAAGAAAGATCAGATGCCCTTTGATATGTCGGCAGATCTGCCGGAGGACGGCTACTATTACGTCATGGTAATTCGACCACTCCTCCGCTTCTATAAGACTGATTATTGCCTGACCATAGAGTCAGACCAGCCAGACAGTCAGGCCTGGCAAACTCTAGATGTGGTGTGGCCTGGCGATGATTCAAAGGAAGATACTGCAACGACATCGACTGAGGAGAAGGCGGTATTTGAATCGGTTGATGAAGGCAGCGACCAAGTGGTGCAAGAAGTAGAGCAAACTACTACCGAAGGGACCGTCGAGACAACCTCCGTGAAAGAGACTACTGCTGAGGTTACCGAACAATCCGCGGGGACGGATGCTCCTCAAATAACCGAGGAAACCACCACCGTCGAGACAGCTCCTGTGGAAGATACTGCTGCTGAGGTCACCGAACAATCCGCGGTGACGGATGCTTCTCTAATAACCGAGGAAACCACTACCGAAGGGACCGTCGAGACAGCTCCTGTGGAAGAGACTGCTGCTGAGGTCGCCGAACAACCCGTGGTGACGGATGCTTCACAAGTAATCGAGGAAACCACCGTCGAGTCAGCCCCTCTGGAAGAGACTGCTGCTGAGGTCACCGAACAACCCGCGGTGATGGGCGCGCCTCCAATAACCGAGGGAACCACAGTCGACGAGACTGGCGAGGTAACTCCTGAGGAGTCAGCATTTTAAAAACTAGAACGATTTCTGCGGCACGCCGCAGATAACAAAGCCCATAAATAGGGCTGTTCATCCCCCCCCTCACCCCAACCATCGGCACAAGGTGTGCCGAGGCCCTCTCCTCCTAGTGAGGAGAGGGCACTTTTAGTATTCCAACATCGGATTAAACGTTTATTGGCATGCACCTTATATTCTTATAATTTTAGGTCTTTGGCTAAAAAATGTGTTTTTATCTCCATCTGGCACTTGAGCACAAAATTTGCATTAACATACACAAAATAAACATTTACCCCATCCATCCGAATCAACAGATTAACCGGGAGTCCACAGCGATTCCCGGTTAAAAAGGAAAGTCCCATGAGAATTTCACGGTTCGGCATTGCAACGACTGCCATGTTTCTTGTCGGCATCATTATCTTTGCCCACAGTCTCATTCAGCATGAAGAGACTAAGAGAGAGAGAGAGCTCAGGCACAGGGGAAACTATCTTGTCAGTCTCATGGCCCTTCATCCAATGGAGGACTTCAATACAGGCAAACGTGAGTTTATTGTCAAGACCCTCGCCGAGTACGTCACCTCAGAAGGTCTGGTCTATTGCATTGTCCATGATCAGACCGGAGCACCACTTCTCTCCCTAGCCCATCATGAGGTGATCGACAAAATACCGTCTGACATACGACAACGATCTCTTTATGTGAACGGGCTCGTTCACCAGACCTTCAAAATGGACGGAACCGACGATGTCATCAACGAATTCGCCAAACCAATTTATCAAAACGGACAAAAGAGCGGCACAGTAAGAATGGGCTTCGACCTTCCCCCGATCACCATATTTTCTGCCTCCCGCGTGAAGCTTATGGCTATGATGGCCTTCTTCACTTTTGCCATGGGAGTCTTGGTTTACTATGGGGTCACTTTGGCACTTCGCCCGCTCCAAGAAGTCAATCAAAACTTCAGAAATATCTACCAGGATTCAAGCCGAGGGCCTTCAGCTCAAGTAAAGAATGGAGGAGTTAGCGAGATCATAAGGGAACTCGAGCAATCGGTGGTTAAGCTAAAGGAAAAATACGAAAAAATCCAAACAGAAAACGTCAACTTGACAACTAAATGTGGAATAATTTCTTTCGAAAAGAATAATGTCTTCAACATTCTTGATTCAATAAACCACGGTATCATTGTCACAGATATTCAAGACAACATAACTCATATCAATACATACATGTTAAATCTTCTTGAAAAGACTCGTCATGAGGTTGTTGACCATCCTCTAGCTGAAGTATTGGGGCATGATCAAATTACTGCTTTCATTTTACAACAAGAGGACCTGAAGCACAGTAAGAATAGTGGCTACATGGAAGCTACTTTTCCCGAGTTGGCTTCAGGAGAATTTTTTCAGGTCTCTCTTAATTACTTAACGGGCAAGGAGGAAGGCGTAATTGGAAAAGTTATTTCCTTTAAAAACATAACAACTGAAAAAACATCTGAAAAAGCAAAGCATGAATTTATCACTCACATCACTCACGAGTTACTCACACCACTGACAACTATTAATTCATATAATGAAATGTTGATGGAGGATGAGATCGACAATATGGAAATGCAAAAGGAGTTCTATAATACCATTAGCGACGAAACGAGAAGATTGACGCGTTTAGTAAAGAACCTTTTGAATATCTCGAAAATTGAGATGGGAAGTTTGACCCTTAACAAGGGGTTGGTTAAAAGCGATTGGCTTTTTGACGATTGCCTCACGACTGTGGAAGGAGCCGCTCAAAAGAAAAAAATAGCTATAGAGAGAAACCTGCCAGATCACTTTCCATCCTTATTCGGAGACAAAGAGCTACTAAAAGTCGGCATCATTAACATCTTGGGTAACGCAGTGAAATATACGCCTAAAAAGGGCCACATTAAGTTCACACTCACCGAACAGGATGACCTCGTTGTTTTTGAGGTTATCGATGATGGCTACGGCATCTCAAAGGAAGATCTCCCTCACATCTTCGACAAATTCTACCGTTCAGCAGACGACCGCATCACTGAGCAGAGCGGAAGTGGCCTGGGCCTTGCATTAACTTCAGAGATTATCAGATTACACGGTGGAGAGATCGAAGTCACCAGCAAGGTTGACGAGGGAAGCCACTTCATTATCAGGCTGCCAAGAGAGGAATATTACCTTGGAAAACAATAAGTTAGTTCTGATCATCGACGATGAAGCCCATATCCGGCGAGTAATCGAGCTCAAATTCAGAAACCAAGGTTACCGAGTACGTACAGCCACAAATGGTGAGGAGGGGCTCGAGCTAATCAAGGCTCACGAGCCAGATGTGGTAATCACCGATATCATGATGCCCAAGCTCGACGGCAAGACCCTGTGTGAAAGGGTAAATGAACTTAAAAAAGAAAGACCTTTTCTAACCATCGTAATGACTTGTCGGATTTCTCCTACCGAGCAAGATTGGATCAACCAAATGGAGGATACCGTGTTCGTGGAGAAACCCTTCAGTTTGTCGACCATGTTGAAATGCGTTGACCAGTACTTTAACGGTCAGGGGTGATAAGAATGAGCCCGGCCAAAGAATTCCTGGCAAGTCTTGCCAAGATCAGCAAACTGAATTTCCAGCTCTGGGATAGTGAGGAAGGTTTGCTGTTTTCTGCCAACTCTGATGAGCACATGGCTCCTCCCCTGGTGGAGGTGGAGGATTTTTCCGCGCAGATCATGAGTGAGGCTAAATTCCATCATGTTCAGTCCAATGGTGGGGAGGGACTCTTTGGCGTTCCCATTAAAGAAGGTGACCTGGTGGTAGGTTCTCTGATTGCTTTTGGCTCGAATTCTCACAAACAACCACAATCGCAAATAACGGCAAGGGAACCGTCCCCTGCCGTCGCCGAGATGGAAAAATTCCTCAGCCAGGTAGCAACGCTCCTAGAAGACAGACTCAGCACCCAGCAAGAAATGGAACAGATGGCCGAGGAATTGACCGATAATTTCGAACAGCTCTGCTTCTATGCCAGGATTGCCGGCCGGGTAAGATCAATAACCTTCTCAGGTGATATGCTGAAAGATCTTGTTGCAGACCTGATGGATACCATGCGAACAGACATTGCCTTCGCCAGACTCCCGGAGCGGCCGGAGTACAATTCTGTCCTCAGCACCCCAACAGCGTCCAAGATGGTCTCCGATCAGGATGTCTTTATCAACACACTGCTTGATTCAATCCCTCTCAGCTCGCCCTCCTTAAAAGAGGACTACTTTATTGTCAATGACTCGCGAACAACCCCAGCATACGAGGAATACGCCGCAGGGCCCTACCGTTTTCTCGCGGTGAAGATGAAACACAACGACAAATTTTACGGTTGGATGGGCCTGGTGTCGTTCAATTTGGCTGAGATCTTTCGGCGAAGTGAATTAAGGCTTCTCAATTCTATGGCCGAGCAGATTGCTGTGGTCATAACTAATTCGGATCTTTATCGTGACCTGGAACGTTTTGTGATCAACATGGTCAAGTCGCTAGTCTATGCCATCGAGGCCAAAGATGACTACACCCGAGGCCATTCCGAAAGGGTTTGCCGGTATTCACTCCTCATGGCAGAACGAATGGGTCTCGACGAGGAGCAGAAAAAGGTGCTCCAGTGGTCATCCATTCTCCACGACAGTGGAAAAATCGGCATTCCTGAGTCCATTTTGAACAAGCCCTGGCGCCTTGAGGACGAAGAGTATCAAATTGTCAAAGACCACCCTAGGAAAGGACACACTATTCTCGAGCCCCTCGAGCAGCTGGCCAGTTCTCTACCCGGCATGTTGCACCACCATGAACGTTACGATGGCAAGGGTTATCCCGGTGGGCTGAAAGGGAAAGATATTCCGCTTGAGGCCAGGATAATTGCCGTTGCCGACACCTTCGATGCCATTACCTCCAACCGGGCATATCGCCCTGGCAAATCTCCAACTGAGGCCTTGAGGGAAATGGAAAGGGTGGCCGGCAGCCAGTTGGATCCCGAGTTGGTTGAAGTATTCAAAAAAGTATTAGAGGAAGAACTTGAGAGAGAGCCTAGCTTAGAGGAGTGAAGTTTTCGAGATGAAATCATCATCGGCAATCTCCATAGCAAGAGTAGGCAGCAGAACGGTTCTTACTCCCAAAAGCTCCATTACCTATGAGAATCGTGAAGAAATACAAGCCACCTTCGATGAGTGTATCAAACAACAGAGAAGCGACATCATACTGGACTGTAAGGCTGTAGGTTACATGGATAGCGAAGCTCTTGAACTGTTGGTGCACATGCACGAAGAGCTGAGAGATCAGGGAAATCGCTTAAAGATAATTGGTTTGAACGAGGTCTGTCGAGACATATTTGTTGCAACCCGGCTGATTCATTTACACGTTTACCAGGACATCCACGAAGCCATCAAAAGTGAGCGATGAAAAGCAGTCTTGTGCCTCGAAGGAAAAAAATTGGTGAAATTCTGGTCGGCAAAGGTCTGATCACAGCCGAACAACTGGCAGACTTTCTCCGCACTCAGAAGGGAACTTCCAAGCCTCTTGGGCAACTCTTGCTGGAGGAGGACATCCTCAGCAGCGAGGAACTGACCACTATCATAGGGGAACAGCTGGGTATCCCCCACATATGGCTGCGCAAAGGGTTGATTGATCCGAGGATTGTACATGTTCTGCCCAAAGAGAAGGCCCTGCACTTTCAAGTAATCCCCATGTTTAAGATCAACAACATCTTGACCTTGGCTACAGCTGATCCCCACGCCTTTTTTGTCTTTGATGAGATCTCCAAAATCACCGGTCTAGAGGTTCAGCCCGTACTCTGCCGAGTAGACGACATCATAGACGCCATCCATGAATGCTACCAAAAAGAGGTTAGCATGGATGAGGTTATGGCCCACATAGATGAGTCCGACATAGAGCTGGTTAAATCTTCCTTTGAGAGAGAGATCAGTGAAATTGCCGAGATGGCTGAAGGGAGTCCGGTGGTCAACTGGACCAATATGGTCTTGTTGAGAGCCATACGAGATGGGGCCAGTGACATCCATATAGAGCCGGAACCGGGCAGATTTAGGGTTCGCCTACGCATTGATGGAGTGCTCTATGAGCTCATGTCCTCGAAAATTGAGATGCATGCGGCCGTGGTTTCGAGGCTGAAGGTTATGGCCAATTTGGATATCGCAGAGCGACGGATACCACAGGACGGCCGCATACAGGTTCATGTGGAGGGGCGCAAGGTAGATCTTAGATTTTCTTCCATGCCGGGAATACACGGCGAAAAGGTGGTCTTGCGCATCCTGGACAAGAGCAAGGCCATGCTGGACCTGAACACACTGGGCTTTACCCCGGTGATCCTGGATCGCTTCAAATCTCTTTTGCGAAGACCCCACGGCCTCCTCCTGGTCTGCGGTCCCACCGGCAGCGGCAAAACCACTACCCTGTACTCCGCTATGACCATGCTTAACGCCCCTGAGAAGAACCTGGTCACCATTGAGGACCCTGTGGAATATCAACTGGATCGTATAAATCAGAATCAGGTAAGAGAGTACATCGGGTTGAGCTTTTCCCGGTTTCTGAAACATGCGTTAAGGCAGGATCCTGACATCATCATGGTGGGAGAGATTCGAGACCGGGAAACTGCCGAAATCGCCATTCAGGCCTCTCTCACCGGACACCTGGTGCTATCTACGCTCCATACCAACGACAGTCCCAGTGCAATCACCCGTCTGCTGGAGATGGGGATCGAGCCCTATCTCATATCTTCTTCGTTGTTGGCTTCTTTGGCACAACGGTTGGTCAGAACTATATGTCCTGAATGCAAATCAGATTACTACCCCCCCAAAGAAGTGCTACAGGACTTGGGTTGTAATAAAACCAAACAGGTCAAGCTCTCGAGGGGAAAGGGATGCTCTCACTGCTACGACTCCGGGTTTAAAGGCCGCACCGGCCTCTATGAGCTTTTTGAAATGGACGAGGGTCTGCAGTCCCTTATCCTGACCAACCCGACCATTGATGTTCTTCACGAATACCTGCGGAAAAATGGTCAAGGAACTCTGCAAGTAATGGGCTACGAAAAGGTGTTGGAGCGGGTCACCACCATAGAAGAGGTCAAACGGGTCACATCAGTTGATACATAAGAAGTTATCAGCTTTCAGCTGACTGGCAAAAATAGCAAATTGAATAGTGCACAGTAACTTTTCAAAATCCCCCCTCCCAACAGCTATCTTTCCCCTCCCGTCAAGGGAGGGGATAAAGGGGAGGGGGATCACCCCCACCCTAACCCTCCCCCGTCGAGGGGGAGGGAACTTTGATGTTGTCGGACAGGGGACAAGAGGGGATTGAGGGGCCAAATCTCATGGCCATAAGCTTTGACCAATATGATCAAGGAGTTTCCCCAAAGGCTGGGCGGAGCTCGACCCCGCTGGCTAAGCGGATAAGTCTGGATGTATTCCGCAGGTCTTCGGTGAAACCCAAAGAGGTTATCTTCTTCACCTCTCAGCTCGCCCTGATGCTCGAAGTCGGAACACCTCTTACCAACTCACTTGCAGCTCTCGAGAAGCAGACCAAAAATCCCGCATTCAAGCAAGTGATCAACAGTTTACACAGGGACATAGAAGAGGGACAACAGCTCTCTGATGCCATGCGGCGCCATCCTCTCGTATTCAGTCATGTCTACGCCAGTATGATCAAGGCCGGGGAGACAGGTGGTTTTCTGAAGGAAATTCTTGAGAGGCTGGCGGAAATGCAGGAAAAACGTTTAGCCCTTATCGCCCAGTTGCGGTCCACTTTGACCTATCCTGCCATTCTTTGCCTGGTCGGCATTATTGTGGTGGTTTTTGTTCTCGTGGGAGTGCTGCCTAAGTTTGCTACGTTTTTCGCCGGCAAGGAGAAAATCCTGCCGGTGACCACCCGATTCCTGATGGTCCTCAGCGCTTCGCTACGATCTTATTGGTGGGCTTACATCATCATTACCCTCGGGCTCGTCATCGCTATCAAGTTTTGGAAGGAAAGCGACCCTGGGCAAACAGTGATAGACCGAGTCTGTGTGAGCGGGCCTATATTGTCAAAACTGTATAACAAGATATATACCTGCCAACTTCTCAGGACCTTGGGACATTTGATGCAGAGCCAGGTCCCCTTGCTGGAGGCCTTGGAGGTAACGCGCTCCACCATCAAAAATCGATACTTCAAGCTTTTCATAGATAAGATTACCGATCACGTGGAGAAGGGGGGAAGGTTCGCCCAACCCTTCACCTCCTATCCCTATGTCCTGGACTCGGTCAAACAAATGGTGGCCACGGGAGAGGAAGTTGGAAATCTGCCCAAAGTGATGCTGCGGCTGGCTGAGTATTACGACATCGAAGTGGATCGGGAGCTAAAGAACATTGCTTCGTTGATCGAACCCCTTGCTCTGATTTTTTTGGGAGGAGTAGTGGGCGTTATAGTAGGCTCTGTTATCTTGCCACTCTTTAGATTAGCCCATGCCATACATTAGGCATGTAGTTTGCATAATGCAAGACTTCAACGATTTATCTTAATGTCGAAGGACATTTACTAGAGGAGGTGTTGTGATGATTAGGGAGTTTAGGACTCAAAAGCTCAGGGATCAGTCGGGATTTACCTTGATTGAGATGCTTGTGGTGGTAATTATCTTGGGAATCCTGGCCATGATTATTGTTCCCCAGATAACCGTCTCCACCGAAGACGCCAGGCTGAACACCCTGCAAAGCAATCTGACTACGGTGAGAAGCGCTATTGAAGTGTATGCGGCTCAGCACGGCAACAGGTACCCAGGTTTGTACTCGGAGACTGATGGGACAACCGCAGCAGCCGACGATGCTGCCTCCAAAGCCGCCTTGTTGGCGCAACTTACCCAGTTTACAGATATCAACGGCCAAGCCAATGCGACCAAAGATGCCACTTTCAAGTTTGGCCCCTATCTGAAGCTGGGACAGCTGCCCCAGAACCCTTATGTGGCCGATCCAGCTAATGCGGTGGACGTTGTTTGTGACTTCGATCAAAACGACATTACTGCCGCAAGGGTGAGCGACGGTGGCACTGCCGGCTGGCGTTATTACGCACCCCTTGGGCTCTTCTTCGCCAACGACAGTGATACCCACGCGGCCATGTAATTGTTTGCTGAGCGGGGCAGAACGGTGCTTGCTAGGCAGAAGAACAAGGGTTTCAGCCTCCTCGATTTGCTTATCGTACTAATGATCCTCGGAATCATGGGGGTGATAGTGGCGCCCCAGTTGCATTCAATGATGACCGAGGCCAGGTTGAACGAGGCAACACGAGAGATGGTCTGCGGTCTGCAATATGCCCAGAGCCTTGCTGTGATTCATCAGCGACCCTTCGGTCTCAAAGCGGATGTGGACGGAAACTGGTTCAGGGTATTTGATTACAAGTACAGAGATGACACCAGCCCTCACCATGATGAGACACCACCAGTAGACGTTTACGGGATAGTGATCAATCCCTTGGACAAGAACTGGTACATCGTGGACCTTGACACCAGCCACACATATGAAGGGGTGAGCATCGCTTCAGTGCCCACTGGCGGGGCGGTCTCTTTTCATCCTGATGGCCACTCCTCTTCTGACGACTCCCTTTTTGTCCTGAGTTCCGCAGGAGAAAGCAAGACCATCACTGTGGATGGAACCACCGGGAAGATCAGGGTCGACTAAAGTTATGAGAAATTCCATCGTAACCCGAGCTCTTGCGCCACTGAATTGCAGGGGCTTCACTTTTCTCGAAATTGTCCTGGTGGTGCTGATTCTTGCCATTGCCCTTGTACCCATGGTCCGCGCCTTTACTCCTGCCGTCTTGACCGCCAACACAGACGAAGCAACAGCTGTTTTCGCTAACCAGGCCAGGGGCACTCTCAGTCGAGTCATGGCCCTCGATTTCGACACTCTCAATGAAAACCAAGGAGACCCCGTTAACCTGGCAACCCTTTTTGACTCTGCAGCTGAGGCGGACAAGGAGACTTTTAGTTTTAAAGGGGAAAATTATACCCCCACCGTGGCTATTACTGATGCAAGCGGGGGCCTAGGCGGGTTACTGCAGCTTAGTGTCACCTTGGAGCATGTCCGTTTCGCCACTCGCAGATCCCAATATTAGTTCCCTCCTCGAACTTCTAGCCAACGGTGCTCTGCTGAAATCATCCAAGAGGTCACAGGTGTGAAATATTGGAATGATAAGTTGACAGCGAGTAACGGATTGAAGGCAAGGGGAAAGCTTGCTCGGCTCAAAAGCTTGAGGAAGTCTTTTACTATGAAGGACTCACCTGGCTTTACCCTTATCGAGCTTCTCATCAGCATTGCCATTCTCTCGGTGATCATGATCGGTCTCAACCAAGTCATGGGGAGCGCACTCTCCGCCCATCGTCAGACCACAGAGAAAACCGAGCTTCTGGCCCAGGCCAGGTATGCCATGGAACGCATGGTGATGTTCGTTCAGGAAACAGACCAGATTGAAGTGCCCTCGGTGGATAAGCTTGTTGTGAATGAGCGTTTAATCGACACCTACAACAACGTGAACCATACTTATAACCCTGAGGGTGATGGCTATCTCGATGCTGACAATGATCACAACGGCCAAGTGAACGAGGGAACTGTAGAAGATCCGCCAGATAAAATCACCTTTGATCTGGACAAAACCGATGGCAACAACTGGAAACTCATGGAAGAGATGCCTGACTACGAAACCGCAGACCTTTATGACTCCAAAGAGAAAAAGGTGCTTTGTGAACGCGTTACCACTTTCCAATGTACCTTGTTGGCTCCAAACCTGGTGGAGATTCTGTTAACCCTGAGTGACGGCGAACACGAGGTGAGGTTGAAGACCAGGGCGAGAGGATTTTACGTCAATTGAAGATTGGAGAGCTAAGATTTCGGATTGCGGATTGCGGATTTGAGAAAGCATAGAGCATGGAGTTAGGGGCGCAAGGCTCAAGGCAACAACCTAGTAACCAGTAGTCGAGAGAAAATCGGCTTTGATTGTTTTTCTTTTGAATTCTGGATTCTGGCTACTGGATTCTTTTGTTGCCTATTATTGTTTGATTTTGACCAGAAATCATTGAGTTCTAAAACATGCTGGACCGGATAAGAGGACATAAAGACGACCGGGGTTACGTGCTCATCTTTGTAGTCCTGATGATGCTCGCCATGGCTGCAATGGCAGCGGGCATGAACAGGCGCGCCTCCATGCAGGCCAGGGTGACGGCCAACCAGACTCGAAACAGCCAGATTCAATTTGGTCAGATAGCAGCCCTTGAAGAGGCTGCCTGGACTCTGAGTCGCAATCCTGGGTGGCGAACAAGCAGCGCAGGTGAAAATATTGAATTCGAGGGCATCACTTACAATCGCAAAGTGGTGGACGCCTCTGTTGACGGCTTCACTGATGTGGTCACGGTTATGGTTGCGGTCCCCGGAGGGGCCACTAAGGCATTCTCAACTGCTTTTAAGCTAATTCCTCAGACCAGAATTTTCTACCTCATTGCCGACACGGAAAATAATGTCATTAGAAGAGTGGATACAACAACCGGGATAATCGATACCATCGCAGGGACCGGATACAGCGGCTATACGGGTGATAATGGGCCAGCAGTGGAAGCGCGACTCGACGGACCTGGGGGAGTTTTTGTCGATAGTCACGAAAACATCTATATTGCCGACACCGGAAATCATGTGATCAGAAAAGTGGATGCCACAACCAGGGAGATCACCACGGTTGCTGGCAATGGAAGCCATGGATATGCTGGAGATACTGGACCAGCCACCTCTGCTTCCCTCGATAAACCGGGCGGGGTTTTTGTCGACGCACTGGACAATATCTATATTGCCGATACGGAAAATCACCGCATAAGAAAAGTGGACGGTGAAACCGGGATAATTACTACGGTTGCTGGCAACGGAGGCCATACTTACGCTGGCGATACTGGACCAGCCACCTCTGCTTCTCTCAATAAACCTGGCGGGGTTTTTGTCGATACTTCCAAAAATATTTATATTGCCGACACGGAAAATAATGTTATCAGAAAAGTAGATGGCGTCACCAATGTAATCACTACGGTTGCCGGCGACGCTGGCACCGGCAGTAATGGCTATTCTGGAGATGATGGACCGGCCACTGAGGCCCAACTTGACAAACCGAGTGGGGTTTTTGTCGATACTTTCGGAAACATTTATATTGCTGATACCGAGAATCACTGCATCAGAATGACCTATTATGATGAAGCGGAGGATAGAATAGAAATCGCCACCATAGCAGGCATCGGTGATGATCATGGTTATTCGGGAGATGGCGACTCTCCAACCCTGGCCCAGCTCAACAAACCACAAAGCGCTTGGGTGGATAAACTGGGAAATCTTCTCATCGCCGATACGGATAATAACCGCATAAGAAAAGTAAATGTTACAAGAAGTGTAATTTCCACTGCTGCAGGCGATGGCAGTGAAGGTTACACCGGCGATTACGGGCTAGCCATTTATGCCTCGCTCAAGAAACCTGGTTCCGTTTTCGCCTACGAATCTCCGGCTCCTTCCTACCTCTACATTTCCGATCCCTCCAATTATCAAATAAGACAGGTGGATCTCAAGGAGGGCTTCCTCACCAAGTCCGCCGGCACCATCTGGTCAGGCTACAATGGGGATAACATCCTGGCTACCTGGGCCAGGCTCAATTACCCTTTTGGCGTGCACGTGGACGCTTCTGGGAATCTCTACATCGCTGATACCTATAACCATCGGATCAGGAAGGTAAATGGCAAAACCGGAATAATCACTACCGTAGCCGGTACCGGCTCCAAAGGATTTTCCGGAGACGGCGGACCTGCCACCAGTGCCAGGCTCAGATATCCCTTCAGTGTCTTTGTGGATTCAGCAGGGAATATCTACATTATGGACACCTATAACTACCGTGTCAGAAAAGTTGATGCTCAGACCCAGATAATTACCACTGTTGTCGGCGACGGCTCAGCAAAGTTTCTAGGAGACGGAGGACTGGCCACAGGTGCCAGCATTGCGAAATCGTATGATGTGGCTGTGGACAAAGAAGGCAACCTCTACATTGCCGACACTCACAGTCACTGCATCAGAAAAGTGGATGCCACCACAGGGATCATAAACACCGTGGTCGGCCAGGGTGGGGATGCTGGATTTTCGGGCGATGGTGGACTTGCCACTGAGGCTCTTTTGAATCAACCCACTGGCGTGTATGTGGACGTTGCCGGCAACATTTTCGTTTCAGACACGAAAAACGATGTGATCAGAAAGGTGGATGCCACAACCCAGATCATAACCACCGTGGCCGGAAATGGCACCTCCGGTTTTTCGGGCGACGGTGGACCGGCCATTCAGGCCCAACTGGATTACCCGGAAGGCGTATGGGTAGATACCTCGGGAAACATCTACATCGTCGACACTGATAACTGTCGAATCAGAAAAGTAGACGCTACCACAGGTATTATAACCACTATTGCTGGAACCTTTTTTTGCGGCTTCAACGGCAATACCCAACCGGCTACTGACGCCGCCCTGTATTATCCATCAGATATTTCAGTTTATGAACCTTCTTCCATAGAGAGGCTACCTCAAATTTATCGGCAGTCGAACTAGCCCGGATATTTCATGAATTCACGCCTCGGCGTGACTGCGACCACGGATACGGCCGAGCCAATCTAATGACATCCGTTGATACGGCTGAGTTTGTTTTAATGGCATGAGGCTTGCACATCCCATTTGTCCAGAGAAACAATTGTTCTCCCCTCCATTAAATGGGGAGATTTTAAGTGATTACACTTGGTTGCCCTCTCTGATAAAGGGGGCCATCGCGAGCCTGCTCGCTCGGGCGAGGAATTGCAGAATACTGTGGTCGCTCTAAACAGCAAATACCCTATAGGCATTGATATAGGCAAAAACAACATCTACGCCGCCCAACTGAAAGAAAACAGGCGGGGTCTCGTAATTAGGGGGCTGGCACATCGTGAATACGACAATGAGACCGGCGGCATTCTCGAAGCAAGGAAGATCTTGATTCCTGTGCTACGGGATATTGTGAAGGCTAAAGGACTCAAAGGCAAAAGAGTTGTGGTCAACTTTCCCAGCGAATACATCCTCAGCTTTCCCATAAGCTTTCAGCTCGGCAAAGGTGAAACGGTAGAAGCAGCCATCATGCGCAACTCGAGGCAGTACCTCACCTTTCCGCTAGAAGAAGCAATAATAGACTACCCCTCGCTTACCTCTGTCTCTGGGGATGAGGAGAATAGATACAAGGCCAGCGTTATTGCCGCTCGTAAAGATCAGATGACCAACTATCTCTCTCTGTTGAAAGCAGCCGGGATGACCGTGGAGGTAGTTGATTTCGGGGTTTCATCTTTACTGCGGCTCCACAGTTATCCCCAGGAGATCATAGAGAATTCAATAATCCTGTGCAATATCGGCTACTCCCAAAGCCTCCTCTCAGTTGTAAGCAAAGACTCCATTTGGGTTCAACGCACTGTTGCCCGGGGTATACGAACAGTCTTAAAAAATCTCCAGGCCAATCTCGAACTCTCACCCGATAGCGACAAGGCCAAAGTTCTTCTGAAGAAATACGGCCTTTTCTATGAAGATTGTCTGGACTGTCAACTGCCCGACGACAAAATCCATCCGGATGAAATGAGAGACATGTATCGCGCCATTTACCAGATCATAAACCCACAGATTGAAGAACTGGTACATGAATTCCATAAAGTCATCGGCTATGCACGCTCTGAGCGACAGGATGCGGTTCTCGAGGGGATCTACATCTATGGACCGGGGACCTTTATTCGCCATTTAGATCACTACTTGGAGAAAAGATTGAATATACCAACTAGCCTGATCAATCCACTCACGAAAATGGGTTTGTCCGAAAACGGTAAACTTTCGGATCTGTCAGAAGGTGGTTCGTTTGGCCTGGCTCTTGGCCTGGCCATGAGAAAGGTAACATGGCTCTGAGAGAGACAAATCTAATTCCACCTGAGACTCTGGTTCGCAGAGAATTTCTGCGGCACCTCTTCTTTTGGGCAGGTTGCCTGGTCATCTCTCTCAGTCTGATTTGGAGCTGTTATGTTTATCAAATACATGTACTCCAGGGGAAAAAACGTACCTTGGCGGAACTAAAGCAAAAACATCAAGATCTTGGCAGCAAAATAAATGAAATCAGGTTGGTGCAAGCGGAATTGGACAGAATGCGGCAAGAGCAAGCGGGATTGGAGAACATTACTCTCGGTGCTCCCTACTCGCAAATATTAGCTAAAGTGGCAGACATGATGAATGAAGCCACCTGGCTAAGCCAACTGACTATTGACAGCGGGCGTGAGGAAGAATCCTCAATCCGTCTGAGGCTGTCAGGTTTTTCCTTTTCTGCAGATCAGCTGGGAAACTTTTTACAACAACTTA